>CAZODN010000014.1:0-32209 GCA_964578545.1 uncultured Gaiellales bacterium
ACCCCTGTTCTCACGACTGCGCTCTACTCCCGCTTCGCCTCGCGCGACCTCGACGACTTCGCGAACAGGGTGCTCTCCGCGATGCGCCGGGAGTTCGGCGGGCATCGCGAGAGCTCCTCGTGAGCTCGCGAACGGTCGAGATCCTCCCGGACGCCGGAGCCGTCGCCAGACGGGGCGCGGCGATCGTCGCAGACCGCGCCCGGACGGCGGTCGCCGAGCGCGGCCGGTTCCTGTTCGCGGTCAGCGGGGGAGCCACGCCCCGGGCGATGTTCGCCCACCTCGCGGACGAGGACGTGCCGTGGGACGCCGTGACGATCTTCCAGGTCGACGAGCGCGTCGCCCCGGCCGGTGATCCCGACCGCAATCTCACGCACCTGCTCGCGAGCCTTCCGCTCGACGCCGAGCTCGAGATCCGCGCGATGGAGGTCGAGGACGCCGACCTCGACGGCGCCGCCAGCGCGTACGAGCGCTCGCTTCCGGAGACCCTCGACCTCGTGCACCTCGGCGTGGGGGCGGACGGCCACACGGCGTCGCTCGTCCACGGGGACCCCGTGCTCGACGTGACCGACCGCGCGGTCGCCGTCACGGCCCCCTACCAGGGCAGGCGGAGGATGACGCTCACGTACGCTGGGCTCGCACGCGCCCGCGAGGTGCTCTGGCTCGTCGCAGGGTCGGAGAAGGCGGACGCGCTCGCCCGGCTCCTCGCAGACGACGCCTCGATCCCGGCGACCCGGATCTCCGTTCCGCGCCAGCTCGTGCTCGCCGACGAGGCTGCGGCGAGAGCCTGACCGCGATCAGGCCCGCGAAGGTTCGTCCCACGACACGCCGTGGCAGCGCTTCCACTTGCGGCCCGACCCGCACGTGCACGGGTCGTTGCGGCCGCGCGCAGCGTCCTCGGCTGCGTAGAGCTGCATGACGTCCGCGGGCGCGAGGCCGCGACCGAGCCGTTCGGCCATGAAGCGCATGGGCCGGTCGACGTGGTGGAAGAAGGCCTTGTAGCCGGCGCACAGGTAGTTGAGCCCCGGCTCGCCGTCGGGGGTCGAGATGAAGCGATCCTTCGGGCAGCCCCCGTGGCAGGCGAAGCGCACGTCGCACTCGAGGCAGTACTGCGGTAGCGACTCGCGCTTGGCGAGGCCGAACCGGCGCTGCTGCTCCGAGGCGACGAGGTCGAGCATGCGCGTGTCGGCGATGTTCCCGAGCTTGTAGCGCGGCTCGACGAAGTGGTCGCAGGAGTAGAGGTCACCCGTGTGCTCGAGCGCGAGCGCGAGCCCGCACGTCTCCGAGTGGATGCACAGGCTCGGGGGCTCGCCGACCCAGTTGGCAAGGGCGACGTCGAACATCTGCACGTACACCTCACCGACGTCGCGGCGTACCCACTCCTCGAAGACGTCGATCAGGAAGCGGCCGTACTGCTCGGCCGTCACCGAGCGGTTGGTGACGCGCTCACCTCTCTGCTCGTACAGCGGCCGATCCCGCCACGACGACCACGGCACCTCCCCGTCGGCGGCTTCGGAGACCCGCTCGATGATGGGGATGAACTGGACGAAGCGCGCACCGCACTCGTCGCGCAGGAAGCAGTACACCTCGCGCCCGCGCTCGGCGTTCGCGGCGTGGATCGTGGTGAGCGCGTTCCACTCGACCCCGTTGGCTTTCAGGTGGTCGAGGCCGGCCATGACCTGGTCGAAGGAGCCCTTGCCGCCCTTGTTCACCCGGTAGGCGTCGTGCACGTCGCGCGGCCCGTCGATCGAGAGCCCGACCAGGAAGTCGTTCTCGACGAAGAACGCGGCCCACTCGGGGTCGAGGAGCGTGCCGTTCGTCTGGATCGTGTACACGGCTCGCTGGCCAGGCTTCAGGTACCGGTTCGCGAGCTCGACCGAACGGCGGAAGAAGTCGACGCCCATGAGCGTCGGCTCGCCGCCCTGCCAGGCGATCATCACCTCGGGAACCTGGGAATGCGCTTCGATCAGCTGACTGATGTACGCCTCGAGGACCTCGTCGGCCATCCGGAAGCGCGAGCCCGGGTAGAGCATCTCCTTCGAGAGGAAGAAGCAGTAGGCGCAGTCGAGGTTGCAGACGGCGCCCGTTGGCTTGGCGAGCAGGTGGAACGCCGCAGGCACTCCGATGGCGGAAGGCGTCTCCCTCGTGGCGCCCATCGGGCTCAATCCGTGAGCGGGGCGAGCCCCTTCGCGATCAGGATCACGCCGAAGACGAGGAAGAGCATGGTCATCACGGCCTCGTTGTGCGTGGTCAGCCAGGCCTTCAGCTCGTCGAGCGACGACTTCGCGCCCTCGCCACCGACGAGGTAGTAGACGACCGGCCCGCCGACGCTGAGGCTCGCCACGAGGACGAACACCACCGCGGAGACGATCACGTCGCCCGTGGAGAGGCCGAGCTGGGCGAGCCCGGTCGCTGCGCCGACGATCAGGATCAGGTTCTTCGGGTTCGCGGCGGCGAGGACTGCACCGAGGCCGAAGGCCTTGCCGGCCGTCACGGAGTCGATCCCGGCCATCCACTTCGGCATCGCCGGCGCGGTGCCGGGCGTGGGGCGCTTTCGCCAGGTGCGTGCAGCGAGGAGGAGCAGGGCGGCTCCGAGCACGACCTTGAGCCACGAGACGGTGTCCGACGCGGTCGAGCTCGACGACGCGTCGCCGGCATCCGCGAGGGCGAAGACGACGGCGAACGCCACGCCGAGCCCGGTCACCCACCCGAGGAGGAAGACCGGTCCGTTCACCCGCGCGCGGCTCGAGAAGAGCATGAGGATCACCGCGATGACCGGGATCGGGACGATCGCGACCCCGATCGCGAACGGGAGGACCTCGCTGATGCCCTCGCCCATCTCGTACGCCTAGATGCCGGTCTCGGCGGCGACCCGACCGCTCGCGACCGCCTCCTGCAACGCCGCGAAGTCCCGCTCGTTCTGGTCGGCGTACGCCTCGGCGAACGCCGCCAGCGCCTGGTCGAAGGTGTCCGACTTGCCGAGGTAGGCGGCGATCGCGATGCGATCCCCGGAACGAGCGTGCGCGCGGGCGAGCGTCCAGCCGCACATCCGCCCGTACGCCGCCATCACGCTCGGGGCCATGGTCTCGATCACGGCTGAGGCCTTCTGATCCTTCAGCTGGCGGACGAAGAAGTCCCGCGGGCCCCCGTCGAGCCCCGCGGGAACGTGCTGCCAGCCGAGGAAGATGTCGCTCGTCGCCTGCATCAGCCGCTGGCCCGCGACGACGCGTTGGCCGGCGTTCGGGTAGGCGCTCTTCCCCACGAACTGCTCCAGGACGGAGGGCTGCGCCTCCTTCATCTGCAGGAACAAGGGATCCTGCCCGTCGATGCCGAGCAGGAGCGCGATCCAGGCGCGAGTGCCCACGCTTCCGACCCCGACGACCTTGTGCGCGATGTCCACCAGCCGGAACTGCTCGAGCAGGTGCCTTCGATCCGTCTCCAGGGTGCCACGGTACGAGCGGAAGAGCTCCCGCAGCATGCCCAGGATCTCGTCGCGCTCCGTGCCGTCCGGGATGAGCTCGGCGATGGGGACGACGAGCGGCGGATTGCTGACGATACGGGGCTCGCCGTCGACCAGCTGCGTCAGCCTGTCGAACGCGTGCAGGCTGTCCTTGGTGCGGGCCTTGGCGACGTTCCCCTCGACCCTCTTCTGGGTCTTCGAATCGAGCGCGGCACCGTGCTCGTGGATCACCTGCTCGACGTCGAGTCGCGCGTACCACACGTCGAGGTTGCGCATCCCCGCGAACGCCTCCATCGCCTTCCGGTACGAGCGGAGGGCGTCGAGCACCACCGTCCGCTGTTCCTTCCCGGAGAAGCCGTTCTCACGGGCCGCTACCACCAAGCTCGTCGCAAGGCGCTTCACGTCCCACTCCCACGGCCCGGGGGCGGTCTCGTCGAAGTCGTTGATGTCGAAGACGAGGCGTCGCTCGGGGGAGGCGAACCCGCCGAAGTTCGAGAGATGCGCGTCGCCGCACAGCTGCGCGCGGATCCCCGAGCTCGGCGTCCGCGAGAGGTCTGCTGCCATGACGAGCGCACCGCCGCGGTAGAACGCGAACGGCGACGTGAGCATCCGGCCGTAGCGGATGGGAACCAGCTCCGGCACCCGCGAGGCCGCTTGCTGCTCCAGCAGCGCAATCGGGTCGCGCCCCTCCGGGAACGCGATCTCGGCCTGCGCCGAGCGCGGCACCTCGGCGCGCGCCGCCCTTCCACGAGCCGCTCGCTCGGCCCGAGTGAGGTGGAGGGCGACATTCGCCCCGGCCGGTTCGGCCGTGGGCTCGCCCGGGCTCGTCGACCCCGGCGCGGCGCGCCCGTCGTGCTCGGTGCTCGTGTCGCTCACGAGCCGAGACCGTTCACGACGGCCTGCTGCCCCTCGTGCTCGTGGAGCGCGGTGGCGTCGGCGTGGGACGCGGGCGCGAGGTCGAAGACGACCTTCTTCACCGTGCCCGTGAACGCGTACGGCGCTCGCTCCTTGTACGCGGCGTCGACGACGATCCCGTTGTCCCGACCGACGTCCATGCCCGCGTAGGACGAGAACGCAATGGGCACGGTTCGATCGATGCGACCCTCGCCGATCTTCGCCCCGTTGGCATGAAGGGACACCGTGCCACCGGGACCCGGCGTGACCTCATCGGCGTCGAACTGCATCCGGACGGAGACGGCGCCCGTCGGGAGCGGGGCGGTCGCCGTCTGCGTGGAGTGCTCCACGCCGAGCATGGAGTAGGAGTGCCGGAGCGTGCCCTCGGTGTCGACCCAGAGCGCGAAGCCGCCCATCTCGTCGCCGTTGGCCACGATCACGCCCTCCGCCCCGCCCTCGGGCACGGTCAGCTCGGCCTCGATCGCGTACGACCTCCCGAAGACGCGCGGAACCATCCCACGCTGGACGTTCTGGACGTCGCCGTGGAACGTGAACCGTGTGATCGTCGGCAGCGGCGGGAGCATGCCGAAGAAGACCGACATCCCTCCGAGGAGCGGCAGCACCTTGTTGTGCTCCGCCTCCGTCCAGAAGAGCTCCTTCAGCTCCGCGAGCTTCTCCGGCTGCTCGGCCGCGAGGTCGCGCGCCTGGGAGAAGTCGTCCGGGAGGTAGTACAGCTCCCACGTGTCCTGCTCGGGGTCGTAGACGCCCGGCGCCAGTTTCTTGATGGTCTCCGGCGAGAAGTCCCACGGGATCCGGTCGAGCCGCGCGCACGCCCACCAGCCGTCCTGGTAGATCGCCCTGCTCCCCATCGACTCGAAGTACTGGACGGTGTGACGCTCGTCGCCGTCAGGGTCGTCGAACGTGTGCAGGAAGCTCGTCCCGTCCATCGGCTCCTGCGCGATGCCGTCGACCGTCCTCGGCGCCGGCAGGCCGGCCGCCTCGAGGATCGTCGGCCCGACGTCGACGCAGTGCGTGAACTGCGAGCGAACGGGCCCCGCGCCCCTGATCCTGCTCGGCCAGGAGACGACCAGGGGGTTCCTCGTCCCGCCGAGGTGGCTCCCGGTCTGCTTGCCCCACTGGAACGGCGTGTTCCCGGCCCACGCCCACGCGGCGGCGTAGTGCGGCGCCGTGTCGATGCTGCCGAGCGCGTCGATGCCGCCGTACTGGTCGATGAGCTGCATCTGCTGCTCGGGCGTGAGCGGGATGCCGTTCAAGAACGTCATCTCGTTGAACGAGCCCGTGATCGTGCCCTCCATGCTCGCGCCGTTGTCACCCCAGATGTAGAAGACGAGCGTGTTGGAGAGGTCGCCCAGCTCCTCGATCGCGTCGAGAAGGCGACCGACGTTCCAGTCGGCGTTCTCGGAGTAGCCCGCGAAGACCTCCATCTGGCGCGCGTAGAGCTTCTTCTCGATCTCCGACAGCGAGTCCCAGGCGGGAAAGAGGTCCGGCCGCTCCGTGAGCTCTGCGTCCGCAGGGATGATCCCGAGCTCCTTCTGCCTCGCGAACACCTCCTCGCGATAGACGTCCCAGCCCCCGTCGAAGCGACCTTCGTACCGGTCCGCCCACTCCCTCGAGACGTGGTGCGGCGCATGGGCGCAGCCCGTCGAGTAGTAGAGGAACCACGGCCTCGAGGTGTCCTGCGCCCGGACCGCGTGCAGCCACTCGACGGCTTTGTCCGTGATGTCGTCCGGGAGGTAGTACTGCTCTCCGTCCTTGCCCTCAGGGACGCCGATCACGCCGTTGTCCTGCGTGATGATTGGGTCGTACTGCCCCGCGGCACCACTCAGGAAGCCCCACCAGTGGTCGAAGCCCCAGCCGCTCGGCCAACGGTCGAACGGCCCCGCTGCGCCCTGGACGTTGTCGGGCGTCAGGTGCCACTTGCCGAACCCGCCGGTGACGTAGCCGTTGTCGCGCAGGATGCGCGGGATCGGCGCGCAGCTCTTCGGAACTGCGGCCGTGTACCCGGGGAACGGGCCCGGGTACTCGGCGATCGAGCCGAATCCGACACGGTGCTGGTTCCGGCCCGTCAGGAGGGCCGCGCGCGTGGGCGAGCAGATGGCCGTGACGTGGAAGCGGTTGTAGGCATGGCCCAGGTCGCGAACGCGCGTCATGGCCGGGGTCGCGATCGGGCCGCCGAACGTCTCCGGGTTGCCGAACCCGGCGTCGTCGATCAGGACGACGAGGACGTTCGGAGCCCCCGCCGGCGGCTTCGGGGTCGCGACCAGCGACCAGTCGGCCGCCGAGCGCTCCAGGGTGCGACCCATCGTGCCGCCGAAGCTCGGGTCGGGGATCGGGAGCGCCGTCCGGTCGAGCTCTCCCGCGTGATCCCGGGTTTCCTTCGCTGGGTCGGCCATCGGGTCGTTTCCTCTCCGTAAGTCGGGTGTGGTCGTTCGGCGTGTGCCGCCGCCTGCCTGCCCTCGACCTGCGTCGACGACCGAGATGCTACCCCTGCGACCTCCGGCGGTCCGGGAGAGGTCGTCACGCCGCCCGTTCGCGTCGGGAACCACCCCGTGGCGGCGACCGGGACCCGTCGGCGCGTTCAGCGCGACTCTTCCGAGCCTCACACGCGTAGACGCCGACGGGTCGAGGGGGATGCGGGCGTCAGGTCGCCCGCTCGAGCATGGCAATCCGCGCACGCAGCTGCTCGAGAGTCGCCTGCTGCTCCTCGTTCAGCCGCTCGACCTCACGGATCATCCCGCCGAGCCCGGCGTCGTCGGCGCTCTCCAGCCTCGGCCTCTTCGACGAGAGGAAGGCGTTCGCGACGAAGCCCGAGAACGTTGCGAAGAGAGCGACTCCGACGGTCAACATCAACACCCCGGCGATCCGGCCGCCGATCGTCACCGGGAACTGGTCGCCGTAGCCGACGGTCGTCGCCGTGACGTAGCCCCACCACAGCGCGTCGCCGCCGGTCGTGATGTTGGCGCCTGGTGCGTCGTGCTCGAAGTAGAGGACGAGCAGGCCGTCGAACTCGAGCACGAAGACGCCGACGAAGACGACGAAGTAGAGCGTCCCCGAGGCCAAGCCCGCTCGGAGCTCGCGGAAGACGCGAGGACCGCCGAGGCCTCGCACGATCCTGATCGCGCGCACGATGCGGAACAGCCTGAAGACCCGAAGCGCGGGAAGGCATGCGAGCAGGTCGAACACGCCGCCGTGGCGCATGTACGAGCGCTTGCTCGGCGCGCCGGAGAGCCGCAGCGCGAAGTCGACGACGAAGATCAGGGTCAGCGCCGCGTCCACGTAGCTGACGAGCCACCACGCCTGCGACCGGAAGGGGATCGCGAGCAGCAGCACGAGGTTCACGATCGAGAGACCCGAGACCGCGAGGATGAAGAACTCGTACGTCGTGCTCCTCAGATCCCCGCGGCTCGCCGTCGCCGATGCTTCTCCCATGCCACGGACGTTCGCGGCAGACGGAGGAGTTCCCTCCCCGGGCACGACAGGCGACCGCACCGAGCGTTAGGCTCACGCCGTGTCCACGGCCGCCGCAGCGCCGAGCCCTCTCGCACCCGCGGAAGAGCCGACGAAGCGCAGGATCCTCAAGATCGCCGCCTGGATCGTCGGCACGGCCCTCCTCCTCCTGCTCCTCCACGCCGCCGGCATCGACGTGCGCGGCTGGTTCCAGGACCTCTGGGACACGATGACCGAGATCTCGATCGGCTACATCGTCCTCGGCTGCCTCTTCCAGGGGCTGCAGACGACGCTCACCGCGCTCGGCTGGTACGGGATCCTTCGGTACGCCTATCCCGGCGGGGTGACGTTCATGCCGGTGCTCGCCGCGTACGCGGCCGGGGTCGCGCTGAACAACTTCGTGCCGGCGAACCTGGGGACGTTCGTGACGCTGCTCATGTACGTCGCCATCGTGCAGGGAGCGACGTTCCCCGGCGTCCTCGGCGGGTACGTGGTGCAGAAGATCTTCTACCTGGTCGTCGGGACGCTCATCTACGTCTACCTCTTCTCCCAGGTCGCGGGGTCGTTCGAGTTCCAGTTCGGGAACGAGAAGGACGCGATCGCCATCCACCCGGTGCTGACGCTCGGGATCATCGCGGGGGCGGTCTTCCTCGTCGCCCTCCTGCTCCGCATCTTCTGGGCCTGGGTCAAGAGGATGTGGGCCAAGGCCCTGGAGGGCGCCGCGATCCTCAGCGACTTCGGCGCGTACGTGAAGCTCGTCCTGCTGCCGCAGATGGGTGGCTACGCGGCGAAGGTGATGGTGATCATCGTCTTCCTCGCCGCGTACGGGATCCCCGTCACCTTCGGGTCGGTCATGAGCGTGCTCGGCTCGAACCAGCTCGCGAACATCCTGTCCTTCACGCCAGGCGGGATCGGCGTGAACCAGGCGTTCAACACGTTCGCCCTCTCGAGTTACACCGACGACACGACCGCGACCGCCTACTCGCTCGGCCAGCAGCTCATCACAACAGCCTTCAACGTCGGCTTCGCGATCGTGCTCCTCTGCGTCGTCTTCGGCTGGAGCGGCGGCTCGCAGCTCGTGAAGGACTCGTACGACGACGCCAAGGTGAAGAAGGAGGAGATGAGCGCGGACCGCCGCGAGAGGAAGGAGGCGAAGAAGGCGGCGGCGGCCGACGAGGGCCGCACCGGGCTCATCCGCAGGTTCCGACGCTCCGACGAGGAGACCGGCGAGCCCGACGCCTAGGGTCCGGCCGCCACGGTCGCCTTCGCCGCTGCCCGGTCCTCGGGGCTCGGAAGCGCGACGGCGACGAGCCACCCCGTCGCGGCGGCGAGGATGACGACGGGCGCGACCTCGGTGGCAGCCGAGCCGACGAGGAGCGCCGCGAGGAGCGCCGCGGTGAACGGCGTCCGGAGAGCCGCGGCGATCGCCGCCGCGATGCCGACGGCGAAGGCCGGCGTCGCCTCGAGACCGGGAAGCACGTCCGCGGCGAGGACGCCGATCGCGGCGCCGATCGCGATCGCGGGGAACACCGGCCCGCCCCTGAAGCCGGCGCCGAGCGACAGGCCGTAGGCGAGGCCCTTCGCCAGGACGAGCGCCGCGAGCACGCCGGCCGAGCCCTGGGCGGCGATCGAGGGAAGCGCAGCCTGGCCGGAGAAGAGGACGAGGTCGACCGGCTCGTCGGTCGTCGCCCGGAAGACGACCGCGCACGCGCCCACCAGCAGCCCCGCGCCGACGAGCAGCGCGGTCGGGCGCGCGGAGCCGCGGACGGCGAGGCGATGCGCCCCGTGGCGGATCCCCGCGACGACGAACGCGACGCCGACGGCGAGGACGAGGCCCCACAGGAGATCCAGGGGGCGAACGGTGTCGTACGGCGGCAGCGACGGGACCGCGAGCGACGAGGCGTGCAGCCCGGGCCAGTCGCGGACACCCGTGAACACGAGCCCGCCCGTGCCGGCCGCGACGAAGCCCGGCAGGAGAGCGCGACCGAGGCTCTCCGCCGGGATCTGCCCGCTCGCGGCGCCCACCTCGAAGAGCAGGAGCGCCGCGACCAGAGGGTTCCCGAAGAGGGCGGCGACGGCCGCGAACGCGCCGGCGAACACGAGCAGCTGGGCCTCCGTGCCCTCGAAGCGCACGAGGCGCGCCGCCACCACCCCGAGCGCCAACCCGAGTGCGATCAGCGGCGCCTCGGGGCCGAGGACGATGCCGAGCGCGAGGCTCGCGAGCGCCGCGAGGAGGATGCTCCCGAGGTCGACGGGCTGGACGGCACTCATCCCCAGGCCCTCGAGCGGGCTGTGCCCGCCGTGGCCGGGGAGACGGCAGGCCGCCGCGACCAGGAGCCCTGCGACTCCCGGAACGAGGATCACGTACCAAGTCGCAGGCTCGCTCCAGCCGAGCTCCTCGGGGACGACGTCCCACACGACGTGCTCGAGGTCGTGGATCGCCGTCTGGAAGAGCACCGCCGCGAACGCGACAGGGATGCCGAGGATCGCCGCGTAGACGAGCGCGCGGAGGTAGGCACGGGCGCGCTCGTCCACGCGCGAACCTTACTTCCGTCGGCCGACGAGCCGGAGCGCCGCTGCCTCGATCTCCTCCTCGGAGACGAGGACGAGCCGCGCGGCGTCGCCGAGCGGCACGAACGAGTCCTTGCTCGCGACGCGCGCCATCCGACCGTCGAAGCCCGCGTCGACGAGCGCCGCGAGCACACCCTCTGACACTCCCCCGGTTCGGCGCGTCTCGTCGACGACGAGGACGCGGCTCGTCGCGCGCGCCTCCCTGAGGACGTCGTCCACGGGCAGCGGGGCGAGCCAGCGGAGATCGAGCACACGCGGCTCGATCCCGCGTAGCCGCAGTCGACGCGCGACGCGCAGCGACATGTGCAGGCCGTTGCCCCAGGTGACGATGGTGAGGTCGTCGCCGTCGAGGTACGTCCGCGCGGCGCCGATCGGCACGTGGGCGCCCGTGAGCAGCGCGGTCCAGGCGTCGTCGCCCTCGTCGTACAGGTCACGCGTGTGGTAGAGCGCGATCGGCTCGAGGAAGACGCACACGCTCCCGTCGACGAGCGCCGACGCCGCGCACGTGGCGAGCATCGACGCCGCGTCGTCGGGGCGCGAGGGCGAGGCGACGACGAGGCCGGGGATGTCGCGGAGCACGCCCACGGCGTCGTCGTTGTGGAAGTGCCCGCCGAAGCCCCGCTGGTACCCGTAGCCCGCGATCCGCACGACCATCCCGTTCCGGTACCGGCCCTGGGAGAAGAACTGGAGCGTCGCCGCCTCCCCGCGGAGCTGGTCCTCGGCGTTGTGGAGGTAGGCGAGGTACTGGATCTCCGGGATCGGCAGGAGCCCGCAGAGCGACGCGCCCAGCGCGAGGCCCAGGATCGACGTCTCGTCGAGGAGCGTGTCGAACACGCGCGCCGCCCCGAAACGGGCGTGCAGCCCGCGCGTCACCCCGTACACGCCGCCCTTGACCGCGACGTCCTCGCCGAAGACGAGGGCCTCGGGATGACGCTCGAGGAGCGCCGCGAGCGCGGCGTTGATCGCCTGCGCAAGGGTCACGGGCGCCGCGTCCTCGAAGCGGGTCGCTCCCACCTTCTCCGCGATCGCCCACGGGCGCCGCGGCGCGATGGGCGCCATGACCTCCTCCGCCGTCTGCAGCTGCGGAAGCGCCGCTGCCTCGAGGGCGACCGCGCGCACCCGCTCGCGGGCGGCGAGGTAGTCGTCGGCGAGCTCCGCGCCCGTGTGGCGCCCCGAGGCGACGAGCCAGCGCGCCGTGCCGAGGAGCGGGTCGCGCTCGTAGTCCTCGCGGATCGCTCGCGGCGTGCGGTAGGCCATCTCCGCGTCCGCGCCGGCGTGGCTCAGGTAGCGGACGGTGCGGAGGTGGAGGATCGCGGGCCGACGCTCCTCACGCACCCGGTCCGCGAGCGCGCGCGCCACGCTCAGGACCGCCGCCGGGTCGTCCCCTGCCGCCGCCTCGTACCGGAGCCACGGTCGAGAGCGGAGCGAGCCCTCGACCCAGCCCGGGGGCGTCGGCACGCTGATCCCGAGCCCGTTGTCCTCGCACACGAGGAGCAGCGGGAGCGGGAGGTGCTGGTAGGCGCAGTGGGCGGCCGTGTTCAGCGCCGCCTGCGCCGTCGCGTGGTTGAGGGACGCGTCGCCGAACGAGCAGAGGACGACGGCGTCCTCCCGCCAGGGGCACTCGACGCCCAGCCGGTGCGCCCGGTCGACGGCGAGCGCCATCCCGACCGCCCGGGGCAGGTGCGAGGCGATGGTCGAGGTCATCGGGATCACGGCGAGCTCGTGCCGGCCGAAGACCTTGTGCCGCCCGCCGGCGATCGGCTCGGCGGCGGCCGCGACGACGCCGAGCAGCACGTCGCGCACGCCGTCGATGCCCGCCTGCGCGGCGCGGGCGAGGTAGAAGGCGCCGGACCGGTAGTGGAGGAGCGCGGGGTCGTCGATCCGCAGCGCGAAGGCGAGCGCGGCATTCGACTCGTGTCCGGCCGAGCCGATCGTGTAGAAGCTCCGCCCGTGGCCCTGCAGCCAGCGGGCCGCGTAGTCCGCCTGGCGGCTGTCCACCTGCGCGCGCCAGATCGCCTCCGCCTCCCGCGGCGCGGGCTCGGGCGCAGGGGGCGGCGCGAGCGTCCGCAGGGCGCCGAGGAGGTGCTCCTCGAGTGGATCGGCTTCGACGGCGGGCACCGGTGGCTGAGGGTACCCGTCCGTCCCCCATGCCCCACGGTGACATCATCGGTCGCGGGTGTAGAGTCGGCGCGGCACGAAGACGCAGGCGACGTCGAGGCCACCGCCACCGCTGGAGACACGCGCAAGAGTGAAGATCACGGATCCTCGTGAGTCGTGGCTCGCCTACCTCGTCTCGTCGGCCGGTGGGACGACGGGCCTGCGCCCGAGAGACGTCGCGATCAAGGCTCTCCGCCTCTACGAGCGCGACCGCTGGCGCTTCTCCCCCCGCCGGCGAGGCCCGCGCGTCGACTCGATCCCGATCGACCGGCCGATCTTCCTCCTCGGGACACGCGGCGCCGGCGGCACGCTCATCGGCCGCTGCCTGCGTCGGCACAGCGAGGTCGTCAGCGCTTCCGGGAGCTCGCGGCACTGGACGGGCGCCGACGAGATGGCGACGATCCGCAACCGCCAGGCGAGGCTCCCGCGCGTCCTTTGGGGCAGCAAGCACCGCTCCGATCTCGACATCCCGCCGTTCGGGACCGACCAACCGCATGCCTGCGACGCTCTCGTGCCCTTCTACCGGGCGACCGCGGACGACGCCGCCCCGGAAGACGGGGAGCGCCTCCGGAGGCTCATCCGCGAGCACATTGCCGTCTACGCGCGCGATCCCCGGCGAGCCCGGTTCCTCGACAAGACGCACGCCTTCACGCTGAAGATCCCCCTGCTCGCCGCGCTCCTCGAGGAGTCCCGCCCTCTCTTCCTGCTCGTCGTCCGGAACCCGTACGTCGTCTGCCCGTGGCTCGTCGAGCGCAAGTCGGTGCTGTTCCGTGAGGGCGTCCCGCAACTCGACCGCCTGCGCCTCGCCGCCGAGCACTGGGCGAACAGCTATGCGATCGCGCTGTCCGATGCGCGAACGACCCCGGGTGTGGTCGCCGTGCGCTTCGAGGACTTCCTCGCCGCACCGGAGCCGACGCTCCGGGATCTCGCGGACGCCCTCCAGCTCGACTTCGAGCCCCCCATGGTCCCGAGCGCGGGCCAACGGCTCCCCTTCGCGACGCTCCCCGGTGATCGCAAGTGGTTCCCCCTGTACGCGAGCGCCACGCCGGCGCCCCTCGCGGAGCCGTGGGAACGCATCATCAGCGAGCGCTGCGGCGCGCTCGCGGAGCGGTTCGGGTACTCGCCCACCGGCGCCGAGCCTGCCGAGACGACCGTGCACCGCCTCGGCGAAGGCTCGCCGCTCGTGCGGGCACTCGCCGGGGCCGCCGGCTGAGGTCCGGCGACGCCCGGGCGGGTATCAGGCAGCGACCGGCTGCTCCAGCTCCGCGCTCCACTCGCCTGCCGCCGCGAGCGCGTTCATGCGCGCGCGGTGGGCGAACGCCGCCTGCGCGGCCTCCGCGTTGCCCGGCTCGCCGCCCCAGGCCTTCAGCGCCGAGGCCTGCAGCGCGCGCCCGTACGAGAACGAGAGCGCCCACGGCCCGCCGACCCTGTTGATCGCGTTCAGGTTCTCGGTCGCCTCGACCTCGGACTGCCCGCCCGAGAGGAAGACGATGCCGGGCACCGCAGCCGGGACGTTCCGGAGGAAGCAATCCACGGTCAGCTCTGCGATCCGCTCCGCCGGCGCCTGCTCGGGGCAGCCCTTGCCGGCGATGACCATGTTCGGCTTGAGGAGCGTCCCGCGGAGGTCGACACGCTGCCGGGCGAGCTCTCCGAACATCGTGTGGAGCGTCCGCGCGGTCACCTCGTAGCACGTCTCGATCGTGTTGTCCGCGTCCATCAGCACCTCGGGCTCGACGATCGGGACGATCCCGGCCTCCTGGCAGAGCGCGGCGTAGCGCGCGAGCGCGTGCGCGTTCGCATGGAGGCAGGCGCTCGTCGGGATGCCGTCGCCGATCGTGATCACCGCGCGCCACTTCGCGAAGCGCGCACCCAGCCCGCGGTACTCCTCGAGCCGTCCGCGGAGGCCGTCGAGGCCCTCGGTGACCTTCTCGCCAGGGAAGCCCGCGAGATCGTGGGCGCCCGTGTCGACCTTGATCCCGGGGACGACGCCCTTCGCCGCGAGGAGCTCCGCGAACGGCGTGCCGTCGTCGGTCGCCTGACGGAGGGTCTCGTCGTACATGATCACGCCGCCGATGGACTCCTCCATGCCCGGCGTGGTGAACAGCAGCTGCCGGTAGAAGCGCCTGTTCTCCTCGGTGGACTCGACGCCGATCGAGTCGAACCGCTTCTTGATCGTCCCCGTGGACTCGTCGGCGGCGAGGATCCCCTTGTGGTCGGCGACGATCGCCCGGGCGGTCTCGTACAGCTCGTGCGCTCCCATCAGCGCGCTCCTTTCATCAGGCTCTGGATCTTGGAGAGGGGGTGCGAGGCGGAGATGCGGCGGAACGTCCCCGAGCGCGAGCGCATGACGAGGGAGTCCGTCTCGACCCGGTCGCCCACGACGCGGACGCCGCGCAGGAGGGCCCCGCTCGTGACTCCGGTCGCCGCGACGAAGACGTTCTCGCCGGTGACGAGGTCGTCGGCGGTGAGCACGCGGTCGAGATCGAACCCGTCCTCGAGCAGCCGCGCCCGCTCGTCCTCGTTCCGCGGCCACAGCTTCCCCTGCATCGCGCCCCCGAGGCACTTGATCGCGGCGGCGGAGATGACGCCCTCGGGCGTCCCGCCGATGCCCATGAGCAGGTCGACGCCCGTGCCTGCCTGAGCCGCGGCGATGGCCGGCGCGACGTCGCCGTCGCGGATCAGGTTCACGCGAGCGCCGGCCTCGCGGAGCTCCGCGATGAGGTCGTCGTGGCGGTCACGCTCGAGAACGACGACGGTGAGGTCGTTGACCTCGACCCCCTTCGCCTCGGCGACGCGCTCGAGGTTCTCGGTCGGCGACAGGTCGATGTCGATCGCGTCCGCCGCCTCGGGGCCGACGGCGATCTTGTCCATGTACAGCGCCGCGCCAGGGAAAAACATCGTGCCCCGCTCGGCGACGGCGATGACCGAGATCGCGTTCGGCATCCCGAGCGCGGTGAGCCGGGTCCCCTCGAGGGGGTCGACCGCGACGTCGACCTCGGGCCCCTGCCCGTTCCCGACCTCCTCGCCGTTGAAGAGCATCGGCGCCTCGTCCTTCTCCCCCTCGCCGATCACGACGACGCCGCGCATGGTCACGGTGTCCAGCAACAGGCGCATCGCGTCGACCGCGGCCTGGTCGGCCGCGACCTTGTCCCCGCGCCCGATCCAGCGCGCGGCGAACGTCGCCGCCGACTCGGTGACGCGGACGAGCTCGAGCGCGAGGTTGCGATCGGGAACCGCGCTGCTCACGTCCCCTGATCCTACATCCGCTCCGGAGCCTCGACCCCGACGAGGTCGAGGCAGCGTGCGACGACGAGCTGCGTCGCCCGGCAGAGGCCGAGCCGAAAGGCCTCCTGCTCCGTCCCGAGCACGCGGTGGTGGTGGTAGAAGCGGTGGAAGTCGTCCGCCACGCGGATCGCATAGACGGGGAGCGCGTGCGGCGCCCTCCGCTCGGCCGCCTCCGCCGCCACCTGCGGGAACTCGAGCAGGCGCTTCACGAGGTCGCGCTCCTCCGGCGCCAGAGGAGCGGCTGTGGAAAAGGTGTCAGACACCGAGGCTGCGTTGCGGAGGATGCCGGCGATGCGCGCGTGCGCGTACTGGACGTAGTAGACGGGATTCTTCTGCGTCCGCTGCTTCGCGAGGTCGACGTCGAGCTCGATCGTCTGGTCGTGCCCGCGCGAGACGAGGTACCAACGGGCCGCGTCGACGCCGATCGTGTCGAGGAGCTCATCCAGGAACACGACGTCGCCGCGGCGCTTCGACATCTTCCTCGCCTCGCCGCCCTCGACGAGCTGGACGAGCTGGTAGATGAGCACCTCGACGGACTCCCGCGGGTGCCCGAGCATCTCCGCGAGCGCCTGGAGGCGCCCGACGTAGCCGTGGTGGTCGGCGCCGAGGACGTAGACGAGGCGGTCGAACCCGCGCGCGAACTTCCGCCGCATGTACGCCGCGTCGGCGGCGAAGTACCCCGGCGTCCCGTCCGAGCGGACGAGGACGCGATCCTTGTCGTCGCCGTGCGCGCTCGTGCGAGCCCAGAGGGCGCCCTCCTCCTCGTACGTGTCGAGGAGCGCGATCGCCTCCGGGATCTCCGCCTCGATCTCGCTCTGGCGCTCCCAGGTGTCGAAGTGGATCCGGAAGCGCTCCAGCGTCGCCTCGATGCGCTCGAGCATCGCCGGCACGGGATCTCCCGGGACGGCGGCGAGCTCCGCGATGTAGTCGCCTCGGTAGCCGTCCTCGGGCGGCTCCTCGCCGTGCCGCACGGCCTCGACGGAGGCGTGGAAGCGCTCCATCTGCGCCCCGGCGTCGTTGTAATAGTACTCGCGCTCGGCCGTGTGGCCGGCGAACTCGAGGAGCCGCGCGACGGAGTCCCCGTACGCGCCGTTCCGGGCCGAGGCGACGGTCAGCGGGCCCGTGGGGTTGGCCGACACCATCTCGACCTGGATCCGCTCCGGCGTCGTCGCAGAGCCGGCTCCGAACGCGTCCGCCGCGAGGATCTCAGCCACCGCCCCGGCGAGCCACTCGTCGGCGACCCGCAGGTTCACGAAGCCGGGCCCTGCGGACTCCGCGGACGCGGCGAGGCCTCGTGCGACCGCCTCCGCGGCGATGTCGGCGGCGAGGTCGCGCGGCGGGCGCCTGGCCGCCGGCGCGAGCCGGAGCGCCACGGTCGTCGCGTAGTCGCCGTGCTCGGGGTCGGCGGGCCGCTCGAGCTCGACGGGCGCGCCGGCGATCTCCGAGAGCGCCCCGGCAAGGCGCGCGACGGGGTCAGGCAAGCGACGGCTCCCGCGGCGCGAAGAGGTCCTCGAGCCGCCGCATCTCCTCCGTCGTGCCGACGCCGATGGCGACGTCCCCGGGCTCGAGCAGCGCATCCGGCCCGGGCGTCGGGTCGAAGGAGCCGTCCGCCTTCCGGAGCGCGATGACGAGCGCTCCCGTGCGCTCGCGGATGCGCAGCTCTCCGATCGAGCGCCCGCACGAGGCACAGGTCGGATCGACCACGATCTCCTCGAAGCGGAGCTCCGGCATCGGCCCGCCCGCCGTGGACGCGAGATCGAGGAACTCGACGACCTGCGGCTTGAGCACGAGGTTCGCCATGTGGAGGCCCGCAGAGGAGTACGGCTGCACGACGCGGTCCGCGCCCGCGAGCCGGAGCTTGGCGGCGGCGTCCGCGGTGGACGCCCGGGCGACGATGAAGAGGTCGTCGCGCCTGGCCCTCGCGGACAGCGTGATGTAGAGGTTGTCCACGTCCGAGTCGGACGAGGCGACGAGCCCCCGGGCCCGGCCGATGCCGGCTCGCCCGAGGTCCTCGTCGCTCGTCCCGGCTCCCTCGACGTACAGGTCGCCGCGGGCCTGCGCGTGCTCAATCGCCTCGCGCCCGACATCGAGGACGACGAACGGCACGCCGGCCTCGCGGAACTCGCGGGCGGCGCGGCGCCCGACGCGGCCGTAGCCGCAGATGATCACGTGCCCCGTCAGCTCGTCCACTCGTCGCATTCGTCGTCGCAGCTCCCAGGCCCCGCTCACGGTCCCGCTGACGGTGAGCTCGATGATCAGGCCGAAGACGTAGAGGAAGATTGCCACACCCCAGACGACGAGACCGATCGTGAGCGCCTTGGCAGCCGCCGTCTCGGGCGCCGACACGAGGCCCGCCGTGTACACGGTGATGACGGTGCGGTAGAGGGCGTCGAAGGGCGACTCGTCCGAGACGGCCATGAACCCGAGCGTCCCGACGACGCAGAGCGCCGCGAACGACGCGCCGGCGACCGCAACCTGACGAGCCGTGACCGGCGAGCGCTCCATCCGGCCATGGTAGGCACGCCCGCGCCGCGAGAGCGCCTCTGGCTCCGGCTCGCCAGGGTCGGCGTGGTCAGACGGACTCGGTCGCGCGGGCCGTCGAGCGGGTCGGTATGACGACCCCGTCGCGCTGGAGCGCGAGCTGCACCTCTTCGCGCGCCTTGTAGATCCGCCACTTCACGGTGGCGAGCGTGATCTCGAGCGTCTCCGCGATCTCGGTGTACGAGAGCCCGACGACATCGCGGAGGAGCAGCGCCATCTTCAGGTCGGGGTTCAGCGCCTCGACCGCGCGCCACACGGCGTCGATCGTCTCCGAGCGCTCCGCGGGCGCGTCCACGACCTCGAGGTGTGGCGCGTCCTCGATCGCCACGACCGACCTCGGACGCCGGTCGAGCGCGCGCAGCTCGTCGAGCACCCGGTTCTTCGCGACCTGGAAGAGCCAGGTCGTGAACCGTGAGCGGAGCGAGAAGCCGGGGAGCCCCTGGAACACGCGGAGGAAGACCTCCTGCGTCAGGTCCTCGGCGAGCGAGCGGTCGCCCGTGAGCCGGAGGATGTAGTTGTAGACGGGCTGCTCGTACGTCCGGACGATGATCGTGAACGCCCGCTCGTCGCCACGCTGGGCCTTGCGGAGGACACCGAGGTCGGGCTGCGGCAGCGACATGGTCAGGAGGCGAGTATAGATCTCGGGGTGTAAAGGCTTTCCGCGCGGGAGTTAGAGCGGCGTTGCGATCGGCTGTCCTGTCATGGCACCCGGGACCTCGATCCCGAGCAACGAGAGAATGGTGGGCGCGAGGTCGGACAGCTCGCCCTCGCGGAGCGCGAGCCGCTCGTCGGTGACCACGAGGGGAACCGGGCTCGAGGTGTGGGCGGTGTGCGGGCTCACGCCGTCGGCCTCGAGCATGACCTCGGCGTTCCCGTGGTCGGCGGTCACGAGGCAGACGCCCCCCTCGGCCCCGACGCACGCCAGGACGCGCCCGAGCGCGGCGTCCGTCGCCTCGACCGCCCGGACGACGGCCGAGATGACGCCCGTGTGGCCGACCATGTCGGGGTTCGCGAAGTTCACGACGAGGAAGCCGTAGCCACCGGCCGCGAGCTCGGCGCAGACGCGGTCGGCCACCTCTGCAGCCGACATCTCCGGCTTCAGGTCGTAGCTCGGGACGTCGCGCGGCGACGGGACGAGGATGCGCGTCTCCCCCTCCCACTCCGCCTCCTCGCCCCCGTTGAAGAAGTACGTGACGTGCGCGTACTTCTCCGTTTCCGCGGCGTGGAGCTGGCGGACGCCGTTCCGCGAGAGGACCTCCGCGAGCGTGTCGCGCACCTCCTGCTCGCCGAACGCGACGGGGAACGTGAAGTCCTCCCGGTAGCGCGTCATCGTCACGAGGTCGACACCGGCCTCCCCCAGCCGCTCCGAGAGCTGGCGCGCGCGGTCAGGCCGGAAGTTGAAGAAGACGGCCGCGTCCGTCGCGGGGTCGAGCCGCGGGCGCCCCTCGAGGACGACCGGCTCGACGAACTCGTCCGTGACGCCCCGCTCGTAGCTCGCGCGCACGGCTGCCACGGGGTCGGCCGCACGCACGCCCTCGCCGCGCAGGATCGCGGCGAGCGCGCGGTCCGTGCGCTCCCATCGGCGATCGCGGTCCATCGCGTAGTAGCGCCCGCAGACCGTCGCGATCCGCTCCGCAGGGAGCTCGGCGAGGTCGCGCTCCGCGGCGTGCGGGGACACGTCGCGCCCGTCGGTGAACGCGTGCACCCAGGTCCGCTCCTCCATCCCCTCTCGCCGCGCGAGCTCGAGCAGGGCACGGAGGTGGTCGATGTGCGAGTGGACTCCCCCGTACGAGACGAGGCCGAGCAGGTGCACCGCCCCGCCGCGCTCGCGCGCCCGCCGGAAGGCTCCGACGAGCGCCTCGTTCTCGTACATCGAGCCGTCCTCGACAGCGCGGTTCACCCGCAGGAGGTCCTGGAAGAGGATCCGGCCGGAGCCGATCGTCAGGTGGCCGACCTCCGAGTTCCCCATCTGGCCCGGCGGAAGGCCGACGGCCTCGCCGGAGGCCCGAAGCGTCGTGTGCGGGTACCGCTCCAGAAGCGCGTCGAAGACGGGCGTGTCGGCGAGCTCGACGGCGTTCCCGGGGCCGGCGGGCGCGAGCCCCCAGCCGTCGAGGATGACGAGTGCGACGAGCGGGCTCACGCCGCGGCCGCCGCCGCAGCTGCGGCGCCCGCCTGGCAGATCTCCTCGAACGAGACGGGGTCGAGCGACGCTCCCCCCACGAGGGCGCCGTCCACGTCGGGCTGGGAGAGGAGGACGAGCGCGTTCTCGGGCTTCACGGAGCCCCCGTAGAGCACCGGCGCGCCGTGCAGCGACTTGAGGAAGGCGTGCGCCTCCTGGGCCATCTCGGGGGTCGCCGTCCGCCCGGTCCCGATCGCCCACACGGGCTCGTACGCGATGACGAGGCGCTCGTGTCGCGGGAGGACCTCGACCTGGCGTGCGAGCACGGCCTCGGTCTCCTCGGCCTCGCGCTCCGCCTCCGTCTCGCCGACGCAGGCGATGACCGAGAGGCCCGCCTCGAGCGCGGCCGCGGCGCGGAGCCGCACCGTCTCGTCGGTCTCGCCGAAGTGCTGCCGCCGCTCCGAGTGGCCCACGATCGCGCCCGAGACGCCGATCTCGGCGAGCATCGGCGCCGAGACCTCGCCCGTGAAGGCGCCCTCGAGCTCCCAGTGCACGTTCTGCGCGTACACCTTCACGAGGCTCCCCGCCCCGAGCCCCTGGAGCGTCGCCTCGAGCGAGACGAGCGGCGGGCACACGACGACGTCTATCCCGGGCAGGCGCTCCGGGAGGTGCCTGATGCGCGTCGCGAACGCGCGCGCCTCGTGCGCGCCCTTGAACATCTTCCAGTTCCCCGCGATGAGCATTGGGTCGATCTTAGGCGACGGCGGGCGGCGGCCCTGCGGTAGCGTCGCACCATGCCCGGAGCCTCGACCCCCGAGTGGCAGAACCGCTTCCGCGCCGCCGTCGCCTACCTCCCCGAGTGGTCGTCGCTCGCCCCGGAGCGCGTCGTGTACCCGTCGAACGAGTCCGGCGTCTGGCAGCTCCACGCACTCGACCTCGCGAGCGGCACGAGGCGGCAGGTCACCGACAACCCGGTCGGCGTCGCGGACGGAGCGCCCACGCTCGACGGCGAGGGGGTGCTCTGGTTCGAGGACGAGACCGGCTCCGAGGCCGGCCGCTGGCTCGTGCAGCCTTTCGCCGGAGGCGGGACACGGCCCTTCCTCCCCGGCACGCCGCCCGGCTGGAGCATGGGGCTCGCCCAGGCACCCGGAGTCGTCGCCGCGGGCATCGCGAACGCGGAGGGCTTCGCCGTCTGGGTGTCGCTGGACGGAGAGCCGGCGAGCGAGCTCCTCCGCTCGCCGGAGAGCGTCACCCTCGGGAGCGCGTACCGCGAGGGATTCCTCCTCGGGGCGCTCTCGGCCGACGGCTCGCTGCTCTGCCTCGAGCACTCCGAGCACGGCGACCTCATCCACCCCGCGCTCCGCGTCGTCGACCCGCGGACCGGCGCGACCGTGGGGGAGCTCCTCGACGAGAGCATGTCGCTCGAGGCCCGCTGCTGGTCGCCGGTCGCGGGCGACCACCGGCTCGCGTTCGACCACGAGCGCGAGGGCGACGTCAGGCCGGGGATCTGGGATCTCGCCACGGGCGAGCGCCGCGACCTGCCCGTCGACGTCCACGGCGAGGCCAGGGTGGAGGACTGGTGGCCGGACGCCTCCGCGCTCCTCCTCGTCAACCGCGTGGAGGGAGGCGACTCGCTCCTCCGCTACGACCTCGCGACCGGCTCCCTCGAAAGGGTCCCGTCCGAGCCCGGCATCGTGCAGAAGGCGCGCGTTCGACCGGACGGGCGCGTGTGGCTCGTCCACGAGCGCAGCGACCGCCACCGCCGCGTGCTCGACGACCACGGGGACGAGGTCGTTCGCATCGCCGGCGCGGTCGCGCCCCGCGCGCGCCCGTTCCGGCCCTGGCACTTCCTGAACCCGCACGGGCAGCGCGTCCACGGCTTCCTCGTCACGCCGGAGGGCGACGGCCCGTTCCCCGTCCTCATGCTCGTGCACGGTGGGCCGACGTGGCACGACCTCGACCGCTGGTTCCCCGAGGCCCAGGCGTACGTCGACGCCGGCTTCGCCGTGGGGATGGTCAACTACCGCGGGTCGATCGGGTACGGGCGCGAGTGGCGGGACGCGCTCGTCGGGAACATCGGCGGGCCGGAGCTCGAGGACGTCAACGCCGGTCTGGCCGACCTCGTCGCACGGGGTGTCGCCGACCCGGAGCGCGCCGTGATCGGCGGGCACTCCTGGGGCGGGTACGTGACGCTCCTCGAGCTCGGGAAGCACCCCGACCTCTGGCTCTGCGGCGTCGCGGGCGTGCCCGTCGGGGACTACGAGGCCGGCTACGAGGAGCTCTCGCCGCTCCTGCAGGCGTACGACCGGGCCCTCCTCGGAGGCGAGCCGCAGGACGTGCCCGAGCTCATGCGCGACCGCAATCCCATCAACTTCGTGGACGAGGTCCGCGCGCCGGTGCTGTTCGTCATCGGCCGGAACGACAGCCGCTGCCCGTACGCTCAGGCGATGGCGTACGTCGACCGCCTAGCGGCGCGCGGCCACCCGCACGAGGTCTACGTGTACGAGACCGGCCACTCCTCGTTCGACGTCGAGGAGAAGGTCCGCCAGGTGCGAGCGATCCTCGCCTTCCTCGCCCGCCACGTCCCCGGCGTCGCGGACCTCGCGGGCTGACGCTCCTCAGGCGGCGGGGATCGCCACGACGCCGGGCAGCTCCTTGCCCTCGAGGAGCTCGAGCGACGCGCCGCCGCCGGTCGAGATCCACGACACGCGGTCGGCGAGCCCGAGCTCCTGAACGGCGCGGACGGAGTCCCCGCCCCCGACGACCGTGTACGCCTGGGCCCCGGCGACCGCCTCCGCGACCGCCTTCGTGCCCTCCGCGAACCGCGGCCACTCGAAGACGCCCATGGGGCCGTTCCAGAACACGGTGCGGGCGCCCGCGATCACGTCGGAGAACCGGCGACGGGTCTCCGGGCCGATGTCGAGGCCGAGCCAGCCGTCCGGAACCGCGTCGTACGGCGTCACGCGACTCTCCGCCTCGGTATCGAACGCCGCCGCCGCGACGACGTCCACCGGCAGGGTCGCCTCGTACGGGAGCGGACTTCCGTCGCGAAGCTCCTCGGCCATCTTCCCGCCGACGAGGACCTCGTCGGCGCGCCTGCCGAGGTTGACGAGGACGCCGAGCTTGTCCTCGACCTTCGCGCCCCCGGCGACGAGGACGAACGGACGCTCGACGTCGCCGAGCAGGCGGCCGAGCATCTCCAGCTCGCGCACGAGCAGGAGGCCGGCGTAGGCGGGGAGCAGGTGCGCGACGGCCTCGGTGGAGGCGTGGGCGCGATGCGCCGAGCCGAAGGCGTCGTTGACGTAGAGGTCCATCCCCTCGGCGAGCCTCCTCGCCGTCTCGGGGTCGTTCCTCGTCTCGCCCGGGTCGAAGCGCGTGTTCTCGAGCACGCGGACGCGCTCGTCCGGGAGCAGCTCGTGCAGGCGCGCCGCCACCGGCGCCATCGCGAACGCCGGGTCCTCCCCCTTCGGGCGGCCGAGGTGCGAGCAGACGGCGACCTCGGCCGCGCCCCGGTCGAGGAGGAGCTGGAGCGTGGGCAGCGAGGCGCGGATGCGCGTGTCGTCGGCGACGCGCCCCCCGTCGAGAGGGACGTTGAGGTCCGCGCGCACGAGGACGCGCTTCCCCGCGACCTCCGCCTCGCGTACCGAGCGCGGCACGTGCACCGCTACGGGAGGAGCTTGCCGATGAGGTCGACGAGCCGGCACGAGTAGCCCCACTCGTTGTCGTACCAGCCGAAGACCTTGACCGTGCTCCCGTGCACCATCGTCAGCTCGCTGTCGAAGATGCACGAGAACGCGCTCCCGTTGATGTCCGTCGAGACGATCGGGTCCTCCGAGTACTGCAGGATCCCCGCGAGGGACCCGCCTGCCGCCGCGCGATAGGCCTCGTTGACCTCCTCGACTGAGGTTTCGCGCCCGAGCGTGACGACGAGGTCGGTGAGCGAGCCGGTCGCGACCGGCGCCCGCACGGAGATTCCGTCCACCTTCCCCTTCAGGTCGGGGAGGACGATCCCGATCGCCCGCGCGGCCCCGGTCGAAGTCGGGATCAGGTTGATCGCGGCCGCACGCGCGCGCCGCAGGTCCTTGTGCGGGAAGTCGAGGATGACCTGGTCGTTCGTGTACGCGTGGATCGTCGTCATGAACCCGGACTCGATCCCGGCGAGGTCGTTCAGCACCTTGGCGAGGGGCGCGACGCAGTTGGTCGTGCACGACGCGTTCGAGACGATGTGATGCGACGCGGGGTCGTACGTGTCGTCGTTCACCCCGAGCACGACGGTGACGTCCGGATCCTTGGCCGGCGCGGAGATGACGACCTTCTTCGCGCCCGCATCGAGGTGCTTCTGCGCGCCCTCCCGGTCGGTGAAGTGGCCGGTGGACTCGAGCACCACGTCGACCCCGAGGTCGCCCCAGGGCAGCGCCGCCGGGTCGCGCTCGGAGAACATCCGCAGCTCCTCGCCCGCCGCGCGCAGGACGCCGTCGGCGAGCTCGACCTCCCCCGCGAAGGGGCCCAGGTTCGAGTCGTAGCGCAGCAGGTGCGCCATGGTCCTCGCGTCGCCGAGGTCGTTGAGGGCGACGATCTCGATGTCGGCGCCGAGCGCCTGCTGTGCCCGGAAGAAGTTCCGGCCGATGCGGCCGAACCCGTTGATGCCGACGCGAATCCCCATCTCTCCTCCGTTTCGGTGTGCGCGTTGTCTCGCCGGCGAGTCTATCGGCGCCCCTCTCTCCGAGCTCCCGTCACGGGGCGACGTCGGCGAGATCCTCGAGCCGCCGCAGCCGGCGGTGGACCGCCGCCCTCGTGACCGGGGGGTCGGTGCGCGCCGCGAGCTCCCGGAGCGAGTCGGAGGGATGCCGCAGCCGGAGCTCGGCGACCTCGCGGAGCTCGTACGGGAGCTCCTCGAACGCGCCCTCGGCGCGAAGCCTCGCCACCGCCTCGAGCTGGAGGCGCGCCGCCTTGCCCGTCCGCACGAGGTTCGCGTGGTCGGCGTTCGCGAGGCGGTTCGCGCGCGCGCGAGTCTCGGAGACCACGGCCCGCTCCTCGAGCGCGAGGACCGTCTCCGAGGCGCCCATCGCCGCGAGGAGCGACTCGATCGCGTCCAGGCTCTTCGCGTACGCGAGCGCGTGTCCCGAGCGCTCGGCCGTGCGCAGCGTGACGCCAGCCTCGTGGGCCAGGCGCGCGAGCCACGCCGCCGCGTCGGCGGACGCGGTTCGGAGCTCGAGGTGCGGCGAGCGCCCGAGAGAGATCGACCCTCCGCCGAGGAAGGCGCCGCGGAGGTACGCCGCCCGGCAGCACGGCCTGCCGACGACGCGCTTCGGCGGGCGCACGAGCGGCGCGTGGCGCGCGTCCACGACTCCCGCTGCGGCGAGGACGCGCCGCGTCTGCTCGCTGCCCTCGACGTGCAGCTGATAGCGGGTCGCGCGGTCGAACGCACGGCGCCGGTACGTCCGGATCTCCGAGGGCACGCCGCTCTCGCGCAGCAGGACGAGCGCGCGCCGCGCCGCGGCGCCGCTCCCCAGGTCGAGGTGGAGCCCCCAGTCCCCCCTCCCCCGCAGGTGGAGGACGCCGGCCGAGTGGAAGAGCGCCGAGAGCTCGGCGCGCCGGTCGCAGGCCCGCTTCGGCGCGATCCTCGCGAGCTCCTCGCGCACGTCCTCGGAGGCGATCACAGGCGCGCCCCCTCGAGCTCGAGCAGCCGCCGCTTGACCGGGACGCCCTCGGGGCCGTAGCCGCCGATCCCGCCCGCCGCGACGACACGGTGACAGGGGACGACGAGGGCGAAGCGGTTGGCCGCGCAGAAGGCCCCGGCCGCCCTCGCGGCGCGGGGGCGTCCTGCCAGCGCCGCGAGCTCGCCGTACGTGACGACCTCGCCGCGCGGTATCCGTCGCAGGGCCTCCGTGAGCGCGCGCTGGAAGGGCGTCGCCCACGAGAGGTCGAGCTCGACGTCGTCGAAGACGACCGGCGTGCCGGCGAGGAAGGCGCGAAAGCGCTCGACGAGGCCCCTCGCCGGGAGGCCGGCGAGGGCCTGCCCCTGGCCGGCGCCGCATTGGCGCGGAGTCGACACGGAGGCGTTCGCCTCCCGTGACCGGTCGCCCGCTAGCGTGCCGGTTGGGGGGCTGTGCGCCCCCTCGAGGGGGCCTGCGCCGGGGCCTGCGCCGGGGCCTGCGCCGGCGGGGGGTGCTGCGCCGGCGCCTTCGCCGGAGCGCACGTACCGGAGCTCGTGGGCCATGAGCACGGGCCCGCGCATCCAGATCTCGCCGGTTCCCCAGCCCGGCGCCTCGTAGCGCGTGCGCACGACCTCCACGCGCCCGGCCTCAGTGCCCGGCCGGGCCGCTTCCCGGCCGGGCATAGAATCGGCGGCATGAGCGCACACGGCATATTCAAACCACCCGCACCCGTCAACGAGCCCGTCAAGTCCTACGCGCCCGGCACGCCCGAGCGCGCCGAGCTCCAGGCTCGCCTCCGCACGATGGCGGGCGAGCGCATCTCGATCCCGATGGTCATCGGAGGCAAGGACGTCCACACCGACGAGACCTTCGAGGCGGTCATGCCGCACAAGAAGGAGCACGTCCTCGCCGACGTCGCGAAGGGAGGGCCGGAGCACGTCCAGGCCGCGATCGACGCGGCCAAGGCCGCTCACGCGGAGTGGTCGCAGACACCGTGGCACGAGCGGGTGGCCGTGTTCCTGCGCGCCGCCGAGCTGCTCGCCGGGCCGTGGCGCCAGACGATCAACGCCGCGACGATGCTCAACCAGTCGAAGACGGCGCACCAGGCCGAGATCGACGCCGTGTGCGAGATGGTCGACTTCTGGCGCTTCAACGCCGACTTCCTCACGCGCATCTACGCGGAGCAGCCGTACTCGCCGACCGGCATCTGGAACCGGATGGAGTACCGGCCGCTCGAGGGCTTCGTCTTCGCCGTCAGCCCGTTCAACTTCACGTGCATCGGCGGGAACCTCTCCACCACGCCCGCGCTGATGGGCTGCACGGTCGTCTGGAAGCCCGCCTCGACCGCGGCGCTCTCCGCCTACTACCTGATGCGGCTCTTCCAGGCGGCGGGGCTCCCGGACGGGGTCGTCAACCTCGTCTACGGCTCCGGGGCGACGATCGGGGACGCCGCGCTCGCGAGCCCCGATCTCGCCGGGATCCACTTCACGGGCTCGACCGGCGTGTTCAACGGCATGTGGGAGACCGTCGGCCGGAACATCGGCTCGTACCGGAACTACCCGCGCATCGTCGGCGAGACGGGCGGGAAGGACTTCATCCTCGCGCATCCCTCCGCCGACCCCGACGCGGTCGCGACTGCGATCGTGCGCGGCTCGTTCGAGTACCAGGGGCAGAAGTGCTCCGCCGCCTCGCGGCTGTACATCCCGTCGAACCTGTGGCCGGAGGTCAAGGAGCGGCTCGTCGAGGACGTCTCGACGATCAGGATGGGCGACCCGGCCGACTTCGAGAACTTCATGGGCGCGGTCATCGACGCGAGCGCCTTCCACACGCACGCGGAGGCGATCGCGGAGGCGCGCGCGGCGGGCCACGAGATCGTGACCGGGGGCGAGGCGGACGACTCCGAGGGCTACTTCGTCCAGCCGACGGTCATCGAGACGAAGGACCCGGGCTTCCGCCTCATGCGCGACGAGCTGTTCGGGCCGATCGTGACCGCCTACGTCTACGACGAGCAGCGCTGGGACGACACGCTGCGGCTCGTCGACGAGACCGCGCAGTACGCGCTCACGGGCTCGATCTTCGCCGGCGAGCGCTACGCGATCGACCAGGCGCACGAGGCACTTCGCTACTCGGCGGGCAACTTCTACGTCAACGACAAGCCGACGGGGGCCGTCGTCGGGCAGCAGCCGTTCGGCGGCGCGAGGGCGAGCGGGACCAACGACAAGGCCGGCTCGATGTGGAACCTCATCCGCTGGGCGACCCCGCGCACGGTCAAGGAGACGTTCCTCCCCCCGACCGACTACCGCTACCCCTACCTGGGAGCGGACGAGTAGTGCGCGCGACCGGAGTCTGCCGCGCAGATTCCGGTCGCGCCCCGACCCCTGACGCGCGGCCGTGCCCGCAGCCGGGGTTTCGGTGACGAGACGACGACGTGGCAGAGCGCATCCTCGACGGGATCGACGCGTTCCTCGACCAGATCGGGTCGGTCGACCCGCTCCCGCTGCTCCTCGCCGTTCTCGCACAGCTCGCGAAGCTCGCGTGCACGAGCATGGCCTGGCGGAACGTGCTCGCCGCGGCGTACCCGGACCGAGAGGTTCCCCGGCGGCAGATCCTGGCCGCGTACTTCGCGGGCGTCGGGGTGAACGCGATCGTCCCGCTGCGGGCCGGCGACGCCGTGCGCGTCGTGCTGGCCCATCGTGCAGTCAAGGACAGCACGTACACGACGGTCGTCTCGAGCACGCTCGTGCTCTCGATCTTCGACGTCGCCGCGGCTGGGGCCCTCCTGCCGTGGGCGGCTCTCACCCAGGAGGCGCTGCCGAGCCCGGCGGAGCTCCCCGAGCTCCCGAGCTTCGACTTCACCTGGTTCCTCGACCACCCGCTCGCGACCGACCTCGTCCTCGTGCTCGTCACCCTCGCGGCCGTCGTCCTCGGGATCTGGATCCACGGCCACGTGGTCGACTTCTGGGACCGCGTGAAGCAGGCGTTCACCGTCGTCGGGACTCCGGTTCGGTACCTCCGGACGGTCGCCTTCTGGCAGGCGTGCGACTGGGGCCTTCGCATCGTGGCGATCTGGTTCATGCTCGACGCGTTCGACATCCCGCAGACGCTCGAGAACGCGCTCCTCGTGCAGGTCTCGGCGAGCATCGCCACGCTCCTCCCCCTGACGCCTGCCGGGATCGGGACCGAGCAGGCGTTCCTCCTCTACCTCTTCGGCGGCACGGTGGCGAGCTCGAAGCTGCTCGCGTTCAGCGTCGGGATGCGCGTCACGCTCCTCGCGACGAACGTGGTCGCCGGCTTTGCCGCGATCGTGCTCACGCTTCGCACGGTCCGCTACCGGAAGGCGCTCGGGCTGACGGAGGAGAAGCGCCCGGACGGCGACCCCGAGGACGAGCGGCCCGCGGAGCCGCCTCAGGAGGGCCCGGCCTTGTGAAGCTGCGCGTAGAGGGCGCGCGCGGTCTTCGGCGGTAGCCCGGGGACGCCCTCGAGCTCCTCCTGCGTGGCCTCCAGGAAGCGCTCCGCCGACCCGAAGTGCCGGAGGATCGCGCGCCGCCGCGCGGGGCCGACGCCGGGAAGCCCGTCGAAGATGGTCTCCATCGAGCGCGTTCCTCGCCGCTGGCGGTGGAAGCGGAGGGCCACACGGTGCGCTTCGTCGCGGATGCGCTGGAGCAGCTGGAGCGCGGGGCTCGCGCGCTCGAGGACGATCGGCGCCGACGACCCGGGGACGAAGACCTCCTCCTCGCGCTTCGCGAGCGAGATCACCGCGACCCGGGGGAGGTCGAGCTCCTCGATGGCCGCGAGCGCAGCTCGGAGCTGCCCCTTGCCGCCGTCCACGACGACGAGGTTGGGGATCCTCGCGAAGCTCTCGTCGAGGTCGCCGTCGCGGATTCGGGCGAAGCGGCGGCTCACGGCCTCCCGCATGGCACCGACGTCGTCCTGTCCCGCGAGGCTCCGGATCGCGAACGTGCGGTAGTGCGCGTTCCTCGGCCTCCCGTCGGTGAAGACGACCATCGACGCGACGACCGACTCCCCCTGGATGTTCGAGACGTCGAAGCACTCGATCCGGAGCGGCAGGCTCTCGAGGTTGAGCACCTCGCGCAGCTCCTCGAGAGCCGCGACGCGGCGCGCACGGGAGGCCTCGCGGATCGCGGTGTCCGTCTCGAGCGCGAGCCTCGCGTTCTCGACGGCGAGCTCGACGAGGCGCCGCTTCTCGCCCCGCACCGGGGCGCGCACCTCCACGCGCGATCCGCGGCGCTCGCTGAGGAAGTCGCCGAGCGCGGCCGTGTCCGAGATCTCGGGGGGAACGAGCACCTCCGGCGGGACGCTCGGCGAGGAGCCGTAGTACTCGAGCGCGAAGGCCTCGAGCACCGCCTGCGCGTCGTCGCCGCCGGCGTTCTCGAGGTGGAAGCCGTGGCGGTCGATCATCTTCCCGTCGCGGAGCGGGAACACCTGCACCGCCGCGCGCTCGCCCTCGACCGCCAGGCCGATGACGTCCGCCGACCCGACGTCGCGCCGGTCCGCGGCCTGGCGCTCGGCGAGGTGTCGGATGGCGAACAGCCGGTTGCGGTACCGCGCAGCCTCCTCGAAGCGCTCGTCGGCCGCCGCCTCGCGCATCCGCTCCTCGAGCTCGCGCTGGATCGTCTTCGTGTCTCCGGAGAGGAAGCCGACGACGCCGTCCACGATCGCGCCGTAGTCCTCGGGCGAGACCGCGCCGATGCACGGCGCCAGGCAGCGGTCGATGTGGAAGTCGAGGCAGGGGATGCCGGAGTGCCGCCCGGGGCGCGGCCCCTCGCAGGGACGGAAGCGGAAGACGCGGTTGAGCACGTCGAGCGTCTCCCGCACCTTCTTCGCGTTCGCGTACGGGCCGAAGTAGAGCGTTCCGCGGCGGTGCCGCTCGCGGGTGAACATGACCCGCGGGTACTCGTCCTCGAGCGTGACGGCGATGTACGGGAACGACTTGTCGTCGCGGAGCCGGATGTTGAAGGGCGGCCGGTGCCGTCTCACCAGGTTCTGCTCGAGGTGGAGCGCCTCCGGCTCGTTGCGGGTCACGATCACCTCGACGTCCGCGATCCGCGAGACGAGCTGCGCGGTCCCCATGCGCCCGTCGCCGCGCTGGAAGTACGAGCGCACGCGCGCGCGCAGCGACTTCGCCTTGCCCACGTAGAGCACGTCTCCCGCGGCGTCGCGAAAGAGGTAGACGCCCGGCCCGCGCGGCAGCGAGGCAACCCTGACTTCAAGGTCTTCACCCATTCCCGCGCTAGCGTATCCCCATGCGCGTTTGGCTCTCTGCGGCGCTCGGAGCCCTCGTCTGGCTCGTCGCGCCCGGTGTCGCAGCCGCCGGAACGGGCCTCGTCGCCGGCGTCGTCGAGGACGACGTGCGGGCGTCGACGCTCGTCGAGGCGCAGGCGAGGATGGCCGCGCTCCGCGTCTCCGGCTACCGCGCCGTCCGGGTCACGAGCTACTGGCGGCCCGGTCTCAGCCGACCGACGGACGACGAGCTGCGCGTCCTCGAGAACGTCGGGGCGGCCGGCGCGCAGGCGGGCGTCCGCGTGTACGTGACGGTCATGCACCAGACGTCGAAGACGACTCCCCTCACCGCCGAGGCGCGCGCGGAGTTCGCCTCCTATGCCGCGGCGATCGCGACGGAGACGCAGATCCGGCACGTGATCGTCGGCAACGAGCCGAACCTCAACCGCTTCTGGATGCCCCAGTTCGAGCTCGACGGCTCGAGCGCGTCGCCCGCGGCGTACCTCGCGCTCCTCGCCGAGACGTACGACGCGCTCAAGGCGGTCTCGCCGGCGATCCGCGTGTACGGGGGAGCCCTCTCGCCGCGCGGAGGCGACAAGCCCGGCGGCGTGCGCCCGACGCACTCGCCCACGGCGTTCATCCGGGAGCTCGGGCTCGCGTACCGGGCGAGCGGGCGCGACCGCCCGGTGATGGACGTGCTCACGACGCACCCGTACCCGGACAACTCGAGCCAGCCGCCCACGTTCGCGCACCCGAAGTCGACAACCATCGCGGTCGCCGACTACGACAAGCTGGTCGCGCTCCTCGGGGAGGCGTTCG
>CAZODN010000015.1:0-4951 GCA_964578545.1 uncultured Gaiellales bacterium
AGAAGCGGCTCGAGATCGGGCTGACCTACATCTACGGCATCGGCCGCTCGACCGCGCAGAAGATCATCGCGGAGCTCGAGCTCGATCCGAACGAGAAGGTGCGCGACCTGACCGACGAGGAGGTCACGAAGCTCCGGAACTACATCGACACGGAGCTCGAGGTCGAGGGCGACCTCCGGCGCGACCGCGGGCAGGCGATCAAGCGCCTCTCGGAGATCGGCTGCTACCGCGGGATCCGGCACCGGCGCAACCTCCCGGTCCGCGGCCAGCGCACGAAGACGAACGCGCGCACGCGCAAGGGCCCCAAGAAGACCGTCGGGCGCGGCAAGAAGGCGAAGTAACCGATGGCTCCTCCTCGCAAGTCCGCGGCCCGCGGCCGCACGCGCCGCCGGGTCCGGAAGAACATCGCCATCGGCCAGGCGCACATCAAGACGTCGTTCAACAACACGATCGTGACCCTCACGGACACCGAGGGCAACGTCATCGTCTGGGAGTCGGCCGGCTCTGCCGGCTTCAAGGGCTCGCGCAAGTCCACCCCGTTCGCCGCCCAGGTCACCGCCGACGCGGCCGCGCGGAAGGGCATGGAGCACGGACTCCAGAAGGTCGAGGTCTTCGTCAAGGGCCCGGGCTCCGGGCGCGAGACGGCGATCCGCTCGCTCCAGGCCGCGGGCCTCGAGATCCTCGGCGTCAAGGACGTCACCCCGCAGGCCCACAACGGCGTGCGCCAGCGCAAGCGGAGGCGCGTCTAGTGGCTCGCGACATCGGGCCGAAGTGCCGTGTCTGCCGCCGGGAGGGCGTCAAGCTCTTCCTCAAGGGCGAGCGCTGCCTCACGGAGAAGTGCGCCGTCGAGCGCCGTAGCTACCCGCCGGGCGAGCACGGCCGAGGGCGCATCAAGCAGAGCCAGTACCTGCTCCAGCTCCGCGAGAAGCAGAAGGCGCGGCGCTACTACGGGCTCCTGGAGAAGCAGTTCCGGATCACGTACGACAAGGCGAGCCGCGCGCAGGGCGCCCCGGGCGAGAACCTGCTCCGGATGCTCGAGACGCGCCTCGACAACGTCGTGTACCGGCTCGGCTTCGCGGGCTCGCGCGCGCAGGCGCGCCAGCTCGTGCGGCACGGCCACTTCCAGGTCAACGGGCGCAGGGTGAACATCCCGAGCTACGGCGTCCGTCCGAACGACGTCGTGTCGCTCCGGCCCGGAAGCTCCGCCGAGGCGCTCGTCCGCGACGCGACCGACCTCACGGCGTCGGTGGCTCCCTGGCTGCAGGCCGACCACGACGGGCTCACCGGCACCGTGCTCAAGTGGCCCGAGCGCGCGGAGATCGACGCTCCCGTGCAGGAGTCGCTGATCGTCGAGCTCTACTCGAAGTAACCACCGCATAGGGAAAGGATCCGACTTGGCAGTTCGCACCAGCTTGATGGAGTTCCAGACTCCGAGGATCGTCCACGAGGAGGCCGACGAGAACCGCGGCGTGTTCGCGATCGAGCCTCTCGACCGCGGCTTCGGGCACACCTTCGGGAACTCGCTCCGGCGCGTGCTCCTCTCGTCCCTCGAGGGCGCGGCCGTCACCGCCGTGAAGATCGAGGGCGTCGCCCACGAGTTCACGACGCTCCCCGGCGTTCGCGAGGACGTCACCGACATCATCCTCAACCTCAAGAACCTGATCGTGCGCCTCCACGGCGCGTCGCCCGAGATCGAGGTCTACATCGCGAAGAAGGGCCCGGGCGTCGTCACCGCCGCCGACATCGAGGCGCCGGCCGACCTCGAGATCCTGAACCCGGAGCTCGAGATCGCTCACGTCTCCGACAAGGGCAAGCTCGAGATGATGCTGACGATCGGGCGCGGCCGCGGGTACGTCCCGGCGGAGCTCAACCGCGGGCCGGAGACGACGATCGGCGTCATCCCGATCGACTCGATCTTCTCGCCCGTGCGGCGGGTCGCGTACGAGGTCGAGGCTGCCCGCGTCGGGCAGCGCACCGACTACGACAAGCTCGTCCTCGACGTGACGACGGACGGCTCGATCGAGCCGCGCGAGGCGATCGGCCAGGCCGCCGAGATCCTCATCCGGCAGCTCGCGATCTTCACCGACCTCGAGCGGATCGAGGGGCTCGGCGAGGCGGCAGCCGCCGAGGCGTCCATCGAGGCGCCCGTCACGCACGGGATGGAGAACTTCCCGATCGAGGAGCTCGAGCTCGGCGTCCGCTCCTACAACTGCCTGAAGCGCGTCGGCATCGAGACGATCGGCGACCTCACCTCGAAGTCCGAGAACGAGCTCGTCGCGATCCCGAACTTCGGTCGCAAGTCGATCGAGGAGGTGCGCGAGGCGCTCGCGACCCACGGGCTCACGCTCAAGGGCGAGGAGCTCGCGTAGGGCGATGCGGCACCAGCGTACCGGCAAGAAGCTCGGGCGGGACTCCGCCCATCGCAAGGCGCTCTACTCGAACCTCGCAGGCGCCCTCATCGAGCACGGCCGGATCTCCACGACCGAGGCGAAGGCGAAGGCCGTCAAGCCGTTCGCGGAGAAGATGATCACCCTGGGCAAGCGCGGCGACCTCCATGCCCGCCGGCAGGCGCTCGCCGCGCTTCGCTCGAACAGCGTCGTCCACCACCTGTTCGCCGAAGTGGCACCTCGCTTCGCCGACCGCCCGGGCGGCTACACGCGCATCGTGCGGATCGGCCCGCGCTCCGGCGACGCCGCCGAGATGGTGTACCTCGAGCTCGTGGACTACGAGCCGGTCGCCCGTGCGCTCTCGCCTCGCCGCGCTCCCGCGGCCGAGGAAGCGGCGGCGTCGTAACCCGCGTTCAGGGCGCGACCGTCGCGCACACCGCGTAGGCCACGAGCTGCCAGCTCGAGGGGAAGACGCCCGAGGGCCACTTCCCGTACGCGCGGAACTTCGAGAGGTCGTCCCACGGCCAGCTCCAGTGTGCGGTCACGTTGTCGGGGCCGGTCCCTCCGAGCTGGTGGCCTCCGCCGACGACCTTCTTCCCCGCCGGGCAGGTCGCGTCGACGACCTTCGGGCTCGTGGAGTCGTTCGGCGTGGCGGCGATGACCCACTGGAGCCCGCTCAGGCCGGGCGGTCCGGCAGGCCCCTGATCGCCCTTCGGCCCCGACGGGCCGGCGGGCCCTTGCGGGCCAGCCGGGAGCTGCCCAGCCTTGAAGTCCGATGCGAGCAGTGAGCCGTCGAGCACGTGTGTGCCCAAGACAGCGCCGGGCTTGAGCTTCGCTGACGTGACGGACTTGTCCTTCAGCTGCTTCGTGCCCACGCTGTTCGCGGGCAGCGCCTCGACGACGGCGTGCCCGAGCGGCGTCGAGCCGAGCAGGGTCACGCAGAGCGCCGTCGCCGAAAGGACGAGCGGAAGTCGGGTTCTCACGGTTTGCCTCCTCCTCGAGATCGATTCGCCGGACTCTTCGTCCTCGCCACCGTGGTGAGTCGTGAGCGCCGCGCTCCCGGGACGGCTGACGAGGCGTCGCTCACGCAGCAAGGACCTGCACCTCCCGCCACGCGACCCAGGACGGGCTCGCGGTGGTCTCGATCCGGACGTAGCGCACGCCCGCCCAGGGCGCACCGCTCCGGGCATCGAGGAGCTCACCGTCGCGGGTCGTCCCGGCGAGCGTCTGCCGAAGCACGTACCCGTCGGCGGCGCCGGGGCCTCGCGTCCAGACGCGATGCTCGGTCGCTCCCTCGGCGGGGAACTGGGCGACCACGAGCTTCACGGCCGCGACCGTGGCCGCCTGCCCCAGGTCGATCTCGAGCCACTGGGGCGGGTCGGCGCCGGAGTTCCAGGCCGTCCCTGGGCTCCCGTCGACGGCGAGAGAAGCCGAGCCCTGGCCGGCCGACGCACTCACGGGCTTCCCGAGCGCGAGGTTGACCGAGCCCGGCGGGGCCTGGCACGGGTCCGGGTGGAGGCGCGGTGCGAGCGCGGAGCCGATCGCGCCGTCGCCCGAGCGGGCGTTCCAGAGCTCCGGCTGCTCGTCCGTGTCCCACGTCCACACGAGCCAGCCGTCGATCCCGTACGCGCACGACGCCGCCTGCCAGGCGTGCAGCGCGGAGGCGGCTTCGGCCGGTGACGAGTACGACTGGCGGAAGGCTCCGAACTCGCCCATGAGCAGCGGCTTCCGCGTGGCACCGGTGACGCCGAAGTTCTGCATGTACTGCGCGAGCGAGAGCTCGAAGCCGGGGTACGCATGGATGTCGACGAGGTCGGCGCGGGAGCTCTCGATCACCGCGCGCGTCCGGAGGTCGCGGGTGTCGCCGAACCGCGTCGGATTCGGAGCCGCGGGCTGGAAGTAGCTGGCGGACACGAGCGCCGTTGGATCGACCTTCCTGATCGCGGCCCGCACGCGATTGACGAACGTCACCAGCCCCTCTCCGAGCAGCCGCTCCCGGTCGGTGGCGCTCGACAGGTCGTAGCTGCGCCCGCCCGGAGCGCGCAGGACGCCACTGGTCAGCGAGAACGGTGCCTCGTTCACGACGAACGCAGCCTCGTTGACGACGTCGTAGGCCAGGATCGCGTCGAGAGGTGCGCGCTGACGTCGAAGCTCGAGGACGAGGTCGCGCCAGAACGTCGCGTAGGCGGCGATCCCTCCGTCCGTGAGGACGATCCTGTTGACGTCGTCCACGAGCGGCGAGTCGCCGATGAGCTGCGCGTACGAGGAGGGAAGCCATTGCGTCGTCAGGATCACGACCTGCCCGGCCTTCTTCGCGCGCTTCAGGAAGTCGGTGACGTTCCGGGCATAGGGCCTGGAGATCCCGCCGCCCGGACCTCCCGGGCAGCCGGCGCAGTCTCCTCCGAGGAACACGCGGACCGCGTTGTACCCGAGGGACTTCATCCGGCCGAGCGCCGCTCCGGCGCGGCGTGCGTCGTAGCGGCCGACGCTGAAGGTCGAGTGCCCCTCGGGCCCGAGGCGGACGTAGTTCGCGCCGCGGGGCACGAAGCGCCTGCCCGTGCGGC
>CAZODN010000015.1:5051-32053 GCA_964578545.1 uncultured Gaiellales bacterium
GGCCCGAGGCGGACGTAGTTCGCGCCGCGGGGCACGAAGCGCCTGCCCGTGCGGCGGTCGAAGAGCTCCCCGGAGCCGTTGACGACCCGCACGCCGATTCGGTGCTTGGCCGCCGGTGGGACCGTCGCCGCGTCCCCGCCGTCTCCCCCGAGCGCAGCCGCCGCGAGCGTGCCGGCGACCAGGGCCACGAGTAGCCTCCCGCCAGTGCTCTTCCTCGTCGGCATCTTCCTCGCGATCTTCGTTCTTCCTCAGCCCTGGGGGCTCGTCGCGATCGCCGTCGGCGCGGCCCTCGACATCGCCGAGACGGGAGCATTCCTCTGGTGGTCGGGCAGGCGCAAGGCGCTCGTCGGCGCCGAGACGCTCGTCGGGAAGCGCGGCGTCGCTGTCGGCGACCTCTGGCCGGACGGCCAGGTGAGGGTGGGTGGCGAGATCTGGAAGGCGCGTTGCGACGGGTACTGCGACGCCGGCACCGAGGTCGCCGTCCGCGAGGTGGACGGCCTGACGCTCATCGTCGATCCGGTGTGACGCACGTCGCTCTCACTCCCTCTCGGCGGTCGGGGGCCGTCGGAGCACGGTCATGTCATCGCCATACAGAGCGCCCAGGCGGTGATCCCGACCGTGGACTTCGGTTGCGTCGAGAGCACCAGTCCTTCGGCCCTCCAGCCGTTCCCGGCCTTCTTGGCGTCCCAGGCAGTCGCGTTGACGAGACCGGTCTCCCAGAGTGGCTGGCTCGCGGTGAGCAGCAGGTTCTTCAGGGCTCCGCTGGCGCCGTAGCCGCCACCGACGACCTGCTCGCGCTTCTTGCACTTCACCTTCGCCCTGATGACTCCCGAGCTCGCGGTGTCCGTCGCTATCCGCATCGTGACCTTCCCGTACGCGATGCCCTTCGTGAGCCCCACCGGTCCTCGTTGCCCAGTTGGGCCCTGCGGTCCTGCTGGTCCCTGAGGTCCCGCCGGTCCAGCAGGTCCCACTGGGCCTTGAGGCCCCGCAGGACCTTCCTGGTTCCAGGTGAGGCTGCCCGCGCGGCAGGTCCCTCCACCCACCGGCTGGTAGAGGTAGCCGCTCCCGTCGAGGCAGACCGAGATCTCGGCCTGCAGCAGCGCTCCCTTCGCCCAGACGGCACTCGCTCCGATCAGCGCGGCTCCGACCACGGCGAGCGCCATGAGCGTGCGCCTCGTGCTCAGGTGGGCTCGCATCGCATCCTCCTCGCTAGGCTCCGAGCTTCGTACAGACGACCGAGAACTCCACCCACCACTGGGCGCTCGTGTAGTCGCCCGGAGCGAAGTCGAGTGCGACCTGCATTCGGAAGCCGATGACGTTGCCGTTCTGCGAGACGATCGGTTCCTGGACCGCCAGGCGGGCGATCGACAGCCGTTTCAGTCCCTGAACCTTCTGGTACGCCGCAAAGCCCGCACCTGTCGCGCTCCAACCTCCCTGCGGGCAGCCGATGACATGGGCGGTCTTGGTCGGCGTGACGCTGTCGAACCACTTCCCGTTCCAGCTCGCCTTCACGACGTGTGTCACCGTCTTGATGGTGAGCTTGGTCGCGGGGCTCGGCTTCCCCGCAGGCCCCTGCGGCCCCGCAGGCCCCTGCGGCCCCGCAGGCCCCTGCGGCCCTGCCGGGCCGGACGGCCCTTGCTGGTTCCACGTCAGCGAGCTCCCGGGGCAGGGGCGCCCCGCCGGCGCCTGGAAGAAGTAGCCGTTCGAGTCCAGGCAGGCGGTGATCTCGGACTGAGTGAGCGAGGCACTCGCCCACACCGCGCCCGCGCCCGCGAGCGTCAATACCGCCAGCGCAGCCGCGACGAGACGGGCGCGCGAACGTCGGCCTCGCATGGTCAGCATGACCACGATCCCTTCGCCTTGCCGCCCTCGTAGAGCGAGCCGCTGAACGTGCCCTTCTTCGCTCCGGGTGCGGTGATCGTCACGGTGGTCTTCGACGCGCGCGTCGTCCATTGCCTGCCGGGCGTCTGGAAGCTCACCGCCCAGTAGCCGTACGTTCCCGGCTCGAGGTCGGTTCCCGACGCGCTGAAGCTCGTGAACTTCGGCTTCGCCTTCGGGACCGTGTAGCGGCCGACGTTGACGGCGAAGAGCTTCAGGCCGCCCGACGACGTGATGCTGCACTGTCCGCCCTTGATGGCGATGGTCTTGCCTCTCACCGTGATCGTCGCCTTCGCGGGGCCGCACCACGTACGGACGGTGGCTGCTCCGATCTGCTCCGGCCCGCACTTGCCGGGAGCACCCGTGGCCGGGGCTCCCGTCGCCGCGAGAGCGAGGGCGACGGGGATCAGGGCCCTCATGGTTGTGCGCACTTGGCCTCCTCGGCCGATAGCGCCTGCGGACGAATGTGAGAGCGGGTCATCGGACACGGCTCCGTACCGTCTTCGACCCCGCTCCGGGCACGGCGGCGGAGAGCACGAGCGTGTCACCCGCGCGCAACTGCCGCACTCCGGTCGCAGTCAGACGCACCTTCACCCGCGCCGAGCGGGCGAAAGCGACCTTTGCGTTGCCGTCTCCGACGGCTCGGCCTCGCACCGAGGCTCGAACGAGGCACGTGCCGTCCGCAGCCGGAGTGCAGGTGACGGAGAGGATGCGCGCCCGCCGGAGCGTGGCGAGATCGAGCGTGGGCGCTACCGAGAGGCTTGGAGTCGCCGACACGCGGAGGCGGGCCGCACGACCGCCTCGATAGGACGAGCCAAGGGCCTGGACGGACACGAACGCGGAGGTTCTCGCGTTGGCCGGGACGATCACGGAGTGCCGACTCCGTTTCTGGCGGCGCCGGCGTTCGGTCGCGCCGCGCCTGCGGAAGCGATCGCCAGGCAGGCGAGCGCCAGGAGCGGCGCGAGCCAGGGGCGTCCCTTCACGCCTCTTCTCCCGTGCTCGCGCGCTCCTGGAGCACGTCCAGCGCCCGGATCACACGGTCGACGGACGTCCCGGACCGGTCGCCGAGCGCGTGGACGTCGTCCTCGGAGGACGCCTCCAGGACGGACAGCAGAACCTCGTCGTCCTCGACGAACGTCGACGAGAGGATGTGGATCGCGCGCCCTTCGCCGCGCATCTCCGCGGCGACCTCGACGTCGCGTGCGATCACGGCGGCGACGTCCGTGGACGTGACTCCGGGCCGGTAGCGCTCCACGAGGTACTTCGGCATCGGCCCAGCCTAGGATCGGCGGCTCGCGCGCGAAACGGGGGTTTCCCGGTGTTACGGGCGCTCGTCGCCCGCTGACGTCGCCATCCGCGCGCCGAGCTCCGCCCGCGAATGGATGCCGAGCTTGCGATAGACGCGTGCGAGAACGTCTTCGACGCTCTTCGGGGTGAGAAACGCCTGTGCGGCGATCTCACGGTTCCTGAGGCCCGACGCTGCCAGCTCGGCGACGCGGCGCTCCGTCTCGCTCAGCTCGTTCTCCGAAGTGCGCCGTCCTCCCAGCCTCGAGAGCTCGTTGCGCGCGCGTGTCGCCCAGTGCGGAGCCGGCAGGCGTTCGAAGGTGGCGAGTGCCTCGGTGAGTACCTCGCGTGCAGCCTTCCGCTGCTTCGCGCGACGGCGGGCGATCCCGAGCGCGAGCAACGTTCGTGCATGCTCGAAGGGCTGGCTACCCCGTACGGCCCATCGGAGCGACTCCTCGAAGCGCGCAACGGCGGCCTCGTGCTCGCCGGAGGCGGCGTGGACGACACCGAGCGACCTCTCGGCTTTGATGTGCGGCGCCGACATGTAGGTTCTCCCCGCCGAGCCCGCGTAGAGCTCCGCGTACTCCCTCGCCCGTTCGAGGTCTCCGACATCTGCGAGCGCGAGGATCGCGTCCGACCAGAAGCGGGAGACGCCGGGCTCACCGCGCGCAAGCTCCTGGCGTGGAAGGGGGGCGAGTATCTCCGCAGCCTTGGCCATCCTCCCGCGTGACAACTCCAGGAAGCCCAGCACTCCTCGGTGGATCAGCTCCCAGTGCTCCTCGGATGCTGCTCGAGAGCGCTCGATCCCGAGCTCGGCCATCGCCTGCGCCAGGTCGTCATGACCCATACATGCCGCCAGATAGGCACGAAGCGACAGGAGCGCGCCGGACTCGATGCCGAGCTCCGCCTCCAACTCCAGACCCTCGTCGGCCCACTCGACCGCCGCCTGCCACTCCGACGCGTAGCACTCGAGGTCGGCCAGGTAGTAGAGAGCGTCTGCCCGCGACTGCTCGTCGCCGTACCGATACGCTCGCTCGAGGGCCGCGCGCAGAAGGCGTCGCGCCTCACCCATCCGGCCCAGGTGAGTCAGACGGATTGCGAGCATCGCGCTGGGGCTCTGGAAGAACTTCAGAGGCCCTTCGAACGACTGCTCGAGGGGGATCGCCTTCTCGGGGATCCCGCGCGTCCGGTCGCGCCCCCAGACCTCGTGCCACGCGACTCTGCTGACGAGGCCGAGGTAGAGAAGGCGGTCGGCGGTCTGCTCGGCGAGCGCGAGCCCCGTCCTTGCGTGGGCGAGTGCCGTCTCGGTTCGCCCTCTCAGGTGCCACGCGGTCGCGAGCTGTTCCTCGATCCGGGCGCGGAGATGAACGTCGTCGCCGGCATCTGTGAGTGCCCGCTCGCACAGGTCTGTCATCGCTACGAGGTCGTCCTTGCGCACCGCCGCGATTCGGACGAGCGCATCCGCTCGTTCGGACGACGAGGACGCGTCTGCCAGGACCTGCTCGAGAAGCCCGCGCGCTCGTCGGAGCGCTCCGCTCGCGGCATGATTCTCCGCGGCGACGATCCGGCGCTCCGTTGCCCTCTGTGAAAGGCGGAGCGGGGTGAGGCTCGCAGCCAGCTCGGCGAGCTCGCCTGCCTCTGCGCGGGCACCACGTGCGGAGGCGAGAGCAGCGGCTTCTGCGAGCGCTGCGGCGACGGGCTCGCTTCGTCGAGTCGTCGCGAGCGCCAGGTGCCGGGCCCGTTCCTCCGGCTCCTCGACGACCCTGGCCAGGCGTCCGTGGATCGCGCGTCTCTCGTGTACTGGCACTCCGCCGTAGCTCGCCGACGCGAACAGCGGGTGTACGAACGCGATCGATTCTCGATCCCGCGTGATCACGCCTACCTTCTCCGCTTGCCTCAGGGACTGCTCCACGCGACGCGATCCGAAGGCGCGCTCGAGCGTCGACTGCGTCGGCTTCGACAGTGCCGCTGCAGCGGCGAGAGTCTCGCGAGAGGCCTTCGGCAGCGTGTGGGTACGAGCCTCGACGAGAGCAAGCAGGCTCTTCGGCACAGGGATCGGCTCCCCGGGACTCGGTTCGAGCAGCCCGTCTTGCAGCTCGCGCCCCACCTCGATGGCGAACAGGGGGTTCCCCCCACAGGCATCGTGCAGGCGGACGAGGGCTGGGCGGGGAAGCTCGAGCCCGAGACGTTCGCGAAGGAGGCGGAAGAGTGCCGCGACGCTGAGTGGCCCGAGCGTCACGTCGTGGAGGCCCCCGAGGACGCGGGAGGTGTCGAGCGGAAGAGCGCTTCCGTGCTCTGATCGCGTTGCGGCGACGAGAGCGACTCGATCGGCGTCCGACCTGCGAAGGGCGAACTCGAGCACCGACCCCGAGGCGCTGTCGAGCCACTGCAGGTCGTCGAGGGCGACGAGCACGCGCTGCTCGATGCCGAGTCGTCGAAGGAGCGAGAGTGCGCCGAAGTGGAGCGCCCGGTCGTCCACGACCTCGGGCTGATCCGACAGGAGCAAGGCCGATTCGAGTGCGAGCCGCTGGGGGCGCGGCAGCTCGGGCAGAACACGCGGTGCGACCTCGGCGAAGAGGTCTCCGAGACCGGCGAATGCCAGCCGTGTCTCCCGCTCTCCCGCGACGCAGCGAAGCACGAGCCATCCCTGGGCGGTTGCGCGCCGCGACGCTTCGCGGAGGAGCGCCGACTTCCCTATGCCCGGCTCGCCGCGGAGCAGTAGCCCCGACGGCGCATCGTCTGCCCGTGTGAGCATCGCGTCGACCAGGTCGAGCTCGCTCTGACGGCCGATCAAGGAACTGGGCACGGTGCTCGCACGCTACGAGAGCTGGCGCCGGGGTTCAACGTCGGGGCGTCCGATGCCCGCTGTCTGGGTCGGGGTCGGTCTGCGTACGCTTCGGTTCCCGATGGCGATCGGCCTGAAGCTCACTCTGGAGTACGACGGAACCGGGTTCCGCGGCTGGGCACGGCAGCCGGGGGAGCGCACGGTCGAGGGCGCCCTCCGCGACGCACTCGACGCTGTCTACCCGCGCTGGGACGGTCTCGCGGTCGCCGGCAGGACGGACGCCGGCGTGCACGCGACGGGGCAGGTCGCGAGCGTCGAGGTCGAGGGCGGCCCTCCTCCCGAGCGCGCGGCGGAGGCGCTGAACACGGCTCTGTCCGACGACGTGGCGGTGCTCCGCGCGGAGGAGACCGAGCCCGGGTTCCACGCGCGCTTCTCCGCGCGCTCGCGCTCGTATCGCTACCGGGTGCTGGCGCGGCGCACGCCGTCTGCGCTCGACAGGCGGCGCGCGCTCTGGTGGCCACGGTCCGTGCACGTCGAGGCGCTCTCGGCGGCAGCGGAGCTCCTCCCCGGCGAGCACGACTTCAGGGCGTTCACGCCGACGGAGACCCAGCACGACGTCTTCCTCCGGAACGTCCTCGCGGCTCGCTGGGGGCGTGACGGGGACCGCCTCGACTTCACGATCACGGCCGACAGCTTCCTGCGGCACATGGTGCGGACGCTCGTCGGGACGATGCTCGAGGCCGGCGCGGACGCGCCGGAGAGGATCGCGGGCCTGCTGGACGGCGCCGATCGCGCGGACGCGGGCCTGACGGCGCCCCCGTGGGGCCTCTACCTCGAGCGGGTGGAGTACTGACCTGGGTTGCCGACGGGGTCAGACCCCGGGCCGTGTCCGAGCGCGACGTGTCCGGGGGTCTGACCCCCGGCCGCGAGCCGGTGGAGTACCGACCGGGGTCTGACCCCGGGTCGTGTCCGAACGCGACGTGCCCCGGGGTCAGACCCCGGTCGGGGCGGGCTACGATCGCCGGATGCGCTTCCCGATCGTCCTCTTCGACCTCGACGGTACGCTGATCGACTCCGGCCCGATCATCCTCGAGTCGATGCAGCACGCGGTCCGCACCGTGCTGGGGCGGGAGATCCCGCGCGACGAGCTCGGCCTGACGATCGGCGGGCAGGGGATCGTCGCGCAGATGCAGGCGATCGACGCGGAGCGAGCGGACGAGCTGCTCGAGGCCTACAAGGAGCACAACGACGGGCTCCACGACACGCTCGAGGCCTTCGACGAGCTCCTCGCGCTCCTCCCGGGGATGCGCGCGGAGGGCCGGAAGCTCGGGATCGTCACGGCGAAGCGCCACCGCACGGTCGCGCTCGCGCTCGACCGCTTCCCGGCGCTGCGCGAGGAGTTCGACGTCGTCGTGACGCACGAGGACACCGCGCGCCACAAGCCCGAGCCCGACCCCGTGCTCCACGCGCTCGACCGGCTCGGCGCGACCCCGGACGATGCCGCCTACGTCGGCGACTCCCCCTTCGACATCCAGGCCGCGAAGTCGGCGGGCGCGTTCGCGGTCGCCGTCGCCTGGGGCGGGATCCATCCCGACGAGCGGCTCCTGGCAGAGGAGCCCGACGCCTTCGTCCGCTCGCCGGAGGAGCTCCTGGGTGTCCTCTGAGGCGACGTCGCCCGCTGCGCGCGCAGCCGAGCTCCGGCGGCTGATCGCGCACCACAACTACCGCTACTACGTCCTCGACGAGCCGGAGATCCCCGACGAGGCCTTCGACGCCCTCTTCGACGAGCTGAAGGCGCTCGAGGAGCGGCATCCCGAGCTCGTCTCGCCCGACTCCCCGACCCAGCGCGTGGGAGCGCCCCCGGCTGAGGGCTTCCGCAAGGTGGAGCACCTCTCGCCGATGGGCTCGCTGGAGAAGGTCACGACGCGGGAGGCGCTCGAGAAGTGGGCAGACGCCGTGAGGAAGCGCCTCGGCACCGACGAGCCCGTGGCCTACGTGCTGGAGCCGAAGGTGGACGGGTCGGCGGTCTCGCTCGTGTACGAGCACGGCGTGCTCGTCCGCGGGGCGACGCGGGGAGACGGCTTCCGCGGCGAGGACGTCACCGCGAACCTGCGGACGATCGAGGCCATCCCGCTGCGGATGCTCGACGTCGAAGGCGCCGAGCCGCCCGAGCTCGCCGAGGTGCGTGGCGAGGTCTACTTCCCGCTCGAGGGCTTCCGCCGCTTCAACGAGGCGCAGGAGGCGGCAGGGAGGAAGCCGGCCCCGAACGCCCGCAACGCGGCGGCCGGCTCGCTGCGCCAGCTCAACCCCGCGGTCACCGCCGAGCGACCGCTCTCGATCTTCGTGTACGGCGTCGGCCTCGTCCGCGGTGACCTTCCGGCGACGCAGTGGGAGGCTCTCGCCTGGCTGCGCGAGCGCGGGTTCCGCACGAACCCGGACGCCGAGCGTCACGAGTCCATCGAGACGGTCGCGGAGGCGTGCGAGGCGTGGGAGTCGCGGCGGGCCGACCTCGGCTACGAGATCGACGGGGTCGTGATCAAGGTGGACTCGTTCGACCAGCAGGCGCGGCTCGGGTCGCTCCACGAGCGGCCGCGCTTCGCGCGCGCCTACAAGTGGGCGCCCACGAGCGCGGTGACGCGCCTCCGGAAGATCCACGTCCGCGTCGGTCGCACCGGTGTCCTCAACCCGCTCGCGGAGCTGGAGCCGGTGCACGTCGGCGGCGTGACGGTCTCGAGCGCGACGCTCCACAACGAGGACGACATCCGCCGCAAGGACATCCGCGAGGGCGACCTCGTGATCGTCCAGCGTGCGGGTGACGTCATCCCGCAGGTCGTCGGCCCCGCCGGTGAGCACGAGCCCGGCACGAAGCCGTGGCGGATGCCCAGGCGCTGCCCGCTCTGCGGCGCGGAGGTCGTGCGTCCCGAGGGAGAGGTGATGCACCGCTGCCCGAACCGCGCCTGCCCCTCGCGCGGGCTCGAGACCCTGTACCACTGGGTCGGCGCGGCGATGGACATCGAGTTCGTCGGGGCGAGCACCGTGAAGAAGCTCTGGGACGAGGGGATCGTCCGCTCGCTGCCCGACCTCTACCGCGTCACACCGGAGCAGCTCGCGTCGCTCGAGGGCTTCGCCGAGATCTCCGCCGCGCGGGCGCACGAGTCGATCCAGCGCTCGAAGGAGCAGCCGTTCTCCCGCGTCCTCTTCGGCCTCAACATCCCGAAGGTGGGGTGGGTGATCGCGCGCAGCCTGGCCGGGCACTTCGGGGACGTCGACGCCCTCGCCGCGGCGACGCTCGAGCAGCTCGAGGAGGTGGAAGGGGTCGGCCCCGAGCGTGCCGAGCTGATCGCCGAGTGGTTCGCCGACCCGGAGAACCGCGCGCTCGTCGCGGAGCTCCGCGACCTCGGCCTGCGACTCGCGGCCGCGGAGGACGAGCGGCCGGCCGAGGGCCGGCTCACCGGGAGCCAGTACGTCATCACCGGCACGCTCGAGGGCTGGACGCGCGAGGAGGCGAAGGCCGCCCTCGAGGCCCTCGGCGCGAAGGTCACCGACTCGGTCTCGAAGAGGACGACCGGGGTGATCGTGGGGGAGAGCCCGGGCTCGAAGGCGCAGAAGGCGGAGAAGCTCGGGGTCCCCGTCCTCTCGGAGGACGACCTGCGGGCGCTACTTCGCGCGGGCTAGGACGGTCACGAACCGGTCCTGCGCGGTCCGCGCGGTCCAGTAGGGCACCGGCGCGCCGTTCTGGAGGATCGCGAACACGTAGCGGCGGCGGACGAAGCCCGCGAGGGCCGACGCGGCGCTCGTCGTTCCCGTCTTCGCGATCACCTGCCCGCGCGTCGGGCGGCGGGCCAGCCGGTCCTTCATCGTCCCCGAGATCCCGGCGACGGCGAGGGACGTCACGAACGCGTCGTCGATCCGAGGGTCGCTCGCGCCCGCCTGCAGGACGGCGACGAGCGCGCTCGCCGTGAGGCGGTCGCTCGAGGAGAGCCCCGAGCCGTCCGCGAGGCGGAGGGCCCGTACGGGCACGCCGGCGTCCGCGAGCTCGCCGCGCACGACGCGCGACCCCGCGGCGGAGCTCCCCGTGCCCGCGTACACGTGCCCGAGCTCCTTGAGCAGGAGCTCGGCGTAGAAGTTGTCGCTCTCGCGGTTCATGTGCCGGACGACGTCTGCGAGCGGCTCGGAGAGGTCGCTCGCCAGCGTCGCGCCCGCCCGCGCCCTGCCTGCTCCTGCGCGGCCGACGACGTCCACGCCCCGCCGCTCGAGTGCCGCGGTGAGCGCTCGTGCGGTCGCCGCGGCGGAGCCGTCCAGCGTCCGGAGCCTCGTCCCCGCCACCGAGAGCGCCGAGAGCGGGCGCGACTCGATCCCCGCGAACCACGGCTTCCACCCCGGCGCGTCGCGCCGCGCGTCGAAGCGGCTCTCGTCGCCGAGGACGCGTCCCGCGATCCGGCGGATCCCCCGCGTGCGGACCTGGCGGGCGAGGGCGTCGAGGTCGCTCCGGGCGAGGGTGGGGTCGCCGCCGCCGACGAGGAAGACGTTCCCGTCCCACACCTGCCCGCGGCGGACGCCGACGCCGACGAGGTCGGTACGGAACCGGTACGCCGGGCCGAGCAGGCGGAGGGCGGCGAAGGCCAGCGGGAGCTTCTCCGCCGAGGCCGGCCTGAGCGGTGCGCCGGCGTTCGCCTCGAAGACCACCTCCCCGGTGCGAACGTCCACGACGAGCGCGGCCGTCTGCCCCGGGGCGATCCCCGGGGCGACGAGCGACCTCCCGAGCGCCGTCCGGAGGTCGGACGACGTCGTCGTCGAGCTCGCCGCGGATCCGGCAAGGGCGGCGGCCACGACGACGGCGCCGGCGAGCGCGCTCAGCGGGAGGCGGTGCACGTGCTCCCTGTGTAGCGGATGCCGGTGACGGCGGCGCTTACCGGTACACCGTGATGGTCACGGTCTTGCGACCCCACTTGCGCGCCTGCGCACGCGTGGGGAACCACAGGTCGATGATCCGGCCCTTGATCGCCCAGCCGACGTCGGCGGCGATGCCGTGCCCGTAGCCCGGCACGTGGAGCTTCGTGCCCAGCGGGATGAGCTTCGGGTCGACGGCGACGACGCCCTTGCGGACGGGGATCCCGAGCGCCGTGTTGCCGGGCAGCGAGTAGGCCACCGCGTCCACCTTCAGCTTGTAGGGGGCGTGGGTCGCCGGACGGCCCGAAGCCGTCCCGACCGCGACGAGTAGCCCTCCCAGGAGGGCGACGACGAGCGCCGGCCCCCACCACCGTGTTCCCCTGCCCACGACCCGAAAACCCTACCAGACCACTTTGTGACGAGGGCGACGAGGTGTGCGTTTTGCGACATTTGCAGGACGGTTCGCGGTTGCAGGCGTCCGTCGAGGCTGGTAGGGTCTCCAACTTGTGACGGGCCAGACCGCCACCGGCGGGTCCGTCCGGGGACGCAGCGGGGCCCGTTTCCAGGGCTCCAGGCCCGGGTGGACGCCGATAGCCGTTCTCGTCGCGGCTCTCGCCGCCGGGCTCCTGCTTGCCGTGAGCCCGGCGTCTGCGGACCGGATCCAGTCGAAGCGGGAGCAGGCCCAGGCGATCATGGCGCAGGTCGAGGCGCTCAACCACGATCTCGAGCAGACGGTCGAGGCGTGGAACTACGCGAACCTCCAACTCGAGGAGATCGAGGCCGACCTCGCGACGAACACGAAGCACCTGAAGGCGGCGCGCAAGAGCCTCGTCGTGGCCCAGGACCGCATCGCCGAGCGCCTTCGCGACCTGTACGTCAACGGGGACGGCGACTCCACCCTCGAGGTGATCCTCGGCGCGCGGAGCCTCGACGACGTCGTGACGCGGCTCGAGGCCATCGAGCGCGTGTCGAGCCAGGACGCCCGGATCCTCCAGCAGGTGAAGCGCTACCGCACGGAGGTGCAGCAGCGCCGCGCCACGCTCCAGGAGGCGAGGGTGAAGCAGGCGCGCATCGTCCAGCAGCAGGCCGCACAGAAGGCTTCGATCGACGCGAGGATCGCGGAGCAGAACCAACTCCTCAGCTCCGTCAAGGACGAGATCGCCCGGATCCAGGCGGAGGAGCGCCGGCGCCAGGCCGCGCTCGCCGAGCAGGCTCGCGCCCGGGCGGCCGCCCAGCAGGCCGCAGCGCAGGCCGCCGCGGCCGCGCAGCAGGCCTCCTCCCCGGCGTACGAGCCCGTCGTCGATCCGGACTCGTTCGACCTCCCGGCCGCGAAGTACGGCGGCGTCGTCTCGATAGCGCTCCAGTACCTCGGCGTTCCGTACGTCTGGGGCGGCTCGAGCCCGTCCACGGGGTTCGACTGCTCGGGCTTCACGAGCTACGTGTTCGCGCAGGTCGGCGTCTACCTCCCGCACCACGCCGCGTCGCAGTACAGCATGGGTGTCGCCGTCCCGTACAGCCAGCTCGCGCCCGGCGACCTCGTCTTCTTCAGCGGCCTCGGCCACGTCGGGATCTACATCGGCGGCGACCAGTTCGTGCACGCGCCGCACACCGGCGACGTCGTTCGCATCTCGAGCCTCAGCGAGCGCGCGGGTTCGTACGTCGGCGCTCGCCGGATCGTCTGAGCCGCGCCGTCGCGCGGCCCGGCTACCCGGAGACCTCCGGCTCGTCGCCGAGCGCGCCGTCGTACGGGCCCGCGTAGAGCGCCTCGATCTCGGCGGCGAAGTGCTCGGCGACCGCGCGGCGACGGAGCTTCAGCGTCGGCGTCACCTCGCCGGCCTCCATCGTGAAGTCCCGCGCGAGGATCTCGAACCGCTTCACCTGCTCGAAGCGCGAGCGCTCGCGGTTCACGTCGTCGACGATCGACTGGACGAGCGCCCGGACGCGCTCGTCGCGGGCGAGCTCGGCCAGGTCGCCCTCGATGCCCCGCTCCCGCGCCCAGCGTGAGATCTCCTGCGGGTCGAGGGTGATGAGCGCGGCCACGTACGGTCGCCGGTCGCCCACGACGAGGGCCTGGGAGACGTACTTCGACGTCTTGAGGTCGTTCTCGATGTTCTGCGGAGCGACGTTCTTGCCGCCCGCAGTGACGAGGATGTCCTTCTTGCGGTCGGTGATGCGCAGGAAGCCGTCCTCGTCGAGCTCGCCGATGTCGCCCGTCTTCAGCCAGCCGTCGGGCCCGAGGACCTCCGCCGTCGCCTCGGGATCCTTGAAGTAGCCGCCGAAGACGGTCTCGCTCCGCACCAGGATCTCCCCGTCGTCCGCGATGCGCACCTCGAAGCCCGGGAGCGGCTGGCCCACCGTCCCGAAGCGGTAGCGGTCGGGGACGTTCGTCGCGCAGGCGGTCGTGCACTCCGTGAGCCCGTAGCCCTCGACGATCCGGATCCCGACGGCGTCGAAGAACTCGGCGATCTCCTTCGCGAGGGGGGCGCCGCCCGAGATGGGAACCCGGAGCCGACCGCCGAGTCGCTCGCGCACCTTCGAGAACACCAGCCGGTCGGCGATGCGGTGCTTCACCCGGAGCGACGCCGGGAGCGGGAGGCCGGCGGCCTCGCGCCGGCTGACCTCGCGTCCGACGGGGAGCGCCCAGTCGATGAGGCGCCGCCTGACCCCGGTGGCCTCGTCGAAGCGCGCCTGCACCGCCGAGTGCACCTTCTCGTACACCCGCGGCACGCTCGGGAGGAGGGTCGGCCGGACGGCGACCGCGGCCTCGGCGACGCGGAGCGGGTCGGCGAGGAACGCGACCGTGAAGCCGACGTACGCGCCCGACAGGAGCATGAGCCGCCCGAAGTTGTGGGCGAGCGGGAGGTACAGGAGCATCACGTCGTCCTCGCGGTAGTAGCTGTCCATGCGATCGGACACGCTCGCCATGACGTAGTAGTTGCGGTGGCTGAGCATGCACCCCTTGGGAGGGCCGGTCGTCCCGGACGTGTAGATGATCGTGAAGAGGTCGTCCTCGACGATCGCGCGCGCGGCGTCGTCGAGCGCGGTCGCGTTCCGGGACGCGAACTCGCGCCCCGACGCGGCGAGCCCGTCGAGATCGGCGAACGTCAGCACGTGCTCGAGCGCCCCGAGCTCGCTCTCGACCGCGCGCACCTTCGCAAGCTGGTCCTCGTCCTCGCAGAGGATCCCCATCGACTCCGAGTGCCCCACGACGTGGGCCACGTCGTGAGGCGCGCTGGACGCGTACACCGGCACCGTCACCGCTCCGATGCGGGCGAGCGCGAAGTCGACGAGCGCCCACTCGAGGCTGTTCCGGGCGAGGATCGCGAAGCGGTCGCCCTTGCCGACGCCGAGGGCCAGGAGCCCGTTCGCGTAGGCGCGCACGCGCTCGTCGGCCTCGCGCCAGGAGACCTCCTGCCAGCCCCCGTCGGTCTCGACGAGGTACGCGGGGCCGGGATGCCCGGCGTCGACGGTGCGCTGCCAGAGGTAGGCGATCGTCCGCCGGGCGGCGGGCGAGTCCGAGGTCCGGGCAGCCGCGGCCGTCTCGGTCACTCCCATGATCGTAGTGGGGTGGAAAGGGGTATGGGGAGCGAGGGCGAATCCACTCGGTCCCCTCTAGTCTTTCCGAACCCATGCGCACGACCTGGAACGGATCCCTGAGCTTCGGGCTCGTCTCGATCCCCGTCGGCCTCGCGCCGGCGACGAAGCCCGCTGCCCGGCAGTCGGACGTGTCCTTCCGGCTGCTGCACCGCGAGTGCTCGACGCCGATCAAGCAGAAGCGCTGGTGTCCGACCCACGACCGCGAGGTGACCCAGGACGAGATCGTCCGCGGCTTCGAGGTCGCCAAAGGCCAGTACGTGATCGTCGAGGACGCCGACCTCGAGGCGATCGAGCGCTCGGACGACTCCCGCTCGATCGAGATCACCCGCTTCGTGCCGGCCGGCTCCGTCGACCCCGTCTACCTCGACCGTACGTACTTCCTCGTCCCCGCCGCGACCGCCGCCCAGCGCCGCCCGTACGTCCTCCTGCTCGCCGCGATGCAGGAGACGGGAATGGCCGCTCTCGGGCGCTTCGTGCGCTCGGGCCGCGAGAGCCTCTGCCTCGTCCGCGCGAAGGGTCACGCGCTGGCGCTCGAGACCCTCTTCCTCGCGGAGGACGTGTACTCGCAGGCCGAGATCGACGAGGCCGTCGAGTCCACCGCCGTCAAGGAGCCGGAGCTCGCCCTCGCGCGGCAGGTGATCGAGAGCCTGGCGGGCGAGTTCGAGCCGTCGGAGCTCACGAGCGAGTACCGACGAGATCTCCGCGCCCTCCTCGAGGCCAAGCTCCGAGGCGAGGAGCTCGTCACTCCCGAGCCGGTCGTCGAGGCGCCCGTCGTCGACCTCATGGAGGCGCTGAAGGCGTCCGTCGCGGCCGCCAAGAGAGGGCGAGGGGCAGACGAGGAGGCTCCGACGCCCGCGAAGCGCAGAAGCCGGGCCACGCGCTCCTAGCCTCCGCGTCTCACGGTCGCAGGATCAGCGAATTCCCCGATGCCGTCGGGGGACGCGCCTGGCTGGATGGCGGCCGTGGTCGGCTGCCGTCGTCGTGCGGCCGTGGCAGGTGCAGGGGCGGGTGTCGCCGTCTCGGGCCTCGGGCTCCTCGCGCTCGGCGCGTGGGCGCGCCGCGAGGTGCGCCTGGGCCTCGCGCGCGAGCGGATCTCGGCACCGGGGGGTGGGGCGGTGGAGGATGCCGGGTCGGCGCGTGCGCTCGCCGAGCTGATTCGCGAGCAGACGCTCGAGTCGACCGGCGGCACGACCTACTCGGAGGCGGGCGAGTACCTCGCCGAGGACGGATCGTCGACGTCGGACGTCACGAAGGCTCTCACCGACGAGACGACGGGAGCGCCGGTGAAGAACCCGGACGTCGAGCTCTGGCTCCGGTCGACGACGCTCCAGACGGCCCTCATGCAGGCGTACCTGGCGTTCCGGATCTCCGACCTGATGCTCGCGGTCGGAGGGGCGCTCACGCTCGCCGGCGCCGGCATCGCGGCGAGCGCACGACCGTAGGGCCCCCGGCGGGCACCCGGTCGCCGCGTCAGGACTTCGAGGCGGTTGCCCCCGACCCGACGGCCTCGAGCGAAGCCTGGAACAGCGTCTTGTCGATCTTGCCGTGGTAGATCGGCACGCCTTCCTCGATGCAGATGCGGATCACCTCGTCGCGGTCCATCCCCATCTCCTTTGCGAGCTCCTCGGGCGTCAGGTGGTTGGCCATCCGTGCCTCCTTCGGGCATGAAAAAAGCCCGTCGGCGCGTTCGCGCACGTCGGGCTCGGGTTCAGTCGCGTCTCCGGGCGGGTCACGCAGCCCGCCTCTCGAGAGCTCTCGTCACACCCTGAGCATACTCGCGCCCGCCTGACGGACGCAACGCGACGGGCGAGGCTCGAGCGCCGCGGAGTCGCTACCCTTAGCGCGCTCGGGGTGTGGCGCAGCCTGGTAGCGCGCTCCGTTCGGGTCGGAGAGGCCCCCAGTTCAAATCTGGGCACCCCGACTTCTTCCATACCGCGTCGGGAATCTGCCGAGCAGACTCCCGACGCGGCGAAGACCCCTGAAGCGCGACCGCTTCGCGGTCGCTGGTCGCCAGGTCGGCCGTGCGCGTTTCCGTCGTCCGCGCGTCGCCCCGGACCGAGCCGTGGCTATCCTCGCCACGTGCTCCGAGCCGTCCTCTTCGACGTCGACTTCACGCTCTTCCGCCCCGGGCCCGAGCTCGGCCCGGAGGGCTACAGGCGGGTCGGGCTGCGGCACGGGCTCGACCTCGACGCCGACCGCTACGCGGCGGCGCGCGCGTCCGCGATCGAGGAGCTGCAGCGGAATCACGAGCTCGTCCACGACGAGGAGATCTGGATCGCGTTCACCGAGCAGATCGTGTTGCGCATGGGGGGCGAGAGCGATCCGGAGGCCGCCCGGGCGTGCGCGACGGACATGGTGCGCGAGTGGGAGCGGCACGAGAACTTCACGCTCTACGAGGATGCGCTCCCGGCGCTCGACGAGCTCCGGAGGCACGAGCTCAAGATCGGGCTGATCTCGAACGGGCAGCGCGACCTCGACGAGTTCGTCGTCCATCACGACCTCCGGGTCGACGCGCTCGTCGGATCGAGGGCGCACGGCCGGGTGAAGCCGCACCCCTCGATCTTCACCGCCGCGCTCGAGGCGCTCGACGTCCGTGCGGAGGAGGTCGCCATGGTCGGCGACTCGTACGAGGACGACATCGAGGGCGCCCGCGCGCTCGGAATCCGGGCGATCCTCCTCGACCGGGACGGGCGGCGACCGGACGCCACCGACCGAATCGACACGCTGCTCGCGCTGCCGGCGGCCCTCGGCCTCCCTCGCGTCTAACCCAGGCCGAGCTCGCGGCGCCAGGCGTCGGTGTGGGCGCCGAGCGGGACCTCCACAGGCGTGTGCGCCGAGCCGAAGGCCGCCGCCGCTTCCTCCCGCGTCCACACCGGCCCGACGCACACGTCCTCGTCGCCGAAGCGCTCGAGCCAGGCTGCGAGGGAGCGCGCGCGGAAGGTGCGCGCCAGCTCCCGTGCGAGCGCCTCCTGATCCGCGTCGTACTGGCGGTCGGCGAGGTCGGGCCTCTCCACGAGCTCGCAGAGCCGGCGGAAGAACTTCGGCTCGAGCGCGCCGACGGTGAGGTGCCGGCCGTCCGCCGTCTCGTAGACCCGGTAGCAGGCGAGCCCACCGGTCAGCATGCGCGGCACCGGCTCCCCGCCGAGGCGGTGGGCGACGAGGTCGTGCGAGCGGTGCGTCATCGAGACGACCACCCGGGCCCCCTCGCCGGTGCGCTCCCGGTGCAGGAGGGCGGCCAGCACTTGGGTCACGGCGCCGAGCGCGCCGGCGGCGAGATCCGCCACCTGGATCGGCGGCAGGGCCGGCGCGGTGTCCTCGAGCACGCCCGCCCAGCCGAGGTAGTTCAGGTCGTGGCCGGCTCGGACGCGGTGAGCGGCTTCGAGCCCGAAGCCCGTGATCGAGCAGTAGACGACGCGCGCGGGCACGTCGTCGGGACCGATCCCGAGCCGCTCGGCGACGCCAGGCCGGAAGCCCTCGAGGACGACGTCCGCCCGCCCGCAGAGGGCGCGGGCGAGGGCGGGCTCCGCCTTCAGGTCGCAGACGACCGATTCGGTCCCGGCTCGAAGCGCGGCGTCCCACGCGGTCGCCGTCGGCCTCATGGGATCGCCCTCTGGCGGCTCGACGCGGACGACGCGGGCGCCGAGCCGCGCGAGCTCGCGGCTCGCGTAGGCCCCCGGCAGGTAGCGCGTGAAGTCGACGACGAGGGTGCCGTGGAGCGGTTGCACGGTGCCGGAGCGTACCTCTATCCTCGCCTCGTTGACTGACGGTTCAATCGCCCACCGGGAGAAGCGGAAGCTCATCCTCGACGCCGCGATCCGAGTGTTCGCCGACCAGGGCTACCACGGGGCACGGGTCGGCGACATCGCGGAGCACGCGGGGGTCGCGCACGGCCTCCTCTACCACTACTTCGCGTCGAAGGACGACGTCCTCCGGACCATCTTCGTCGAGAACTGGGGCGAGCTCATCGCTCGCTTTCGCGCCGTCGAGCTCGCGGACGAGGGCGCAGACGAGAAGCTCGAGGCGATCGCGAAGATCCTCCTCCGCACGTGGCGCAACGACCCGGCTCTCGTGACGGTCATGGTGCGCGAGGTCGCGCGCAGCCACCAGCTGCAGGACCGCGTCGACGAGGTGCGGGAGGCGTTCGCCATCGTCCAGCGGGTCATCGAGGAGGGCCAGGCCACGGGCCTGCTCCGGAAGGATCTCGACGCCCGGCTCGCGAGCTGGCTCTTCTACGGCGGACTCGAGGAGGTCTTGACCGGGTGGGTTCTCGGCCAGCTGCCCGACGGCGAGGAGGACGTCGCGGTCGCGGAGAGGACGGCCGTCCAGCTGGCGCTGCGAGGGCTCGCGGGCTAGGCTCGGCTCGGTGGAGATCTTCAATCTCGGCTCCGACGAGTGGGATCGCGTCGAGGATCGTCCCGGCTGGCGGAGCAAGGACGCCTGGGTCGGAGCTCGCATCGGCTCGGAGCTGATCGGCGGCAGCATGTACGAGCTCGAGCCCGGCGACCGGCTCTGGCCGTACCACACCCATCACGCCAACGAGGAGTGGATGATCGTCCTCCGCGGCACGCCGACGCTGCGCACTCCCGAGGGCGAGCGCGAGCTCGTCGAGGGCGATGTCGTCTGCTTCCGGCGCGGCAAGGACGGCCTGCACCAGGTTCGGAATGCGTCGGAGACGCCTATCCGCGTCCTCATGCTCTCGACGCTCATCGCACCGGACATCGTCGAGTATCCGGACTCGGGGAAGGTGGGCGCGCGCAGCGTCGCGGGCGAGCGGATCCTGCTCAGCCGACCGGGGCCGATGCTCGACTACTGGGACGGCGAGGACTAGCGGAACGCGTTCTCGCCGGTCAGGGCGAGGCCGACGACGAGCGTGTGCACCTCGTGCGTGCCCTCGTACGTGAGCACGGACTCGAGGTTGTTCACGTGCCGGATGACCGGGTACTCGAGGGTCACGCCGTTCGCGCCGAGCACGGTGCGGGCGGCGCGCGCGACCTCGATCGCGCCGCGGACGTTCCCCATCTTCCCGAGGCTGATCTGCTCGGGCCTGAGCGTCCCCGCGTCCTTCATGCGCCCGAGGTGGAGCGCGACCAGGTAGCCGCGGTTGATCTCGAGCGCCATCTCCGCGAGCTTCTCCTGGGTGAGCTGGTAGGCGGAGATCGGCTTCCCGAAGACGATTCGCTCCTTCGCGTACTCGAGCGCGGCCTCGAAGCACGCGCGCGCGGAGCCGACCGCGCCGAACACGATCCCGAAGCGCGCCTCGTCGAGGCAGGAGAGCGGGCCCCGCAGCGTGGTCGCTCCCGGGAGGAGGTTCTCGTCCGGGACGCGCACGTCCTGCAGCACGAGCTCGGAGGTCACCGACGCGCGCAGCGAGAGCTTCTTGTGGATCTCGGGCGCCGAGAAGCCCGGCATGTCCTTCTCGACGATGAAGCCGCGAATCGCGCCCTCGTCCGTGCGCGCCCAGACGATCGCGATGTCCGCGATCGTGCCGTTCGTGATCCACATCTTGGCGCCGTTCAGGATCCAGTCCGAGCCGTCGCGGCGCGCGTGCGTCCGCATCGAGCCGGGGTCCGAGCCCGCGTCGGGCTCGGTGAGCCCGAAGCAGCCGATGACGTCCCCGGCGTGCATGGCCGGGAGCCAGCGCTCCTTCTGCTCCTCCGAGCCCCAGCGCCAGATCGCGAACATCGCCAGCGATCCCTGCACCGAGACGGCGCTCCGCACGCCCGCGTCGCCGGCCTCGAGCTCCAGGCAGGTCAGCCCGTAGGCGACCGCGCTCGCACCCGGGAGGCCGTAGCCCTCCAGGTGCATGCCGAAGAGACCGAGCTTTCCGAGCTCCGCGATCACCTCGCGCGGGAGGATCCCCTTCTCGAACCAGTCGCCGACGTCGGGGAGGACGTGCTCGCGAACGAACTGCCGGACCGTGTCCCGGATCGCCTTCTCCTCGTCGTCGAGGAGCGCGTCGATCGCGAGGTAGTCGAGCGGGTCGAGCGCCGGGAGCTCGGTCGTCGTCGCCATGCGCACCTACATCCTAGAGAGGCTCTCGACGGCTTGACCCGGCAACCCGCTCCGCCGTATCCTTCGACGATTGACTGACTAGTCAATCGACACGACCCACGAACCGGGAGCCACGCCAATGACGACGATGGACACGGGTGTCGCTTCGGGCGTCTCGTTCGCCCTGACGCCGGAGCAGAAGGAGCTGCGCGCCCTCGCGCGCGAGTTCGCCGAGAAGGAGATTCGGCCGAAGGCCGCGGCGTACGACGAGCACTCGACGCATCCGGCCGACGTGATCGCGAAGGCGCACGAGCTCGGCCTCATGAACCTGCACGTCCCCGCGTCGCTCGGCGGTCCCGAGCTCTCCGCCTTCGACGGCATGCTCGTCGGCGAGGAGCTCAACTGGGGCTGCTCGGGCATCGCCACGTCGATCCTCGCGAACGGCCTCGGATCGTTCCCCGTGCTCCTCGCCGGTTCCGACGAGCAGAAGGCGAAGTGGCTTCCGGGCCTCCTCGAGACCCCCATGCTCTGCTCGTTCGGCCTCACGGAGCCCGACGCGGGCTCTGACGTCGCGCGCATGAAGACGACGGCCGAGCGCAAGGGCGACGAGTACGTCCTGAACGGGTCGAAGACGTTCATCACGAACGCGGGCCACGCGGCGTGGACGGTCGTCTTCGCGAAGACCGACCCGGCGAAGGGCCATCGCGGCATCTCGGCCTTCGTCGTGCCCATGGACACGCCGGGCGTCCAGATCGAGAAGCACCTCGACAAGATGGGCCAGCGCTCCACCGACACCTCGGCCTTCGCCCTCACCGACGTCGTCGTGCCGGCGGAGAACCGCCTCGGCGAGGAGGGCGACGGCTTCAAGATCGCGATGCAGACGCTCGACTTCACGCGCCCCGGCACGGCGATCGGGGCCGTCGGCGTCGCTCAGGCCGCGTACGAGCTCGCGGTCGAGTACGCGAAGGAGCGCGTCACGTTCGACGTCCCGATCGCGATGCACCAGGGCGTGAACTTCCTCATCGCGGACATGGCCGCGGAGACCGAGGCCGCGCGCCTCCTCACGTGGCAGGCCGCCTGGATGCTCGACTCCGGCTACGGTCGCAAGGCGACGCTCTACTCGTCGTTCGCCAAGCGCTTCGCGGCGGACACGGCGATGAAGGTCACGACGGACGCGGTGCAGGTCTTCGGGGGCTACGGGTACATCAAGGAGTACCCGGTCGAGAAGCTCATGCGCGACGCGAAGCTCTTCCAGATCTACGAGGGCACCTCGCAGATCCAGCGCCTCGTGATCGCCAAGGAGATCTTCCTCCCGCGGGGCGACTAGGGTTTCGCCGTGGCACTCGAGATCGACCTCTCCGGGCGCGTCGCCCTCGTCACCGGCGGGTCGCGCGGGCTGGGTCGTGCCGACGCCCTGACGCTCGCGCGGGCCGGCGCGGACGTCGCGATCGCCGACATCCTCGTCGAGTCCGAGCTCTCCGAGGAGACGGACCGCTGGGGCGCGCTCGCGACGGTCGCGCGCACGCAGGGGCTCGTCCACACGGAGGAGACGGTCGACGAGATCCGCTCCCTGGGCCGGCGCGCGATCGCGGTGCGCTGTGACGTCACGGACCGCGAGCAGGTCGCCGCCGCGGTCGCGAGGACCGTGGACGAGCTCGGGTCCGTCGACATCCTGATCAACAACGCGGGCACGCTCGACCACGTCGGCCAGTTCCACGACCAGCGCCCGGAGCTGTGGGAGCGCGACCTCCGCGTCAACCTCACCGGCGGCTTCAACTGCGCGCAGGCCGTCTGGCCGCACATGAAGGAGCGCGGCTGGGGGCGCATCGTGAACATGGCCTCGGTGGCGGGCACGCTCGGCGGCTTCGGCCAGGCGAGCTACTCGACGACGAAGGCCGGCATCCTCGGGCTGACGAAGACGCTCGCGATGGAGGGCGGCCGGCACGGGATCACGTGCAACGCGATCGTCCCCGGGATCATCGGGAGCGAGGCGTTCCACATGGCGAACCCGGCCATGAACGAGCGCATCGCGAACCGCACGGTGTTCAAACGTCCGGGCGAGCCGCAGGACATCGCGAACGCGATCGCGTTCCTCTGCTCGGACCTCGCCTCCTACATCACGGGCATCGAGCTCTACGTCTCCGGCGGCGTCGAGCTCTTCGTCTTCTGAGTCGCCGGGAACCGCTCAACGGAGCGGTCTCGGCCACTCCTGCGCGGGTAAGATCTTCGGCTCGGTGCGCGCGGATTCACCCATCTATTCCCCGAGCAGGCGCCGCCGGAAGGAGCGGATCTCCGCCCGGACGGTCGTCGTGGTCGTCCTCGCCGGCGCGGTCGTCCTCGGCGTGCTGCTCGGGCTCGCCTTCGCGGGCTCCTCGCGCGAGCTCGCGGAGGGGACGACGATCGCGGGCGTCGACGTGGGCGGGCTCACGAAGACCCAGGCGGTCAGCCGGCTCGAGGCGCGCTTCGACGCCGTCGCCGGCACTCCGGTCACGTTCGTGGCGGGGACGAAGCAGTACTCGCTCGCGGCCAACCAGCTCGGGGTGCGCCCGGACTGGTCCGGCGCCGTGGGCATCGCGCAGCAGAGCTCCGACGGGTTCGGGCCGATCAGGGGCTTCCGGCGGCTGCGCGCGCGGATCTTCGGCGCGGAGGTGCTCCCGCGGGTCTCGGCGTCCGACGGCGCTCTCGAGTACGCCCTCGACCGGATCGCGGCGGGCGTGGAGCGGGAGCCGCGAAGCGCCGCGCTCGCCCGGCGTGGCCGAACGGTGGTCGTCGTGCGAGGGCGGACCGGTGCCGCGCTGAGCCGCGATGCGGCGGCGGAGACGATCGTCCGCTCGCTGGGGACGCTCGAGCGCCCGGCCGGGCCGGTCGCGCTGCCGGTCGCGGTCGTCTCGCCGCCCGTCACCGCGGCCATGCTCGCGCCGGCGGCGAAGCGCGCGCGTATCGTCTTCTCGGGCCCCGTCTTCCTGAAGGGCGCGAGCATCTCCTACCGGCTGACACCGGCGCGGCTCGCCCGGCTCGTGGCCTTGCCTCGCGACGGCCGCGCCACGCTGGCGGTCGCCGGACCGGCCGCCGACGCCTACTTCCGGAACCTCGCGCAGCGTGTCGGCAGGCCGGCGCAGGACGCGAGCTTCTACGCCTCCGGTGACAGGGTGAGCGTGATCCCCGCCCGCGACGGGATCGAGCTCGACGTGCCGGCAACCGCGGAGGCGCTGCTGCGCGCCGCCTCCCGGCCGGCGAACCGCGTGGCGCGGCTCGCCCTCGTCCGCTCCGCGCCCGAGCTGTCGACGAAGGAAGCGCTCGCGATGGGCATCGACACGCGGATGGCCGGCTATCGCACGTACTACTCGGGAACCGCCGACCGGATCACGAACCTCCAGCTCGGCGTCCGCGCCCTCGACGGCACCCTCGTGGCGCCCGGGGGAACGTTCTCGCTGAACGACGCGATCGGCGAGCGCACGCTCGAGCGCGGCTTCCGGCCGGCGCCGGTGATCATCGGCAACGAGTACGCGGAGGAGGTCGGCGGCGGCACGTCGCAGGTCGCGACCACCGTCTTCAACGCGGCCTGGGAGGCAGGCCTCGAGATCACCGAGCGGCACCCGCACTCCCTCTACATCAGCCGCTACCAGCTCGGGCGGGACGCGACGGTGTACTGGCCCTCGCTCGACCTGAAGTTCCGGAACGACACCTCGAGCTGGGTGCTCGTGAAGGGGGAGGTCGAGCCCGACGCCATCCACGTCGTCATCTACGGCGGCGAGCGCCGCCGCGTCGAGAGCTCCGCGACGCCCCTCGTGTACACCGGGGAGCCGCCGCGGAAGTACGTGAAGGACCCGACCCTGCCGAAGGGCGAGCGCGTCATCGAGCAGGAGGGCTCGCGGCCGTCGCGCACGACCGCGACCCGCGCGATCTACGCGCCGGACGGAAAGCTCATCGACACCGAGACGTGGACGACCTCGTACAAGGGCGAGACGAGGATCATCCGGATCGGCACGAAGGCGCCGGAGGCCGCGAAGCCGACGGGGAAGAAGAAGCAGCCCGCCGAGACCACGGACGAGCCCGCGCCGGCGCCGACGGCTACGGCCCCGTAACGGCCTCGATCAGCCAGGCGGGGACCCGCGTCGGGCGGTACGTCTCGCGATCGACCGTCGCGTGGCGCGTGAAGGCATCCGCGACGAGCTCTCCGTCCCTCTCGATCCGATACTCGTAGGTGAAGCGCGCGCCGCGCAGGTCGACGCAGCGGGCGCCGATCAGGAGCGTCTCGTCGAAGGTTGCGGCCTGGTGGTAGCGAACGTGCACTTCGGTCGTCAGCGCTTCGATCCCGCTCTCGCGGAGCGCGTTGTACCCGCCCGCGTACCGCGCGAGGTGCGCGACGCGCGCCACCTCGAGCCAGACCACGAAGGAGGCGTGGTGGGCGATGCCCTGGGCGTCGGTCTCGGCGAACCGGACCTTCACCTCGGTCGTGAACGGGAAGCCCTCCACGGGGCCAAGCCTAGAATCGAGGCGTGTCCGCCGTCGCGCTTGCCGACCTCGTCCGGGAGCGGGAGCCGTGCGTCGTGCTCACGGGCGCGGGCATCTCCACCGAGAGCGGCATCCCGGACTTCCGCTCCGCGACGGGGATCTGGGCCGACGTCGACCCCTTCGAGGTCGCCTCCATCGGGGCGTTCCACCGCGACCCTGCGCGCGTGTGGCGCTTCTACGCCCAGCGCATCCACACCGTCGGGGCCGCGGAGCCGAACGCGGGCCACTACGCGCTCGCGGAGCTCGAGCGGCGCGGGCTCGTCTGCGCCGTCGTGACGCAGAACATCGACACCCTGCACTCGCGGGCGGGCAGCGAGAACCTCGTCGAGGTGCACGGGTCGATCCGCTCGGCCCAGTGCCTCGGCTGCCTGTGGACGGAGCCGGCTGCCTCCGCGCTGGCCCAGCTCGAGGCGCGGCCCGTGCCCGTCTGCCCGCACTGCGGCGGGCCGCTCAAGCCCGGGGTCACGCTCTTCGGCGAGCTCCTGCCGCCCGGCGCCATGGAGCGCGCATCCGACCTCGCGCGCTCGGCCGGGCTCCTGCTCGTCGTGGGCTCGTCGCTCGAGGTGTGGCCGGTCGCGGGGCTTCCGCTCGAGGCCCGCGCGTTCGCGATCGTGAACCGCGGGCCGACCGCGCTCGACGAGCAGGCGCTGCTGAGGATCGACGCCGGAGCGGGGGAGACGCTCTCGGCCGTGCTCGAGGCCCTCGGTTAGCCGAGCCTCGCCGAGAACCGCTTCGTGAAGCTCTGCCCGCCTGCGATGAACGAGACCGACCCGAGCATCGTCTTGCCCTTGCCGCTTCGCGGCGTCTTGAACAGGCACGAGGCGAGGCCGCTCGAGGACTTCGCTCCTCCCTTGACCTTCGTCTTCCCGATCGTCGCCGAGCAGGCGATCCCGGCCGGCTTCACGGGCGCACCGCCGCGCGTCACCCGCACCGAGGCGACGAGCGTGGAGCCCGCCTTCGGCTTCGCGGGGGAGAGCTTGACGGCGCCTGCGCTCACGGAGGCGGTCGCGGTCCCGCCACCGCCGCCTGATCCCCCTCCCGTCGACGGCTCCGTTACCACGATGGTGACCGAAGCCGTGTTGTTGCTCTCCACCGGGTCGGTGTCCGATGCGTCGAGAATCTCGGCCCGGAGCACGTAGCTCCCCGCTCGGGCAGCGATGATCTCCCAGGCCCACCCGGACCCCGATCCTCCCGAGATCGGCTGCAGCTGTGGCGACTGGCAGACCCCTGTCGTCGGCGTTGCGGTGCACTGCTCGGTCGGGTCCGGCTCGTCCCTCCCCCAGCGCAGGCCCTCGGCCAGCTCGAAGCGGATCCTGGCGCTCGCTGGTTGCGGCGTTACCAGGCTCAACTCGACCCCGGCCCAGAAGGTCGGGCCGGCGAGCGTGGCGGAGCCGCCGTTCGGGACGAACCGGGCGCCGCGAAGGCTCGTGCCGGCGACGATGTCGATCTGGAGGTCGACGGCCGTCGGGGCCGCGCCCGCCATCGATGTCGTTGCCACGAGCGCGAGCCCCGCCGGTAGCAACGCGTTCCGCAGGAGCCGCATGAGCGCGATCCTCCCCGGTCGTGCGGTTCGTGTCAAGCAGGGCGCCAGCGCGTCACGGTGACCGCTGCTATGACTTCGTGCATGACCGAGACGAAGAAGACGGCGGGCACGCCCGCTGACAAGGATCTCGTCGCACGCCTCGCCGACAAGGGCGAGGAGGCGCTGCAGCGTCTCGCCGAGCTCCCGGGCGGCCAGAAGGCGATGGCGGCGGTGAACGACCTCCGCGCGGGCGTGGACGAGCTCGCGAAGAAGGTGCGAGGCCTGGACGGGCTCGAGGCGCGCGTCGCGAAGCTCGAGAAGGAGCTCGCCGCTCTCAAGAAGGCCAAGGCGTCGGCTCGTCGCGCGACGCCCCGCAAGCCGGCGTCGTAGCTCTCAGGCCGAGGCGCACGGGACGCGCACGCGAAGCGCCTTCGGGACGACCTCGAAGCGCGCGGGCGTCGTTCCCGGCTGCTCGCCGTCGAGCTCGATCGGGAGCGGCTCGTCGGCGTCGATCTCCACGACTCGGCCACGGAGGGGCTC
>CAZODN010000016.1:0-31413 GCA_964578545.1 uncultured Gaiellales bacterium
ACTTGTCGGCACGGACGCCGGTGCCGATAAGGGGAGCGTGACCGAGCGGGTCCTCATCGTCGACGACCACCCCCTGACCCGAGACGCCCTCTCGGGCCTCCTCCAGCAGCAGGGGTTCGACGTCGTGGGCGCCGCGGAAGACGGGCGCGAGGCGATCTCCGAGGCGAGCTCCCTCCAGCCCGACATCGTCCTCCTCGACCTGATGATGCCCGGCATGGACGGGCTCACCGCGCTCCCCCACATCCGGGAGAGCGCGCCCGAGTGCGAGGTCGTCGTCCTCACCGCCTCCGACGCCGAGGAGAACCTCCTGGCCGCGATCCGGGCGGGTGCGTCCGGCTACCTCCTGAAGACCGAGCCGCCGGAGCAGATCGCGACGTTCCTCCGCGGAGTCGCGCGCGGCGACGCGGCGCTCTCGGGCGGGGTGGCGCGCCGGCTGCTCGACCGCGTCCGCGAGGGCGGACGGCCGAACGGGGTCCCCGAGGAGATCGCACGCGTCCTGTCGGCACGCGAGGTCGAGGTGCTCCTCCTCCTCGACGAGCACCTCGGGACGGACCAGATCGCGCAGCGCCTCTTCATCTCCGAGCACACGGTGCGCTCCCACGTCAAGAGCCTCCTCCGCAAGCTCGGGGTGTCGTCCCGGCGCGAGGCGCTGGAACGACTCGAGCGCGCTCGGGGCTAACCGGCGAAGCCCTCGAGAGCCGCCTCGACGAGGCCCGGGAGCGTCTCGAGGTTGTAGCCCCCCTCGAGCACCGCCCCGACCCGCGGGGCGAGCGCGGCGCAGCGTCCGGAGAGCTCGCGGAACCCGTCGGCCGTCACCTCCATCTCCGCGAGCGGATCGTCCACGTGCGCGTCGAAGCCCGCCGACACGAGCACGACGTCCGGCTCGAAGGCGCGCACGGCGGGCTCGACGATCGTGACGAACGCGGCGGCGTACTCCGCATCGCCGCAACCGGCTTCGAGCGGGACGTTGAGGAGACCTTCCCGGCTCGTGCTCGGCCCGCCCGATCCCGGCCAGAACGGCCACTGGTGGAGGGAGACGGTGAGCACGCTCGGGTCCTCGGCGAAGATCGCCTCGGTGCCGTTCCCGTGGTGGACGTCGAAGTCGACGATCGCGACGCGCTCCGCGCCGAGCTCGGCCTGCGCGTGGCGCGCGGCGATCGCGACATTGTCGAAGATGCAGAACCCCATCGGGGCCGACGGGAGCGCGTGGTGACCGGGCGGCCGGACGAGCGCGAAGCCGCCCCGCTCGACCGCTTCGATCGCGCAGCCCGCGGCGAGCAACGCGGCCTCGAACGTCGTCGGGCCTGCGTACGTGTCCGCGTCGAGCCACGTGTCCTCGTCGATCCCGGCGATCGCCGACACGTACCAGTCTGCGTGCACCCGCTCGATCTCGGCACGCGTCGCCGACCGGGCGACCGCGACCCCGGGGAAGCGCTCCAGCAGCGTCCGGAGCCGCGCGGGGGACTCCGGGTGCGCGTAGCGGCCCGGCGTGTGCAGGTCGGCCATCGCGGGATGGCTGATCAGCTCCACGCGAGCGCCTCCTCGAACCTCCTCGCGACACCGGGCAGCCCGAGCTCCTCGGCGAACGTCGCCCCCGCGCGCCAGTCGGGCTCCGTGTCCGGGAGGGGAGGGATCGGCGCCCCGCGATCCATCGTCGCGACGTGCCGGTAGAGGCGAAGGTCGTCGGCCTCGGCGGCGAAGCGACCGTCGGCGAGCAACGCCTCGAGCGTGCCGTGCGCGCGGAGCAGCTCGGCGGCTCGCTTCTCGCCGATGCCGCGCGCGCCGGGAATGCGATCGGAGGGATCGCCACGGAGGGCGATGAAGTCCGGCACCTGCTCGGGGCAGACGCCGTAGCGGGCGAGCACCTCGTCCGGGCCGATCCGCGCCGGAGGCCCACCGCCCCGCACCGGCTGCAGCACGGTCGTGCGCGGGCTCACGAGCTGGAAGGCGTCCCGGTCCGACGTGGCGACGAGCGCGAGCCCGCCGGCAGCCTCCTCGCTCGCGACCGCGGCGGCGAGGAAGTCGTCGGCCTCGTAGCCCGGCGCCTTGGCGCAGCGAAGACCGGTTGACTCGACGAGACGCGGGAGGAGCTCGAGCTGCTCGAGGAGCTCCTCGTCGAACTCTCGGCCGCTCTGGTAGGACGGGAGCGCCTCGTGCCGGTACGTGGGGACGTCGAGTGTGTCCCAGCCGACGAGGACGGCCCGCGGCCGCTCGTCCTGCCACAGGCGCAGGAGCATGCTCGCGAAGCCGACGAGCGCGTTCGCGGGGCGACCGTCCCCGCGCCGCATCGTCTTGGGCAGCGCGTGGTACGCCCGGTGCGCGAACGAGTCGCCGTCGACGACGAGGAGCGGCCTCACGCGGCCTCGCGCTCCAGCGCCGTGATCGCCTCGCGCAGGCGCCCGGTCGCGATCCGCGCGGCGTCCGAGAGGGCGAGGTCGTGGAGATCGGAGAGGTCGACCGGCTCGCCGAAGGCGACCCGCAGCGGGCCGAGGCGCGAGAGCCGGTCCGTGCCGGCGATGCCGGCCGGCACGAGCGGCACGCCCGCCTCGAGGGCGATGCGCGCGGCGCCGCTGTGCCAGCGCGCCTCGTAACGCTTTCGCATGCCCTTCCGCCGGCGCGTCCCCTCGGGGAACATGACGACGCCGTGCCCGTCGCGGGCGAGCTCGACCGCCGTCCGGATCGCCTCCTCGTCCCGCTCCCCCCGCCGCACCCGGAAGCCGCCGCCGGCGTGGATGACGAGGCTCAGGGGGAACCAGAAGAGCTCGGACTTCGCCATGAACCGGAGGTAGCGGCGGGGGAAGAGCGGGAGGCCGAGGGGCCAGGGGTCGAAGTTGGACAAGTGGTTCGCGGCGAGGACGAAGCCGCCGGCTCGGGGGACGTTCTCGACACCCGTGGCCCGGTGTCGGAAGAGCGTCTTCAGCACGGGCCAGCTGACGACGGCGACGAGCGAGTAGAGCGCGCTCGGGCGGGGCGGCTGCGACACGCCGCGGAGTATCGCGCGAGTGCGCACGTTCACGGCAGCGCTATGGTGTCGCGCCGAATGGGAAAGAGCCTCGTCATCGTCGAGTCACCCGCGAAGGCGCGGACCATCGCCGGCTACCTCGGCCCCGAGTTCACCGTCGAGTCCAGCGTCGGGCACATCCGCGACCTACCGGACCGGGCAGGAGACGTTCCGAAGGAGCAGCGGAAGCGCTTCGGCGCTCTCGGCGTCGACGTGGAGCACGGGTTCGAGCCGTTCTACGTCGTCGCCCCTGAGAAGAAGAAGGTCGTCGCGGCGCTCCGCAAGCACCTCGCCGGCGCGGACGAGCTCCTGCTCGCGACCGACGAGGACCGCGAGGGCGAGGCGATCGCCTGGCACCTCGTCCAGGTGCTGAAGCCGAAGGTCCCCGTGCGCCGGATGGTCTTCCACGAGATCACGAAGGACGCGATCTCGCGGGCGCTCGAGGAGACCCGCACGATCGACACCAGGCTCGTCGACGCGCAGGAGACCCGCCGCATCCTCGACCGCCTCTACGGCTACGAGGTCTCGCCCGTGCTCTGGAAGAAGGTGACGCGCGGCCTCTCGGCGGGGCGCGTGCAGTCGGTCGCCACGCGCCTCGTCGTCGAGCGCGAGCGCGAGCGGATGGCGTTCCGGTCCGCCGAGTACTGGGACCTCCTCGCCACGTTCGACCCGGGCGCCTTCGAGGCTCGCCTCGTCGCGCTCGACGGCAGCCGCGTCGCCCAGGGGCGCGACTTCACGTCCGTCGGAGAGCTCCGAGACGAGAGCCTCGTCCACCTCGACGAGGCCGCGGCCAGGGCGCTGGCCGACCGGCTCGAGAGCGCGCGCTTCCGCGTGCGCTCGGTGGAGGAGAAGCCGTACCGGAGGAAGCCCGCGGCCCCGTTCCGCACCGCGACGCTCCAGCAGGAGGCGAGCCGGAAGCTGCGGTTCTCCGCACAGACGACCATGCGGGTCGCCCAGCGGCTGTACGAGTCCGGCTACATCACGTACATGCGCACCGACTCGACGACGCTCTCCGAGTCGGCGACCGCCGCGGCCCGGGCACAGGCGCGGGAGCTCTTCGGCGACGCGTACGTCCCCGAGCAGCCGCGCGCGTACGGACGCGCGGTGGCGAACGCCCAGGAGGCGCACGAGGCCATCCGTCCCGCCGGCGACCGGTTCCGAACGCCGGAGGCCGTCGCGGGCGCGCTCGGCCGCGACGAGCTCGCGCTCTACGACCTCATCTGGAAGCGCACGCTCGCGTCCCAGATGGAGGACGCCGTGGGACAGACCGTCTCGCTCCGGATCGCCGGCACGAGCAGTGCCGGGGAGGACGCCGAGCTCGGCGCCTCCGGCACGGTCATCACGTTCCGCGGCTTCCTGGCCGCCTACGAGCCCGGCCGCGACGAGCCGGCCGAGGACGACGAAGAGCGCCTGCTGCCGCACCTCGCGGAGGGGCAGGAGGTGACGCTGACGTCGCTCGAGCCGGACGGGCATTCGACCACGCCACCCGCGCGGTACACGGAGGCGACGCTCGTGAAGGCGCTCGAGGAGCGCGGCATCGGACGCCCGTCGACGTACGCCGCGATCCTGTCGACGATCGTCGACCGGGGGTACGTCTTCAAGAAGGGGACGGCTCTCGTGCCGACCTTCGTCGCCTTCGCCGTCGTCAACCTCCTCGAGCGCCACTTCGAGCAGCTCGTCGACTTCGACTTCACGGCCCGCATGGAAGGCGACCTCGACCGCATCGCGGACGGGGCAGAGGAGCGGGTGGCCTGGCTGACGCGCTTCTACTTCGGCAACGGCTCCGACCCCGGCCTGCACGAGCTCGTGACCGAGCACCTGGACGAGATCGACGCGCGTGCCGTCAACTCGATCGCGATCCCGGGCTCGGACGCCGTCGTCAGAGTCGGCCGCTACGGGCCGTACCTGGAGCGGGGCGAGCAGCGAGCGAGCCTCCCCGCCGACCTCGCCCCGGACGAGCTCGACCCGGAGCGGATCGAGGAGCTGCTCGCGCGGCCGGACAGCCGGTCGCTCGGCACCGACCCCGACACCGGCCACGAGATCCAGGTGCGGTCGGGCCGCTACGGCCCGTACGTCACGGAGGCGCTCCCCGAGGGCTCCGCCGAGAGGCCGCGAACCGCGTCGCTGCTCTCGTCGATGTCGCCGGAGACGGTCACGCTCGACGACGCGCTCCGCCTCCTCTCGCTCCCCCGGGTCGTGGGGCAGATCGACGGCGAGGACGTCGTGGCCCAGAACGGGCGCTACGGGCCGTACGTCAAGCGGGGCTCCGAGTCACGGTCGCTCGAGAGCGAGGAGCAGCTCTTCACCGTCACGCTCGAGGAGGCGAAGGCACTGCTCGCCGAGCCGCCCCGCCGGCGCGGCCGGCGCGGATCCTCGAGGGGGCCGCTGAAGGAGCTCGGCCCCGATCCCGGGAGCGGCCGCCCCGTCGTCGTCAGGGACGGGCGCTTCGGCCCCTACGTCACCGACGGCGAGACGAACGCGAGCCTCCGCCGGGGAGACACCCCGGAGAGCATCACGCTCGAGCGGGCGGCCGAGCTCCTCGCCGAAAGGCGCGCTAAGAGCGAGTAAAGGCTTTCGCGAGGGGGTTCTCAACGTCCGTGAAAGCGGTCATGATCTAACTCGCCTGTACAGAGGACGTCTCAGGTGACAGTGGGCCAGCAGGCTCGTCGTCCACACGCGCCGGACCGCTCGAGCGTCAGCGACGGAATACGGGAGCAGGGCGCGGACGTTGACCAGCTTGTGACACCTGCGTGTCGAGGATTCACCCTGGAAATAGCCAAAACGCCGTCCTACACTCCGTAAGTTTGTCGCACCAGCACGAAGATCGAAAGGACTGACACACCAACTTGACGCAGAACCAGCTCATCGAACTGTTCGAATCGGAGCACGTGAAGGCGCTCATCGAGCGCGCGGAGGAGCACGGTGGGCACCTCGAGGCCCCCGAGCTCGAGGCGTTCGTGCTCGAGCACGACCTCGGCGAGGACGACGCCGAGCTGCTCCAGCGCGAGCTCGAGGCGCACAACATCGAGATCGTCCAGCCGGAGCTCGACGAGAAGGAAGAGGCGGCCGCCGAGAAGCGGTACGAGGCCGGCGCCGTCTCGGGAGCTGCCGACAGCCTCCAGCTCTTCCTCGCCGACGTCGGTCGCCACAAGCTGCTCACCGCGGCCGAGGAGGTCGCGCTCGCGAAGCGCATCGAGCGCGGCGACCCGGTCGCCAAGCGGATCATGATCGAGTCGAACCTCCGGCTCGTCGTGTCGATCGCGAAGGGCTACCGCGGGCTCGGCGTGCCGTTCCTCGACCTCATCCAGGAGGGAACGCTCGGGCTGAACCGCGCCGTCGAGAAGTTCGACTGGCGCCGCGGGTTCAAGTTCTCGACGTACGCGACGTGGTGGATCCGCCAGTCCGTGCAGCGGGCGGTCGCGAACCACGCGCGCACGATCCGCGTCCCGGTGCACGTCGTCGAGCGGCAGCAGAAGCTGTCCCGCGCCGCGCGGCGCCTCGAGGTGGAGCTCGGCCGCGAGGCCACGAAAGAGGAGCTCGCGGAGGCCACCGGGCTGCCCATCCAGCACGTGGACGAGGCGCTCGGCGCCGCCCATGCGTCGGTCTCGCTGAACCAGACCGTCGGCGCCGACGACGAGGGCGAGCTCGGCGACCTCTTCGCCGACCGCGAGGCCGCGGACCCGTTCGACGAGGCCGAGGAGTCCCTCCGCCGCCAGAGCATCCGGCGGGCGCTCGACGCCCTTCCGGAGCGCGAGCGGCGCATCCTCGAGCTCCGCTTCGGGTTCGAGGGCGAGCCCTGGACGCTCGAGGCGATCGGCCACGAGCTCGACCTGACGCGCGAGCGCGTCCGGCAGCTCGAGGGCCAGGCGCTCAAGCGCCTCGAGGCCCTGCGGGATCTCGCGGGCCTCGCCGCCTAGCTCGAGGCCGGATCAGACGGAGACGACGGGCGGGCTCGACCCGCCCGTCGTCGTTTCCCGCCCGCCCGCGAGGCGCCGTCGCTCCGCCTCGACGAGCGCATCGTCGTCGTACAGATGGCACTCCACCTCGACTTCGTCGACGGTATGCATACGTGGGTCGACCGGCTCGTGCCACTCGACCTCGACGCCGTCTCCCTGCACCGCCATCCGCCGTACCCCACGCCAGAACGGTTCCGCGGGATCGTCCGCCCGCGCGGCCTCGAGCAGTCGAAGAGCCTCGACCCCGCTGCCGCTCGTCGCACCGAGGCGCACGCTGGTTCGCGGCTCGTCCAGCAGCTCCAGGTTCCGGATCACCGCGCGCTCCGCGACGTACTGCTCCTCCTCCTGGAGCGCCCACCGCGCCTCGAGCAGGTCGCGCAGATCACGCGACTCCCAGCCGCAGACCTCGAAGGCGCTCGGGCACCGAGGATGGAACGAGCAGCCCAGGGGCGGCCTGGCGGCGTCCGGCACCTCGCCTCGAGGCAGATCTCTCGGGACGCTGCGCCGGGGATCGGGCTCGGGGATGGCTCGAAGCAGCGCCTTCGTGTACGGGTGCTTGGGGTTCTCGTAGATCGCGTCCGACGGGCCGATCTCGACGATCCGGCCGAGGTACAGGATCGCGATGCGATCGCAGAAGAACTTCGCCGTCGCGAGGTCGTGGGTGATGTAGAGGTACGTGAGATCGAGGTCGCGCTTGAGGTCGAGCATGAGCTCGAGAATCTTCGCGCGGACGCTCATGTCGAGCATCGACACGGGCTCGTCGGCGACGAGAAGCATCGGGTTGAGGATGATCGCGCGAGCGATGACCGCTCGCTGCTTCTGCCCGCCCGACAGATCGGACGGGTACTTCGAGAGGAACTGCTCGGGCGGCGAGAGGCCGACGGTCGTCAGCGCCTCCTCCACCCGGCGTCGGAGCTCCTTCCCCTTGGCCACCTTGTGAATCCTCAGCGGATGGCCGACCGAGTCCTCGATCGTCATCGCAGGGTTGAGGGAGGCGTGCGGATCCTGGAAGACGATCTGCATCTCTCGGCGCAGGGCGCGGAACTGGCGCTCCCCGAGACCGGTGATCTCGCGCCCGTTGAAGCGCACGCTGCCCGCTGTCGCCGGGACGAGCCCGAGGATCGTTCTCCCCAGCGTGGTCTTGCCGCTCCCCGACTCGCCCACGAGCCCGAGCACCTCACCTCGCCGGAGATCGAACGAGACGTCGTCGACGGCGCGCACGTGCCCCGCCTCGCGACCCACGAGCCGCTGGCCGAAGCTCCCTCGGATCGAGTAGTACGTCTTCAGCCCTCGCACGGAGAGGAGAGGATCGCCGCCGTTCGCGGAGTCAGGCTTCGTCGGCAACGCCGATCTCCTCGCGCTCGAGCGGAGCCGTGCCACCGTCCGGGATCAGGCTCTCGGGGCCCCGGAGCCAGCAGGCGACCCGGTGACGGTCCACTCTCTCCTCCACCGGCTCCTGCGTCGCGCACACCCACATCGCGTACGGGCAGCGGGGGTGGAAGCGACATCCGGTCGGCGGGTCGATGAGGTTGGGCGGAGCACCCGCGATCGAGTGCAACTCGGTCGTGTCGAGGGAGATCGTCGAGCGAAGGAGCTCCTGCGTGTACGGATGCGACGGCTCGATGAACACATCGCGAGCCGGCCCTTCCTCGACGATCTCGCCGGCGTACATCACCGCGACCCGGTCGCAGGCCTCGGCGACGATGCCGAGGTTGTGGGTGATCAGGAGCAAGGCGGTGCCGAAGTTCGTCCGCAGGTCGGCGAGGATGCTCAGGATCTGCGCCTCGACGATGACGTCGAGCGCCGTCGTCGGCTCGTCGGCGATCAGCAGCTTCGGGCGGAGGACGAGAGCGAGAGCGATCATGATCCTCTGCCGCATCCCGCCGGAGAACTCGTGCGGGTACTGCCGGAATCGAGTCGGCGGGATGCCCATCCGTCCCAAGGTCTCGAGGGAGCGTCGGCGTATCTCCTTGTCGCCGAGGTTCGGCTCGTGCTGCTTCAGGGTCTCGCGGAAGTGGTCCTCGATCCGCATCAGCGGGTTGAGACGCGTCATGGGTTCCTGGAAGATGAGCCCGAGATCGGGCCCTCGGAGCCGCCGCAGCTCCTTCTGCGAGAGCGTGACGAGGTTCTGCCCGCCGTAGAGGACCTCGCCGTCCGCGACCGCTCCTTCGGGCAAGAGGCCCAGGATCCCGCGACCGAGGGTGGACTTCCCGCAGCCGGACTCCCCGACCAGGCCGAGCACCTCGCCGGCTCCGATGTCCAGCGAGACGCGGTCGACCGCTCGCACCGGGCCCCGGAGGGTGCCGTAGTACACGCGGAGGTCGCGCACCGAGACGACGGACGTCTCGGTCATCCAGGCTCCCGCTCGCTCGGCAGGGGACCGAGCTCGACGTCGACCCGGGGCCGCTTCCGGAGAACGGGGTTCATCGTCTCGCTGAGCCCCTCGCCGACGAGCGTCAAGCCGACGACGAGCAGGACGATCGCGAGCCCGGGAAACAGGCCCGTCCACCAGATGCCCGACGACGCGTCCGAGACCGCACGATTGACGTCGTAGCCCCACTCGGCGCCTTCGGTCGGCTGGATTCCGTACCCGAGGAAGCCCAGGGCCGCCAGCGTGAGGATGGCGTCGGCCGCGTTCAGCGTGGCGAGCGGTGGGACGTTCTGCACCACGTTGAAGAACACGTACTTGCGGATGATCGTGAACGGCCCGGCGCCGATTGCACGGGCGGCCTCGACGAACGGCTCCTCGCGGATGCTGATCGTGTGATTCCGGACGACGCGGAAGTAGAGGGGTATGTAGACGACCGTGATCGCGATCGCGGCGGTCAGGATCCCCTGCCCAACCTTGTCGGCGAGCAGGAACGCGATCACGATCGCGAGCAGGAGGAACGGGAACACGAACAGGGCGTCCATCACGAGGACGAGGACACGGTCGAGCTTGCCGCCGAAGTACCCGGAGAAGAGACCGAGGGGAACTCCGACGGTGATCGAGAAGAGAAGCGAGACGAGGACGACCTTGAGCTCGGTGCGCGTCCCCCAGACGATCCGCGAGAAGACGTCGGTCGACTGGACGTTCGTTCCCATGAGATGCTCGCGCGACGGAGCCTCGAGCTGCCCGAAGCGCTCGCCGTCCGCCCTGAACGTGTCGAAGTCGTACGGTGCGATCCAGGGAGCGAAGAGCGCGACGAGGATGAACGCGAGCGTGATCCCGGCGCCGAGCCAGAGCATCGTGCGGGTCATGCCACGCGCGTCGGCGATCGGCGCGAACGTCCGCCGAACGCCCGTGAGCCGCCGCCTCGGAGGCGCGAGCTGCGCGACGTCGGGCTCTGCCGACATCAGTATCGGATCCTCGGATCGATGTACGCGTTCACGAAGTCGATGACGAGGCTCGCGGCCACGACGACGAGCGCGAACACGACGATGATCCCCTGCACGGCCGTGTAGTCCCGGTTCTGGAGGTAGAGGATCAGCGTGTGCCCGATCCCGGGCCAGTTGAACGTCGTCTCCGTGAGCACCGCCCCGGACAGGAGCAGGGCGACGGTGAGGCCGACGACGGTGATCACCGGGACGAGCGCGTTCTTGAAGGCATGGTGGTAGACGACCGAGCGCTCGTCGACGCCTCGCGCCCGTGCGGCCTCGATGTAGTCGTCCTTCATCGTCCGGATCACGTTGACGCGGACGAGCCGGATGAAGACGCCCGCCGTGACGAGGCCCAGCGTGACCGCCGGCAGGATGAGGTGCTTGACGACGTCGACGAAGGCGTCCCGATCTCGCTCGATGAGAGCGTCGATCGTGAAGATGTTCGTGTGCGTCTCCAGCGTCGCCTGCGTGAGCGGGCTCGCGCGATCCGAGGTCGGGAGCCAGCCGAGGTAGGAGCCGAAGAAGAGCTGCGCCATCAGGCCGAGGAAGAAGACGGGCATCGCGTAGATCACGATCCCGAAGAGACGGCTGCCACCGTCGATCCAGGAGTCTCGAAAGCGTCCGGCGAGGAGCCCGAAGGTCACGCCCACGACGACGGCGACGATCATCGCGAAGAAGGTGAGCTCGAGCGTCGCGGCCCCGTTCACCCGGATGATCTCCCCGAGCTCGCGTCGATCGGTGATGGCGGTCCCGAAGTCGAGGCGAGCGATGTCGCCGAGGTAGTCGAGGTACTGGCGGTACAGCGGCTCGTCGAAGCCGAGCTCCTGCTTGATCTCCTCGACCACCTCCGGGGGGACGCGCCCGCCGAGCGCGGACGTGATCGGGTCTCCGGGCGCGACTCTCATCAGGAAGAACACGAAGGTGAGCAAGATGAACACCATCGGGACTACGAGCGCGAATCGCGTGATCGCGTAGCGCCTGAGGGACGTTCCCTGACCGGACATGGACGCCTACGGTAGCCGCCGATCGATCGACAACGGCTCGAGGAGGGGGCGCCGACAGGCGACGCCCCCTCCGTTCGTTGGCTCAGGACTTCGAGAGCTTCCAGTACCGCATGATGAAGGCGGCATCGAGCGTCGCTGGAATCCCGCGGACGTTCGACCGGCCGGCCGCGACCATGTTCCCCTGCCAGTACGGGATGATCGGGGCATCCTGCGCGGCGAGGACCTGGATCTGCTTGATGATCGCGATCCGTCGAGCCTCCGTCCGCGCCGCCTGCTCGGCCTTGAGCAGCGCCGTCATCTTCGCGCTCTTGTATCCGTTCGCCGTGAAGTTCCCCTCCTGGTAGAAGGACAGGAGGTAGTTCTCGGGATCCGGATAGTCCGGGAACCATCCGAGCTGGAACGCGTTGTACTGGTTCCCGAGAGCGTCGCTGTACTGCGCCCACTCCGTCGACTTGAGGGTCACCTTGAAGACCCCGCCCCGTTCGAGGCCGCGCTTCATCTCCGCGTACTCGTCGGCTGACGCGTCGCCGTAGTGCGTGGGCGTCCACCACACCTCGATCGGGAACGGCGTCGAGACACCCGCACGCTGCAGCTCACGCTTCGCGGCCGCGATGTTCGGCGCGCGACCGTAGCGGGAGGCGAAGGCATCGATGTGCCCCGGCAACCCGGCGGGAGGCATCGAGTAGAGCGGCTTGACGGTACCCCGGTAGACCCTCGAGGCGATGGCCGCACGGGGCATCATGTAGGCGAGCGCCCGGCGGACGTTGATGTTGTCGAACGGCTCGCGCACGACGTTCAGGACGAGGTAGCGGATGACTGCGCCCTGCCCCTGATACACGCGGACGCCCTTGGCCTTCTCGAGTGACGCGAGCTCCGTCGGCGTGAACGTCTGGAACGCCATGTCGATCTCGCCTCGCTCGAGCGCGAGCTTCATCGTCGAGGACTTCGCGTAGTAGCGAAGGATGAGACCGTCGTTCCGCGCCTGCGGGCCCCAGTAGTCCTCGAACGGCTCGAAGACCGCCTGCTGCCCCGGCGTGTAGCGGGTCAGCTTGTACGGGCCCGTTCCGATCTGCGGCTGGTTGTTCGCCTGGAGCTTGTTGGCCGGATACGCGTCCGAGGGGACGATCCCCCCGGCGCCCGACGCGAGGATGAAGCGCCAGGTCGACTGCGGCGACTTGAGGTTGAACGTCACCACGTACTTGCTGTTGGCCTTGACGCTCTTGAGATTCGAGAGCAGGGACGAGATCCCCGACGGGTCGTTGATCTTGAGGACACGCTCGAACGAGAACTTCACGTCGGCCGAGTCGAAGTCGGAGCCGTCATGGAACTTGACGCCCTTGCGAAGCGTGCAGCGCCAGGTCTTCGCGGTCCCGACCGGCGAGCAGTTCGTCGCGAGGGAGGGAACGATCTTCGAGCCGTTCCGTGCGTCGTACAGGTGCTCGAAGATGTTGACGCCCAGCGCGAACGACCCGTAGTCGTAGTTGCCGGCGGGATCGATGTTCGTCACGGAGTCCGTCGTTCCGCTGATCAGAATCCCGGACTGCGACAGCCCGCCCAGCGCGGACTGTCCGACCCCAGCACCAGCCACCGCGACGACGGCCAGCGCAAGGGTGGCGAGCACACCGAGCCGCCAGCTCTTGCGTCCCTTCATATGGGTCCCCTTTCGGTCGATCTTGGACAGGCCCAGCCGTTCACGAGACATTGACGTCTGCAGCGCCGATTTGTCGGTGGCAGGCACCGGACGGGAGATGATCGGCGGCTGGGCTCATGAGGTGCTCCCACGTACGCGGAAGCTACGAAACCGCATCCGCTCGCCCGGGTCAAGTCGCAACGCGCGCTCTCGAGTCCCCCGTTCGAGCGAGCGTCCGGCCGCTCGACCTAAAGAGTGACGCGGACGACGCCGATAGGGGAGGCGTGGACGCCGCCGAGCGCAAGGAGATCCTGAACCGATACCGCGACCACAGTCGCCGCTTCGAGGCGGCGGCAGCGCGTCGCAGCGCTCGACGCCATGGCTCGGTGATCCCGTTCACCCCTCCCGCGACGCGGGAGATCGGGCAGGAGCCCACGGCACGGGAGATCGAGGTTCTTCAACTCGTCGCGGACGGGCTCGTGAACCGGGAGATCGGTGAGCGCCTCTTCCTCTCGGAGGAGACGGTCAAGTCCCACGTCCGCCACCTGCTCGCGAAGCTTCAGGCGCGAAGCAGAGCCCACGCCGTAGCGGTCGGCTTCCGGCGTGGGCTCATTGCGTAGCTGCTCCCGTCGGCACCCTTCTACTCCTTCCGAGCCGTTCCCTCCGGGTTACACCCGAAAGAGGGATGCCCACCCTCGGTGGAGAACCGAGGATGCGACGGGTCTACCAGATCTTTCCGCCTCTAGCCATTAGCGATGACTCCTCGATTGGGAACTGACGGCAGCCGCATCGTATACCCCGTTCGAGGGATAGTTCAAGGGTTCCTCCAACATTCGGAACGCGCAACGTTCGCGTATGTCGGAAGCATGATCTTCCTCGCCGTAGCCACGACGGCAGGGCTCATCGTCGCCGGCTACACGCTCGAGGCTCCGATTGTCGTGCTCGCTCTGGCCGTCGTCGCGGCGGCTGCGGAGCGCATCGGCGTCAGTCTGAAGGTCGACGAGCGAGGGCAGACAAGGACCGCTGAACAGTCCATATCGATCGTGCCAACTCTTCTCACGGCAGTCCTGTTTGGCCCATTGGCTGCCGCAGTCGTCGGCGGCGCATCGATGCTCGGAGATCGCGAACTCATCGGACGCAACGAGTCGCGACGTTCGCCCCGACTGAAGTGGGCGGCGTACACATCAACGCGACTCCTGGGTGGCGCGGCGATGGGCCTCACCGCGCAGGTGACGATGCCGCTTGTCCATTCGCAATTCGGCGCTCTGGTGGCTGCAACATTGGCAGCCGCGGTCGTTGGCGAGTCGCTTGATGTCTTCTTCGTCGCGCTAACGGCTCGGATCCGGGGCCGGCCCTTCGGAGACTCGGCACGGATCCAGCTGCCGGCTTCGCTCCTGGCTGCCCCAATCTACTCGCCGATCGTCGCAGTCCTCGCGCTCATGTACGTCGAGGTGTCGCCGTGGACACTGGTGCTCTTTCTCATACCCGCCATGGCGGCACAGCGCCTCTACGGCCTCTATCAAGAGCAACGCCAGCTCGCGAGCGATCTCTCCGTTGCGAACAAGACCCTCGAGGAAGCGAACCTCCAGTTCGCATCGGCGCTCATCGCAACGCTCGATGCAAGGGATCAGTACACGGCGGGCCACTCGGCCGCCGTGGCGATCTACTCACGAGACATCGCGGAGCGAATGGACCTCCCCGTCGACGTGCAGAAGCAGGCATACCTCTGCGGCCTGGTTCACGACATCGGGAAGATCGGACTGCCCCCGGGGCTCCTCGAGAAGCCCGGAGCTCTGACCCTCGAAGAGAGGCGCCAGATGCAAGAGCACTCCGCGATCGGAGAGAGGATCCTCGCGCACGTTGGCGAGTACGCGGAGATCGCAACGATCGTGCGCCACCATCACGAGCGTATTGACGGTGAGGGCTACCCAGATGGCCTGACACGCGACGAGATACCGTTGGTTTCCAGGATCATCGCCGTCGCGGATGCCTACAACGCGATGACCTCTGATCGGCCCTATCGGGACGCCATGCCCAGCCGAGTCGCCCGTCTTCGACTCGCGCAGGCAGTCGACAGTCAATTCGACACTGCCGTCGTAGCCGCGTTCGAGGCGATTCTTGCTGGTGCGAGCGAGGACTACCGCATGGCGCAGCGTCGCGACTTCCGCGAGTTCGCCCAGAGCACCTACGAGTCGGCGCCCGACTCGAACGGGGCGATTGCGGCCGTCGCCTGATCTGCGCGCTCAAGAGCCGCCTGTACCGCGAGAGCGGTTCTCGAGTGAATGCCGGTCTTCTCGTAGATGCTGATTGCGTGCCTCTTCACCGTCGACTCTTCGATGAACAGGAGTCGGCCGATCTCGCGATTGGTTAGGCCTCTAACGATCAACTCGTAGACCTCACGCTCCCGCTTGGACAACGTGTCACGCGGGTCTCCGCCCGAGAAGATCGGCACTCCAACGGTACGAGCGAGGTCCTCATCGCCAGCTCTGCGTACCAGAGACTCGAATCGGTCGCGGTCGACCGAGACGCGAAGAAGCACCGCCAGGAGCTCAGGAATGGCGCGATATGCCGTGATCAAGAGATCAACGGCGCCGCGCTCGAAGGCAGTTGCCTCGAGTTCAAGAGCGAGATCAATCCCGTTCGAAGCGTGAGCCCTGAGAGCACAGACGACATCAACGGCCTTCGTAAGGACAGCAGGCTCAACGGCGTGTGAGGTCTCACGGACTGGTTCTGCCAGTCTTCGCGCATCACCCAACCTCCCTAACGCCGCGTAGGCAAGAGCCCTCACCAGTTCAAGCTCGGCCTTGGCGGCCGGAAGGGGATTCGAGACAGTCGGCGGCTCAAGCGTCAACGCTTCGCGATGGTGCCCTTGCTGAAGGAGCACTCGGATCAACTGCGAAAGGCAGAGCTGCTGAGCGTGCCCATCTCGGTTAGCTTGCGAAATACGAAGAGCCCGCTCGGCGGCGTTCCGTGCACGACGCCAGTTCCTGAGCCCCGCCGAGGCAAGCGAGTCGGAGCAGAGGACGTACGGCATAGCGAAGTCCAAGCGGTACTTGTCGATCGTCCTGAAGAATTCAGCAGAGACCTCTCGAGCCTCGGCATAACGCGCGACTAGTCCGAGTGCGGCAGAGTACGTACTCTGGAACGCTGAGACAAGCAGAGGATCGGGGACGCGATGAAGAAGCGTTACAGCTAGATCAGCGTCCGCGAGATCAAGGTTGCCGAGCTTGATTCGATAGCTCAGTTCATAAGCTGCGGACATCACAACCTCTCGCGGGTTCGCAAACCGGACGCCGCCCTTTAGGTCCGCGAGCATCTCGGCAGCATCAGCCGACTCCAGCTCGACCGAGCACATGAGCTGACCCCACATGGCGTCGCGCCTCTCGCTCTCACTCGCCGCGAGCTCTTCCGCCCGACGGTAGAAGGCCAGCGCATCCTCTTCCCGGGAGGCGAGGTGAGCCGCCCGGCCCGCCAGCGAGAGCGAGCGGAACGCGAGCGCAGGCTCCCTGCCAGCGGCGTCCTCCGCGTGCGCCATCGCCTCGACGTGGCGTCCGTGGCGCAGCATCACCTCCGCGCTCGCGATCGCGAAGATCGGGTCGCGACGACCCACTGACCCGGCGAGGTCGCACCAGCGTTGCACGGTCGAGAGCCGGGCCGTCTCGAGGAGCTCGTCCAGCGCCGACGTGAGAAGGCTCGCCAGCTCATCGGTCACTCCTTCGCGAGCGACGAGCTCGAACGCCGCGTCCCACTCGCGCCGCGACCGGTAGTGATCGATGCACACGTCGACCGATCCATCGGCGGGCTCGAGCCCTTGCTGGCCTCGCCACTCGTCGAGGAACGCGCGAACGAGTGGGTGCAGATCGAGCCGCGAGCCCCGCTCCACGACGACGCCGAGGTCGAGCGCCGCGCTGCATGCTCGATCCGCGAGCTCCCGGCCGAGAAGACGCGACGCGAGCTCGCGGTCGACGATCGGTGCGACGGCGAGCGTCGTGAGACCTGCCTGCACGTCCCGCTCGAGAGCCGCGAAGACCTCCTCTGCGAAGTACCGGTACAGGGACTCCGGGAGCTGCTCGACGTCCGCGTCCAGCTCGGCCTCGGACACGCTCGCGATCCCGATCACCGCCGGCCAGCCGTTCGCGACGGTGACGAGCCCGGACGCGGACGGCCCGCTCCTCCCGACCAGCACCTCGGCTGCTTCGACGTTGTCCATGGCGAGCGTGGTCTGGTTCAGCTCGAGGACGTCGCCGTAGAGGATCATCTTCGTGGACACCCAGGCCGGCCGCTGGCGGCTCGCGATGAGGAAGCGGATCGAGGAGCCCGATACGAGCGCCTCGACGAAGCGCTCCGCCCGCGGCTCCTGCGCGATCTCGTGGTAGTCGTCGATCACGAGCCACGCGCCTCCGGGCCAGGCGGCGAGGTCCTCGGCGAGGATCTCGGCGAGCACTCCTTCGTGCTCGGCCGGCGCCTGAAGTGACCGAAGGTGCTCGCGGAGCCGCCGATCGCAGCCGTCGACGATCGTCGAGGCGGTTCGGGCGATCCCGAGCGCGAGGGCCGCGACGTCGGTGGACGCCGAGCGCGCCGTGTACCAGGCGCCGTGACGCCCGTCGCGCTCCACCCACTGCTCTGCGAGCGTCGTCTTCCCGTAGCCCGCGGACGCGATGAGCGTTCGAACGCGGGCCTTGGACTCGTCCAGGAGCGCCAGGAGCCGCGGCCGCTCGATGATCCGGTGCTTGCGGCGCACCTCCTCGGCTGTCGCTGTCATCGCCACCCTCCTCGCTCGCGAGGGCTTGTCGGGGCACCGACCCTAACAAGGGATCGAGGCGGAGGGGCGCCCGCCGCCGCAGCAGCGGGCGCCCTGGGTCAGCGGGGAAGCCGCGCCACCACCGGCCAGCTGCGGCCCGCGTACAGCGGGTCCTCGCCCGTGATGAGCCGAAACGCGATCGGGATCTGACGGCGGCGTCGGACGCCGAGCTTCTGCCTGAGCACGTCGCAGTGAGCCTTGACCGTCCTGGGGGAGATCCCGAGCCGCACACCGACCTCGTCGTTCGAGCACCCGGCTGCGATCAGTGCGACGACCTCACGCTGGCGAGGCGTGATGGGCGACGTCCTTCGCTCCGTGGCCAACTCGATCATGGCGGGAAGCTACTCACTCGTTCGAGGGACGGCCATTCGTCCGGGGGTGTATCGGCCGGTGTAAACCGCAAGAGGGACGTGAGCGTCAGAGGAGGACGATCTGGAACGCGAGCATCGCGAGGAAGGCCACCGTCGCCGTTCCGGTGACCGCGCGCGGAGAGGTCTGCGTCAGGGCCTCGGGGAGGAGCTCCCGGATCACCATCCAGATCATCGCTCCGGCCGCGAAGCCGAGAGCCACCGGCAGGAGCCCCTCGAAGGCGTCGACGAAGAGGAACGCGGGCACGGCGAGCAGCGGTTGCGGGAGGCTCGAGAAGATGCTCCACCCGGCCGCCGCACGCACGGAGGTGCCGCGTGGGACGAGGACGAGGCTGATCGCAAGGCCCTCCGGGACGTTGTGGACGGCGATCGCGATCGCGATCAGGATCCCGAGCGTCTCCCCGCCACCGAACGCTGCCCCCACCCCCACCCCCTCCGCCACGGAGTGAACGGTCATGACTGCGACGATGAGCAGCGCCTTCACGGCGTCCTCGCCACGCAGAGAGCCGAGCACGAGGTTCTCGTGGGGCGCGTGCAGCGCCCGCGACAGCGCGAGGATGAAAGCGACGCCGCCGACCATGCCGACCGCCACCCTGGGAGTGCTTCGCTCGGCTCCCTCGAGGACGAGGCTCACGCTCGCGGCCAACATGACGCCGCTCGCAGCGGCGTTTGCGAGGCCGAGAGCGCTTCGCCCACTGACGCGGTGGGAGAGGAGCGGGAGCGCCCCGAGGCCCGTCGCGAGAGCGGTCGCCAGCGCTGCGAGGAAGACCGCCACGACGTCGCTCCCGGGCATGGCTCGACTCACCCTACAAGGCGGAAAACCCGAACCGTGCTTCAGTAGGCACACCGATGCCCGGGCCGGCCACGTGGACGATCGTGGGATCGAAAAAAGGAGGCCTGATGAAGGTCAGTGACTTGATGACGACGGACGTCGTGTCGGTGAAGCCCGAGACGACGCTCCGGGAGGCAGCCGCGCTCCTCGTGGAGAAGCGGATCTCGGGAGTGCCGGTGGTGAACGACGATCACGAGGTCGTCGGCGTCCTCTCCGAGGCGGACATCCTCGTGAAGGCCGGCGGCAAGTCGTCGCGCCACAGGCTCCTCGGGTGGCTGCTCGAGCCCGACTTCGGTGACGAGGACAAGATTCGCGCCGAGACCGTGGGCGAGGCGATGTCGGCGCCCGCGCTGACGATCCAGGCACACCGCCCAGTGCACGAGGCTGCCCGCCTCATGGTCGGCGAGAGCGTGAACCGCCTCCCCGTCGTCGAGGACGGGAAGCTCATCGGGATCATCACGAGGGCCGACGTCGTCCGCGCGTTCTCGCGCTCGGACGCGGAGATCGCCGAGGAGATCCGGAGCGACATCCTGCGCAGGACGTTCTGGCTCGAGCCGGGCCGGGTGACGGTCACGGTCGTCGACGGCACGGTGACGCTCGAGGGCGAGGTCGAGACCGCGGCAGACGAGGAGGTGCTCCCGGCGCTCGTCTCGCGCGTGCCGGGCGTCGTGGCCGTGCACGCCGAGCTCCGTTCCCGGGTTCCCGTGCCGAGCTGATGCAGACGACCCCGTGACGGTTCCGGCAACGGGACGTCGGCCGGTGCCTGCAGACTTCCGGGCATGGCGATGAACCCGAACCAGGCCGCCGGGCGGCCGTCCCGGAACACGCTGCTGATCGTCGTCGGCGCGGCCGTGGCGATCGCGGCCGTGTTCATCGTGGCCGCGGTGCTGCTGCGCGACGACGCGAGCTCCTCGGCGAGCCCGACGCCCATCGTCGATCTGGAAGGCATCCCCCAGGACGGCGCGTTCCTCGGCTCGCCCGACGCGAAGGTCACGCTCATCGAGTACGCGGACCTCCAGTGCCCTGCGTGCCGCAGCTACGCCGAGACCTTCCTTCCCGTGATCGTTGACGAGTACGTCCGGCCGGGCAAGGTGCTCGCGGAGTTCCGCGGGTACCCGTTCCTCGGTAACGGTGACCCCGAGGACGACTCGCTGAGAGGGCAGCGCTTCCTCCTCGCCGCCGGGAAGCAGAACAAACTCTGGCAGCTCATGGAGGCCCTCTACCGCCACCAGGGCGCGGAGCACAGCGGCTGGCTGACCGACGACCTCGTCCGCGAGCTCGCCTCCGAGATCGATGGGCTCGACGTCGACCAGCTCTTCGCCGATGCCGAGACGGAGGAGATCGCGCAGGCCGCCCAGCAGGCGCTCGTCGACGCGCAGGAGGCCGGGATCACCGGGACGCCGACGATCCTCGTCAAGGTGGGGGACGAGCAGCCGTACATGATCTCGGTCGCCACACCCGACCAGATGCGCGAGGCGCTCGACGCCGCGCTCCAGGGTTGAGCGACCGCAATCTCCGTGCGCTCGCGGGGGTGGTCGCCGCCGCCGGGATCGCCGTCGCGGCGTACCTGACCTGGGCGCGCTTCTCCGACTCGCAGGTCGTCTGCGTCGCCGGAGGCGGCTGCGAGACCGTCGAGAAGTCGGAGTACTCGGAGCTTGCGGAAATCCCGGTCGCGCTGCTGGGGCTGCTCTCCTACTCGGTCGTCCTCGCGCTCGTCGTCTGGGACTCGCACGTCGCGCGCCTCGGCGCGGCGACGCTCGCGCTCGTCGGCGTCCTCTTCGCGGCCTACCTCGTCGTCGTCCAGCTCTTCGTCATCGACGCCGTCTGCATCTGGTGCATGATCAACGATCTGCTGATCGCGCCGGCGCTCGCGATCCTCACCGCGCTTCGCCTGCGAACCTGACGGCGGCGTGCGAAGGGCTCGCCGCTACGTCATCGGCACCTGGCGGAGCACCTTCGGCGCGACCCGGTCGAGGATCTCCGCGAGGCTCTCGCCCGTGCACGTGATCCCGTGGTTGCGGAGGCCGATCACGGCGTGCGCCGGATCGGGCTCCCGGTCGACGAGCTCGGAGACGGCGACGGCGAGCTCATGCGTCCCGCACGGGTAGTTGACGTCCGTGGCGGCAATCCCCTCCATCCAGGCGTGCACGTGGAGGATCGCGCCGACGTCGGGGTGGGCCTGGTAGATCATCCAGTGCTCGATGGCGTCGACCGAGACCCGCCGCGGCTCGATGCCGGGAGGCACGCTGAGGACGATCGCACCGCGTTCCTCCGCGTAGTCGGCCACCATGAGGATGTCGCGCCCGACCGTCTCGAGCTTCGACTTGTCCACGCCGCTCGCGCTCATCCAGAACCGCGTCTCGTCCTTGCGCGCGGAGAGGTTCCCGTACGAGAGGCCGCCGACGCTGTAGAGCCGCATCACGTGGCGCAGGTCGCGCCCGGAGAGGTACTCCTCGACCGGGAACGGAGAGGGGAGCAGGTCGAGCTCGTCGAGACGCCGCCCGGCAGCCGCGATGTCGGCCGTGATCTCGTCGCCGTCCCAGAGCTCGGGCTCGAGGTCGGGCACCCACTCGTTGTCGATCACGAGCCGAGAGGTCGCGAGCGGCTCGAGCCGCTCGTAGATCTCCACGGGATCGTCCCCGACGTGGTACGTCCCGCGCTCCATGGTCGTGAACCAGACGCCCTGGCCCGGCACGTGCAGGAGGACGACGTTGGAGAGCGTCCGGACGAGCATCGGGTAGCTCTCCTTGAGCACGTCCTCCGGAGCCTCGGGGAGCTCGTAGAACGCGGCGGAGTACGTGCCGCGCGAGGCGCGCCGAAACGCCTTCGGATCGGCCGCATCGAACATGTTGAGGACGAAGTCGGCCTTCGCGATGTCGTCGACCTCGATGAAGCCGTCCTTCTCGAACTGCCGTGCGATCTCGCGCACCCACTCCTCGTGGCCGGGAGAGGTCGCGGTGCCCCAGATCGCGTACGTGCGCACGGCCGAAGACTACCGCCCGGCGGTGCGGGACGGCCTCAACTCAGCCTTTGGCGACGAAGGCGACGAGGTCGTCGAGCTGCTTCTTCGAGAGCTTCGCGTAGCTCGGCATGATCGGCTTGTACCCCTTCGCCACGTACTTCTTCGGCAGCACGATGGAGGTGCGGATGAACGCGGTGTAGCTCTGCTTCGCGCGCTTGGCGTCCGCCGTGAGCCGGGCCTTCGTCAACGGCGGCCCGACGGTGCCCGTGGAGCCGGCCGGCTTGAACGTGTGGCATCCGCCGCAGCCGTTCGCCGCGTACACCTTCTTGCCCGCTGCCGGGCTTCCGGCCGCGAGCGCGAGCCCAGCGGCGACGAGCGCGACGGCCAACGCGATGGGAAGCACGATCCGGAGCACGGCTTCGAGCCTAGCGCGGGCAGGCGGGCCGGCGCAACCGCTCAGCGGAAGAGGTCACGCTCGCGCGGCATGAGGAGATCCTGCCCGGTGCCGTCGCCCGCCACGCGGAGGCCGCGCACGACCGCCGCGGGGACGCCGTCCGTCTTCCCCATGACGAGCTGCGCCGCGCCCGCGATCTCGTCGGCGACGGCGATCTCCGTCGCATGGAGCTCGTAGCCGGCCGGGTCGACCGTGCCGCCGAGATCCAGCAAGGCCGTGATCCCCGCGACCCCGAGCGCGACGTCCGTCGTCCCGCGCCGCCAGGCACGGCCGAAGGAGTCGGAGACGACGACCCCGATCTCGACCTCCACGAGCTCGCGGATCCGCTCACGGAGCCCCCTCGCCGACGCGTCCGGGTCGACCGGGAGGAGCACGAGCGTGTCCGGGCCCTTGGCGTTCGACGCGTCGACCCCGGCCGAGGCGCACACGAAGCCGTGCCTCGTCTCGGCGATGACGAGCGGCGGTCGTGCCCGGACGACCTCGCGCGTCTCTCGCAGGATCACCTCCAGGCGGCGCGGGTCCCGGTCGGCGGCGAGCTCGCGGGCGAGCTCCGACGGCTCGACGTCTCCGAGGCGGACGACCCGGCCCTCGACCTTCGAGACCGCCTTCTGCGCGACGACGACGACGTCGTCCTCGAGCAGCCCCCCGAACGTCGACGCCGCCTGGACGACGTGCGCGGCGAGGTCGTCTCCCTCCTCGAGCTCCGGGATCCCGCGCAGCGGGAGGACGCGTATCCCGTCGCTCACCCGAGCCCGGTGACACGGATCCCGGCGTGCCCGCGGTAGCGCTTGTTGAGGTTCACGATGACGGCGGTCAGCCCTTCGAGGGCGCGGGCGCTCGCGAGCGGCCCGGCGTCGAGGGCGCGCCCGGCGGTCAGGCGATCGGCCAGGTCGAGGGCGAGCGCCTTCGCCTCGGGGTCGTCGCCGCAGACGAACGCGTCCTCGTCGGGCGCCTCGGCGCCACCGAGGCTCGAGGCGGCGAGCGAATGGAGGCCCGCGAGCACCGGCGCGTCCAGCTCTGTCCGGATCCTCTCCGCCAACGACAGCGCCTCCGGAGACGGCAGCACGCCCTCCTTCGTGAACCGGAGCTCGGAGGCAACCGACAGGACGGGGGTCGAGCCGATGTCGCCGCGAAGAGCACGCGCGGTCTCGAGCGCCGCGTCCGCGTTCACGGCGAGCACGACGAGCGTCGCGCCCTCGACCGCGTCCGCGTTCGCCGCGCCCTCCACGCCGAGCTCGCCCGCAACCGCCGCCGCCCGCTCGCGATCGCGCGAGCCGACGACGACCTCGACACCCGCGTCCCGCAGGCGCAGCGCGACCGCGCGGCCGAAGGGCCCCGTCCCACCGACGACGGCTACGCGCATGCGGTCTCCAGCGCAGCCTCGGCGAGGCGGCGCGCAGACTCGCGATCGCGCATGAGCGTGCTCGACACGACGAGCTCGACGTCGGCACGCGCGGGCGCGTCCGCCTCGTCGATCACGAGCGCGTCCACGAGCCCCGCGTAGCACCCGGCCACATGGGCGGGCGACGTCCCTCCTGCCATGCGCGAGAGCATACGGCCGAGCGGCCCCGTGACGGCCGCGCCACCCACGAGTGGGCTGACGGCGACGCACCGAACCGCGCGCCCGACGAGCGCGCGGCGGATCCCGGCGATCGCGAGGATGGGGCCGATCGAGAGGTAGGGGTTACTGGGGGCGAGCAGGACGGCGTCTGCGCCCGCGAGCGCCTCCAGCACGCCCGGCGCCGGGCTCGCGGCCTCGGCGCCCTCGTAGTCGACGGCGTCCACCTCGTCGCGATGGCGCCGCCCGACGTACCACTCCTGGAAGGGGAACCGCCCCTGCGGGGTCAGCACGTGCGTCCGCAGGCGGTCGTCCGTCGCGGGCAAGAGCCGGACGTCGAGCCCCGCCCGTGCGACGAAGCCGGCGGTGACCTCCGAGAGCGGGCGTCCCTCCCGCAGCAGGCGGGACCGCACGAGGTGGAGACCGACGTCGCGGTCGCCGAGCCGGAACCAGTCCTCCCCGCCCCAGGAGGCCGCAGCTTCGAGCGCGTTCCACGTCTCGTCGGCGCGACCCCAACCCCGCTCGTCGTCGCTCAGGCCCGCGAGCGCGTACAGGAGGCCGTCGAGGTCCGGAGAGACGTGGACGCCGAGGACCTCGACGTCGTCGCCGACGTTGCCGACGACGACCAGGTCCCCCGGCTCGAGCGCGTCGTAGAGGCCTCGAGCGAAGCGCGCGCCGCCGCCGCCCCCCGCGAGGAGGACGACTCTCACGCCGGGACCGCGAGCAGCGCCCGTGTGCGCGGACCGACGTCGAGGGCGAGCCGCGCGAGGTCCGCGTCCGAGTCCACGTCGTCCTCGAGCTCCGGGATTCGCACCGTCAGGAACGGCGCGTGGGCGCGGAAGCGCGCAGCGCTGCCCGAGCCGTACAGCGGAGCGAACGACCTCGTGTCGGGCAGCGAGAGCGCGTTCGTCGTCCCGTCGCGCGCCTCGACGAGCGCGAGCCCTGCCGCCGCGAGGCGGCGAAGCGCGGCCCCGGTGGCGCACGGAAGGTCGGCGTTGACGACGAGGGCATGCCCCTCCACGAGCGCGAGGCCAGCGGCGACCGCAGCCCCGAGGCCCCGACCGGGGTCCTGCACGACCTCCGCCTCACCCGGGACGACGACATCGTCGTCGGTCACGACGAGCACGCGCCCGACCTCGAGCGCGGCCTCGACGACGTCGCCGAGCATCGCGACCGCGGCCGCCGCGCGGATCGAGGACGGGAGACGACGCTTCGCGTCCCCGCGGTACGGGATGACGATCGCCGGCACGCGCGAAGCGTACTTCGACGCTCAGGCCGCGTTCGAAGCCGTCCCCGCCGACGCGGCGTCCGCGCCGGGGCCCGACGTCGACCACTCGTGCACGTCGAACCAGTGCGTCCCCCGGAGCGCCTCGCACACCTCCGGGGGCGTGTGGCCGGGATTCACGACGTGGTGCTCGAGGTCGCAGCAGATCTCGACGTCGGCGAGCGAGGCGTGCGGGATCCGCGCGAGCGTCTCGGCCGGGAGCTGGGCCTCGGCGACCGTGTAGTGCTTGAACTGGAGGTCCGGGGCGATCTCCATGAGCTCGGGCCAGTCGGGGCAGGTGCGCGCGGTCATCGGAGTGCTCAGTTCTCGACGAGCTGCCAGCTCCCTTCAAGGCGGACGACACCCCGCTCGTCGCTCCCCGGGTAGACGACGAACACGAGGGCGTCGTCGAGCCAGTGGTAGACGTGCTCCCCGGACTCGTCGGTGACGCCGAGGCGGAGGTGGAAGCGGCCGTCTGCGAGCGGGAGCTCGTCCATGCGGAACCGCACGCGCCGCTCCCCGGCACCGGGCGGCCAGCCGAGCGACCGGAGGTCGACGGCGTGCCCGGCGACGAGCGTGCCGGCGTCGTCGCGCAGCTCGAGCTGCAGGCGCGGCGGCGGCACGCCGTTGCGCGTCGTGAGCGCCACTTGGAGCTCGAACGGCTCCCCGGAGAGGAACTGCAGTCGGTCGGACCCTTCCTGCCCCACGAGCGTCGCGGACGCGATCGCGGCCTCGCCGGAGCCCCACTCCCGGAGACCGGCGTCGAGCTCGGCAGGGCTCACCTCGTCGGCCAGCGCCCGCCGGTAGCGCGCGACGGCCTCCCGCGTCGGGCCGTCGAAGGCGACGCGCCCCGTCTCGAGGAGCACGGAGCGCTCGCACAGGCGCTCGACGGCCGCGGCGTCGTGGGAGACGAACACGATCGTCCCTCCGGCCTGCTTGAACGCGAAGATCCGCCCGAAGCACTTCCGCTGGAACGCCTCGTCCCCGACGGCGAAGACCTCGTCCAGGAGCAGAACGTCCGCGTCGAGGAACGCGGCGATCGCGAATCCGAGCCGCATCGTCATGCCGGACGAGTACGTCCGCACGGGCCGGTCGATCGCGTGCTCGAGCTCTGCGAAGGCGACGATCTCGTCGAACCGGCTGCGAATGTCCGCGCGGCGCAGGCCCTGGATCGCGCCGTTGAGGAAGACGTTCTCGCGCCCCGTGAAGTCGAGGTGGAAGCCGGCCCCCAGCTCGAGGAGCGATCCGATGCGGCCTTCCGCCCTCGCGGTCCCGGCCGACGGCTTGATGATCCCGGCGACGATGCGGAGCAGCGTCGTCTTCCCCGAGCCGTTGCGCCCGATGAGGCCGACGGCCTCGCCGGGCGCGACGTCGAGCGACACGTCGCGTAGCGCCCAGACGTCCGTCGCCTGCGTCCGCCCACCCTGGACGAACAGGTCCTTCAGCGTGCGCGCCTCACGGCCGTGGACCCGAAACCGCCGCGAGACGCCCTCGACCCTGATCTCGCCCGGCTGCATCGGGTCTAGAGTAGAGGCCCGGATGGAACGCGTCGGCGAGCACCCCGTCCCCGTGGGGCCGCTCGCCGTCCGCTGGCTCGCTTACGAGGTCGAGCCGCCACGCGCCGGCGTCGAGGGGACCGCGAGGCTCCGGCTCGAGAACGCCGGCTCCGCACCGTGGCGGTCGCGCGGGCGCGAGGGCTTCCAGCTCTCGTACCACTGGCTCGACCTGCTCGGGAACCCGATCGTCTGGGACGGCATCCGAACCGCGTTCCCCCGCGCCGTCGCGCCGGGCGAGAGCATCGAGCTCGTCGTGCCGGTCGCCGCCCCGAGGCCGCCCGGGCGCTACCGGCTCGCCTTCGACCTCGTCGAGGAGTTCCGGTTCTGGCTCCAGGAGGTCGGGTCCGCGCCCCTCGACCTGCAGGTCGACGTCGCGCCGCGCATCGCCGAGCGCAGGCTGGCTGTGGTCGTGCACGGCGGGCGCGATCACGAGACCGAGGCGGCGCTGGCCGCGCAAGACGAGGCGATCGTGGACGAGGGCGCGCTGGCGACGGCGCACCTCGTCCCGGGAGCGCTGCCCACCCGGGACTGGTCGCGACTGCTCCTCGATGCCCACCAGGAGGGCTACGCGGCCGTCGGAGGCGCCGTCGAAGCCTCCACGAGGTCCGACCGCAAGCAGCTCGGCCCGTGGGCGCCCGGCGGAGGGCGCAACCCACGCTTCGGGCACCCTCTCCTCTTCCCGTCGCTGCTCGAGGGCCTCGAGCCCGAGACGCACGACGGGCTGCCGGCGTTCTCGGGAGGGGACTCGCTCTACGAGGGCCGCGCCGTCGTCAGGCTCTCGTCCCGTCGAGCCCGCTAATCGAGATCGAGGACGAGCCGGAGCCCCTCGTCGACGCGCCGGATCTCCTCGTACGACAGGCTCCCGGCCGGCCGGCCGAGCCGTCGTGCGTCGACTGCGCCCACCATCTCGCACATCACCTTCGTCGACTCGCCCTCGACGGAGACCTCCGGATGGAAGCTCGCACCCGGCGTCGAGCGGGACGTGGGGCAGACGACGACCGTGGACAGGGCGAGGAGATCGTCGGCCTGGACGACGACCGCATACCGGCGCCCCTCCTGCGCGCGCCCCCTCCGTCGCGGGGGCACGATCGCATGCACGTCACCGCGGACCACGGAGCTCCTCCATGAGGGCAGCGACCTCGCGTGCCTCGCGAACGTATGCGGGATCCTCCATCAGCAGTCGCGCCTCCGCCGCGAGGCCGGCCTTTCGGCGGTCGCGGGCAGCGGTCTCCGCGATCGCCTGCCTCACGGCCTCGGCACGAGTGATCCCGCGACGCCGCACGATCTCGTCGAGGTTCTCGAGCCCGTCGCGGCCGAGCCGGAGCGAGAGCGGGTGCGGAGCTGACACGAGACCAACTGTAGCGCGAAATACGCTACAGAAGAGTCACACCTCGGTCGCGATCCGGTCGTCCACGCGGTTGAAGACGTAGGCGCCGGCGGCGAGCGCGACGAGCGCCGCGACGAGGGTGTAGAGCGTGTCGGCCGCCCCCGGAAGGTCGCCGTAGAAGAGGACGGACCGCATCGCCTCGACGGGCGGCGTGAGGAAGTTCACCCAGTGGAGCACGAACGCCGCAGCCGGGTACTCGTCGACACCGGGGAGCTGGTCGAGGCTGTACAGGATGGGCGTGAGGAAGAACCAGGGCAGGAGCAGGGCGGCGAGGAGGTGCTCGACGTCCCGGTACACGGCGTTGAGCGAGGCGACGACGAGCGCGAAGCCGGCGACGATGCACGCGAAGAGCAGGCCGAAGGGGACCGCGAGCCAGACGGTCGCGCGCGCCTCCGGGATCCGGACGAGGCTGAGCGCGATGACGATCCCGAGCATCACGGCGAAGCTGACGAGGTTCGTCCCGACGACCGAGAGCGGCACGAGCTGCCTCGGGAAGCGCACCTTGCGGATGAGGTTCGCGTTCTCGAGGAGGCTGCGGGAGGCGGCCTGCGACGCCGTCGCGAAGAACACCCACGCGGGCAGGCCGCACAGGAGGAAGAGCCAGTAATCGTCGCTCCCGACCTCCGCGACCCGCCAGAGGACGGAGAACACGAGGAGGTAGACGAGCATGAGGACGAGCGGGTGGAGGAGCGACCAGCCGAGGCCGAGCACCGAGCCACGGTACTTCGCGCGGATATCCCTCCGGAAGAGGCTCCCGAAGAGCTCGCGGTAGCGGTAGAGGTCGGCGTAGACGGACACCGGGAGCAGGATACGGTGGCAGGAGGCTCGACTACCCTTTCGTGACTGTGGGTGCGATCGTCGCGATTGCAGCTTTCGTCGTCACCGCGGCGGTCCTCCGGCTCCTCCTTCGCTCCTCGGCCGGCGGCCGGCTTGTCGCCGTCCCGACGGACGAGCGCTGGCACGACCAGCCGACGCCGACTTTCGGCGGCGTCGGCATCTTCGCGGGCTTCGTCGCGGGCGTGCTGCTCGCGCTCGCCGTCGGCGCCGTCGAGTGGACCGGCGAGCTCGCCGGGATCCTCGCCGGGGTCACGATCGTCTTCGTCGCCGGGCTCGTCGACGACCTCCGGCACCTGAGCCCGGTCGCGAAGCTCGTCGCGCAGGTCGCAGCCGCCGTCGTGGTCCTCGCGAGCGGGCTCAACGTCGAGATCGTCGGCAACGACGCCCTCGCGTGGGCGATCGGCCTGCTCTGGCTCGTCGGGATCACGAACGCGTTCAACCTCCTCGACAACATGGACGGCCTGGCGGCCACGCTCGCGCTCGTCGCCTGCGGCTACTTCGCGATCGACGCCCTCACGGAGCACGAGAACGACACGGTGCTCGTCCTCGCGCTCGCGCTCGGCCTCGCGTGTGCCGGCTTCCTGCCCTTCAACCTGCGGCCGCAGCGCGGCGCGGCGGTCTTCATGGGCGACTCCGGAAGCCAGCTCATCGGCTTCGGCCTCGCCTCGCTCGCGCTGGCGGCCTCCTGGACGGTCGCCGGGACGACCGTCGCGACGATCCTCCTCCCGCTCCTCGTCCTCGCCATCCCGATCCTCGACACGACCCTCGTGACCATCGCGCGCCTCGTCGAGAAGCGCCCGGTCACCCAGGGCGGGCGCGACCACACGTCGCACCGGCTCGTCTACTACGGCCTCTCCGAGACGAAGGCCGTCCTCCTACTCGCGATCATCGCGACGGCGATCGGCGCGACCGCGCTCGCCTACAACGTCCTCGACAACGCGCGCCTGACCGCCGTCGGCGTGCTCGTGACGTTCGTCGTCCTCGTCCAGTTCGGGAGCTTCCTGAGCGACCTCGAGGAGCGCTCGCGGCGCGGCGTCGAGGGGCCGGAGCCGTCGCTCTGGCGCGCGCTCGTCTTCGAGCCGCGGCGCCTGCTCGAGGTCTTCGTCGACTTCGTCCTCATCTGCGCGTCGTTCCTCGCCGCGTACGCGCTCGCCATCGGCGGGCTCGGCACCGACTTCGAGCGCTCCGTGTTCCTCTCCGCGCTCCCGATCCTCCTCGCGTCGCGGTACGTCTTCTTCGTCGCGCTCGGCGTCTACCGCAGGGTGTGGAGGTACGCGACCGCCCGCGACGTCGTCCCGATCGCCGTCGGCTGCGTGGCGTCCTCGCTCGCCGCCGCGCTGATCCTCGTCGCGCTGCGGCCGATCGGCTCGTTCCCGGCTGTGCAGGTCTTCACGATCGACGCGATCCTGTGCACGCTCCTCGTCGGCGGCTCTCGCCTCGCGCTCAGACTGCTGCCCGAGGCAAGAGGACGCCGCGTCGCGCGGAAGCGCGTCCTCGTCGCGGGCGCCGGGCGCGCCGGACGGGGCCTCGCCCGCGAGCTCCGCGAGAGCCACGCGGCGAGAGTCGTCGGCTTCCTCGACGACAACCCGAGCGTGCGGCGCCGCCGAATCCTGGGGATCAGCGTCGTAGGAAGCCTCGACGAGGTCTCGCGCGCGATCGCGACGACGCGCGCGGAGGAGGTGCTCGTCACCATCCCCGACGCCCCCCAGGAGCGGCTCGACGCCGTCGTGCGAGGAGCGGAAGAGGCAGGCGTGCCCTGCCACATCGTGCGCCGCAGCGTCGAGTACTCGCGGCCCGAGCCCGTCGGAGCCGCCCGGCCATGAACCGGGAGGCTCGCGCTCCGGCCGGGGGCATCCCGGACTTCCTGTCGCGCTTCCTCGTCGTGGTGCCGCTGCTCGTCCTCTACTTCTGGCTCGCGGCCCTGTACGCGTGGCAGGCGTCGCGCCATCCGGTGCCGACGATCTTCACCGACGAGCTCGAGCTCACGCAGCTCGCGCGCTCGATCGCGGAGACGGGGGAGCCGGCGCGCCGCGGCGAGCCGTACGGCATCGCGACGCTCGTCGCGTACGTCCTCGCTCCCGTCTGGTGGCTCGGGACGGCGGCGAGCGCCTACGCGACGAGCAAGGAGGTACTCGTCCTCGCGATGACGGCGACCCTCTTCCCCGCCTACGGGCTTGCCAGGATGGTCGTGCCGAAGTGGTACGCGCTCGCGGCCGGTGGGGCAGCGGTGGCCGTCCCGGCGCTCGCGTACTCGCCGATCCTCGTCGAGGAGCCCCTGGCGTACCCGCTGTCGACGCTCACGCTCTGGCTGATCGCTCGCCTGCTCGCACACCCGACGTGGTGGCGCCTCGCCGCCGCCGCGGGAGCGAGCGTCGCGGCCACGCTCACCCGCACGCAGCTCGCCGTCCTCTTCGCCGTGCTCGGGCTCGGGCTCCTGTGGCTC
>CAZODN010000017.1:0-31195 GCA_964578545.1 uncultured Gaiellales bacterium
GCCGTCTCGACCGCCGACTCTCCGCTGAGATCGGCGATTGCATCGATCGCCCTGCCAGTGCGACTTGCGCCGGACGGCGGGAGCAATGCCTCCGGATCGCCGACAACCCAACTCTCCTAGACAGGATGGAGCCGTAGCCCCGCAGGCCGCGGCGTCCGATCGACGGCAGAGAGTGGTCGGCGCCTACGCATCTGTCGTGGGTTGCCGGGGGTGGCCCGGTAGAGCCACATACGGAGGTCGCCGACCACGGTCGAGTCTACGACGGTAACCGTCGGCCTGGACGTCCACGCCAGGTCCATCCGCCTCGCCGCGGTTCGCGCCGACGAGCTGCTCGACGAGCGCACCCTCTCCTACGACGAGGAGGCCGTAGCCCGTGCGCTGCGCCACTGGCCGCAGGTGCGCTGCTGCTACGAGGCAGGTCCGACCGGCTTCGGCCTGTACCGCCACCTGGTCGAGGGCGGCATCGACTGTCAGGTGGTGGCCCCGGGCCTCGTGCCGACCCGTCCGGGTGAGCGGGTCAAGACCGACCCGCGCGACGCCCGCAGGCTCGCCCGACTCCACGCCGGCGGGCTGCTCGAGCCGATCTACGTGCCCTCGCGCGAGCTGGAGGCGGCCCGCGATCTCGTCCGCGCGCGCGAGGACGCGCGTCTGGATCGCATGCGCGACCGCCACCGGCTGTCGAAGTTCTGCCTCCGGCACGGGCGTCCGCTGCCCGGGCGAGCCTGGGGCGTGAGCCGGCGGCGCTGGCTCTCCGAGCAACAGTTCGAGTTCGCGACGCAGCAGCAGACCTTCGCTACCTACCTGCACGCGCTCGATCTCGTCGACGCGCGGATCGCGACGCTCGAGCGGGCGATCGCCGAGGCGGCCGCGCAGGGCCCCTGGCGCGAGCTCGTCGGGCGCCTGCGCTGCCTGCGCGGCGTCGACACCCTGACCGCGCTCGGGCTCGCGGTCGAGATCGGCGACTTCCAGCACTTCCGAACGGCCGCGGAGTTCGCGGCCTTCGTCGGCCTGGTGCCCTCGGAGCACTCCTCGGGCGAGCAGCGCCGGCGAGGATCGATCACGAAGGTCGGCAACGCGCACGTGCGGCGCCTGCTGGTCGAGGCCGCCTGGCATGGTCGCCGGCGGCCGACAGTCGGCTACGAGCTCGGCCGCCGCCAGCGCGGCCAGGACGCGATCGTGATCGAGCGCGCCTGGCGCTGCCAGCAGCGCCTCTACGCCCGCTGGCAGCGGATGGCCGGCCGCGGCAAGCCCTCCCAGAAGATCGTCGTCGCCTGCGCGAGAGAGCTCGCCGGCTTCGTGTGGGCGATCGCCACCGAGCAACCGCTCAGGAGCGCCTGAGCGGGGAAGTTCGAGCAGCGGATGCGCCCGACCACACGGAGAACCCTCGACGGCTCTATGCGGCGCCCGCTCCGGGTGACCCGCGACCCTAGACGGAGGCAGCTCCCGACGGTTCCCAGTCATGCGGTCCCGACCCGCGAATGTCAGTCTGATCCACCGTCGCTGCGCAGGGCCATCCGCTGCTCGAAACCAGCACCTGTCCCACCGAGCCGAGCCGGACCTCTTGACGTTTCGCTCCATGTCAGAGCTGGAGCACGACGAGCCGCTCCTCCGTCATCTCCCGGATCGCGTACGCGGGGCCCTCGCGGGTGTTGCCGGAGTCCTTCACGCCGCCGTAGGGCATCTGGTCGGCCCGGAACGTCGGCGCCTCGTTCACCGTCACGCCGCCGAACTCGAGCTCGCGAGCCGCGCGGAGCGCAGTCTTCACGTCGCTCGTGAAGATCCCCGCCTGCAGCCCGTAGGGCGTGGCGTTCGCAAGGGCGATCGCCTCCTCGAGCGAGTCGTACGCGGACACCGTGCACACGGGGCCGAAGACCTCCAGGCACGAGACCTTCGCCTCCGGCGGCGCGTCGGCGATCACCGTCGGCCGCAGGTGCTCGCCCGCGAGCGTGCCGCCCGTGAGGATCGCAGCCCCCGCCTCCTTCGCCTCCTCGATCCACGAGAGGATCCGGTCCCGCTCCTTCGGCTGGATGACGGGGCCGACGTCGGTGGCGTCGTCGGCCGGGTCGCCGACGACGAGCGCCTCCACGCGCGGGACGAACCGCTCGACGAAGGCGGCGTACGCTTCGCGCTCGACGTAGATCCGTTGCACGGAGATGCAGCTCTGGCCCGCGAACGAGAAGGCGTGCGCGGCGAGCCGGGCGGCCACGTCGTCGAGGTCGGCGTCGGCGGCGACGATCACCGGCGTCGCGTTCCCGAGCTCTAGGTTCACGCGCTTGCGCGGCGCCCGCTCGCGGATCCCCCAGCCCACGGGCCCGGAGCCGGTGAACGTGATGAGCTTGACGCGCTCGTCCTCGACGAGTACGTCGCCGATCTCGGACGCCGGCCCGCAGACGACGTTCAGCCAGCCCGGCGGGAGCCCCGCCTCGACCTCGAGCTCGGCGAGGAGGAGCGCGGAGAGGGGAGTCACCCCGGCCGGCTTGAGCACGACGGCGCATCCAGCGGCGAGCGCAGGGGCGAGCTTGTGCGCGACGAGGTTGAACGGGAAGTTGAAGGGCGAGATCGCGCCGACGACCCCGATCGGGAGGCGGAGCGTGAACGCGAGCTTTCCGGCTCCGGCGGCCGACGCGTCCATGGGGACGACCTCGCCCGCGAGCTTCCGCGCCTCGACTGCCGCCATCGTGAACGTCGAGACCGCACGGGAGGCCTCGACGCGCGCCGCCTTCATCGGCTTCCCGGCCTCGGCGCAGATCGTGCGGGCGATCTCCTCGGCCCGCTCCTCGATCAGCGACGCGACGCGGTCGAGGATCGCCGCGCGCTCGTGCGCCGGGAGGGGGTCGCGCATCGCATGCTCGGCCGCGTCGATCGCCCGTCGCGTCTCGTCCGCGCCCACCGCGGGAACCCGCCCGACGAGCGAGCCGTCGTACGGCGACCGGACCTCGATCCACTCGCCGGACTCGATCCACTCGCCGGCGAGGAGCAGCCTGCGCTCGGTCACGGCCGTCGCCATGAGCGGGAGTGTAGTTGCGCGTCCGCGAGTGGTACCTTCCCTCCGTGCGAGACGCGTACATCGTCGATGCCGTCCGCTCGCCGATCGGGCGGCGTGGCGGCTCCCTCGCCGAGGTGCGGTCGGACGAGCTCGCGGCGCAGGTGCTGAACGGCCTCGTGGGACGGCTGGACCTCGAGCCGGGCGAGATCGAGGACGTCCAGATGGGCTGCGTCACCCAGGTGTCCGAACAGGCCCTGAACGTGGGTCGCGGAGCCGTGCTCGTGGCCGGCTGGCCGGAGTCGGTGTGCGCGACGACGGTCGACCGGCAGTGCGGGTCGTCCATGCAGGCCGCCTTCAACGGCGCGGCTGCGATCCAGGCGGGGCACCTCGACCTCGTCGTCGCGGCGGGCGTCGAGCACATGACGCGCGTGCCGATGGGGTCGAACCTCGGCGATCTCGGGTGGGGCGCCGTGAACCCCAAGATCGGCGAGCGCTGGCCGATCGTGCCGCAGGGGATCTCCGCGGAAGTCCTGGCCGAGGAGTGGAGCTTGACCCGCGAGGAGCTCGACGAGTACTCGCTCGAGTCCCACCGGCGCGCGGTGCGCGCGATCGACGAGGGGCGCTTCGAGAACGAGATCGTCCCCGTCGAGGTCGGCGCGGGGGGCGCGGTCGTGCTCTTCGCCGTCGACGAGACGCCACGGCGAGACACCTCGCTCGAGAAGATGGCCTCGCTCCAGCCGGCCTTCAAGGCCGACGGCGTCGTGACCGCCGGCAACTCGAGCTCGATCGTCGACGGCGCAGCGGCGATGCTCCTCGCGAGCGGCGATGCCGTCGAGCGGCTCGGTCTCGAGCCGCGGGCGCGCTTCGTGTCCTTCGGCCTCTCCGGCGTCGACCCCTACCGCATGCTCCACGGCAACCCCGAGGCGAGCGCGCGGGCGCTCGCGAAGGCGGGTCTCACCTGGGACGACGTTGCCGTCATCGAGGTCAACGAGGCGTTCGCCTCCGTCGTCCTCCAGTTCCTCGCCGACACCGGGCTCCACGAGCGCTGGGAGGCGGGTGACGTGAACCCGAACGGCGGCGGCATCTCGCTCGGGCACCCGCTCGGCGCGACCGGCGCGCGCATCACCGCGACGCTCCTGAACGAGCTCGAGCGACGCGAGGGGCGCTTCGGCATCGCGACCATGTGCATCGGTCAGGGGCAGGCGATCGCGGGCGTCGTCGAGCGGCTCTGACGTGCGCCGTTTCGATCAGAGCTGCTGATCGGAACGTCTTCCAACCCGACTTGCTCTGATCGAGGGCCGGGCCGCACGATACGGCCATGATCGGATTCGTGATCGTGGTCTTGCTGCTCGTCGTCGGGCCGCTCGCGGCCCTCGCCGGCGTCGACTCCCGCGTCGACGACGTCTCCCGGCGCCGCCTCGGGCACTGATCCCGCCGCAACGGCGGCGCGCGCGCGACTAGGATCGCGCCCTGTGAGCGCACCGGAGATTCGCACGCTCGGCGTCGTCGGCCTCGGCGCGATGGGGGGCGGGATCGCGCAGCTGGCGATCGAGGCCGGCTACGACGTCGTCGGCCGGGAGGTCACCGACGAGCTGGGGGAGGCCGCGCGGCAGCGGATCGCGCACTTCCTGCAGCGGAAGGTCGACAAGGAGCGGATGACCTCCGAGGAACGCGCGGCGGCGCTCGCGCGGCTCTCGACGACGACCGACCTCTCGGCGCTCGACGGCTGTGACCTCGTCATCGAGGCGATCGTCGAGGATCTCGCAGCGAAGCGCGCGCTCTTCGCGGAGCTCGAGAGCATCGTCCGTCCGGACGCGATCCTCGCGACGAACACGTCCGCCCTCTCGGTGACGGAGATCGCCGCCGCCACCGCGACGCCGGAGCGGGTCGTCGGCATGCACTTCTTCAACCCGGCGCCGCTCATGCCCCTCGTCGAGGTCGTGCGTGCCGAGCTCTCCGCCGACGATGCCGTGGAGGCCGCCTTCGCCGTCGGCGAGCGGATGGGGAAGCGGCCGATCCGCTGCCACGACACCCCCGGGTTCGTCGTCAACCGGGTGCTCATCCCGCTCCTGAACGACTGCCTGCGCGTCCTGGACGAGGCGCGCGTCTCCCCGGAGGACCTCGACACGGCCATGACGGCAGGCGCCGGCTGGCCGATGGGGCCCTGCACGCTCGTCGACCTCGTCGGGATCGACGTGCACGTGCACGCGTCGGAGGCGCTCTACGAGAAGCTCAGGGAGCCGCGGATGGCGCCCCCGCCTCGCATCGTCGCGATGCGGAACGCCGGCCTGCTCGGCCGCAAGAGCGGCCGCGGCTTCTACGTCTACGACTGAGCCGCAGGCCGGGACACCGCCCGGAGGACGGGCGGCGCCAGGAGGGTCGTCACTACTGACATCCCGACGACGACCGCGAAGAACTCCTCGCTGACGGCGCCCTCGGCGAGGGCGACGCCCGCGATGACGATCCCGACCTCGCCGCGCGGGACCATCCCGACCCCGACGATCGTCGCCTCCCGCCGCCCGAGGGACCGGGCTCCGAGCCACGCGCCCACGAACTTCGTCGCCACGGCGATGACGGTCACGGCTGCGAGCAGGCCCAGGGTTCGCCCGTCCGTGTAGCTCCCCGGGTCGAGCTGGAGGCCGATGAACGCGAAGAAGAACGGCGGGAAGAAGGCGTAGAGCGGCGCCACCTCCTCCTCGATCGGGTGCTGCTCCCGCGTCTCCGCGACCACCATCCCGGCAAGGAAGGCCCCGATGATCGCCGCGAGCCCGATCTGGGCCGACAGGGCTGCGAGGCCGAGGCACAGGATCACGGCCGGGAGGAGCGGCGACTCCGAGAACCTCGGCGCCTTCAGGATCCCCGGGCGGCTCTGCATGAACCTCGTCCCCCCGAGGGCGACGAACACCACGAACCCGATTGCGAGCGCGGTCGAGAACGCGAGGCTCGCGAAGTCGGCGCCCCCGCCCCCGGCGATCCCGACTGCCACGCCGAGGATCAGCATCGCGAGCACGTCGTCGACGACGGCCGCGCCGAGGATCGTCCTGCCCGGCGGGGTCGTGACGAGCCCGAGCTCGGCGAGCACGGCCGAGGTGATCCCCACGCTCGTCGCGACCAGGGCTGCCCCCATGAACACGACGACGGCCGTCTCCTCGCCGAGGGCGGCGGCGAAGCCTGCGCCGCCTGCGAACGGCAGGATGACGCCGAGGAGCCCGACGAGCCCCGCCGTCCTCCCGACCGCGCGGATGTCGTCGAGCTTCGTCTCCAGCCCCACCCAGAAGAGGAGGAAGACGGCTCCGAGCTCCGCGAACACCTCGATCGTCTCGCCCGGCTCGACCCAGCCGAGCACCGCCGGGCCGACGAGCACCCCGGCGAGGATCTCGCCGACGATGCCCGGCTGACCCATTCGCTTGAAGAGCTCGTCTCCGGCCTTCGCAGCGAGGAGGACGACGAAGAGGTCGACGAGCGTCGCGGCGAGAGCCGGCGAGGCTGCGAGGGGCATCACCCGTCCGGTGCGCGGTCGAGCCGCGCGTGACAGAGGGCCGCGACCGAGAGCATCCCGAGGAACCGCGTGCCGTCGACGACCGGCAGCGCGTCCTCGCCCGTGTGCATCAGCCGCGCTGCGGCGTGCAGCTGGCTGTCGTCGGCGTTCAGGAGCTCGACGCGGCGAGCGAGGTCGCCGATCGGACGGCTGCGCGCGCGGCTCGCGAGCTCGTCCAGCTCCCCGGCGTCGTCGGGCAGGAAGCTCGTGTGGCCGATCTCGGCGAGGTACCCGGGGAAGACGGCTCGGAGGAGGTCTCCCTCCGAGAAGATCCCGACGACCCGGCCCTCCCCGTCCACGACCGCGAGCGCGGGAACGTTCGCCTCGAAGAGCGCCGCGACCGCCTCGGCGAGCGTCGCCGTGGAGGGGACCGACGTGTCGTTGAGCGCGAGGTCGCGGAGTGCCATCAGAGCTGGAAGACGAGAAGATAGGCGGTCGCGATCACGAGCGAGACGAGCGTGATCGGCAGGCCGACGACGAGGAACTGCAGGAAGGTGACGCGGTGCCCGGTGCGCTCGAGGATCCCGGTCGCGGCGACGTTCGCCGCGGCGGCGACCATCGTCGCGTTCCCGCCGAAGCACGCACCGAGCGCGAGCGACCACCAGAGCGCGGCGTCGAACTCCTCGCCCTGGATCTCGTCGACGACGGGGAGCATCGCCGTCGTGAACGGGATGTTGTCCACGAGCGCGGAGCCCGCGGCCGAGCCCCAGAGGATGACGAGCCCCTCCTTCGTGCGCGAGCCCTCCGTGGCGTCGGAGAGCCACGTCGCGACGTCGTCCACGACGCCCTGCTCGACGAGCCCTCCGACCATCACGAAGAGCCCGATGAAGAAGAGGAGCGTCGACCACTCCACGCGGGCGAGGGCGTCCTCGACGTCGTCGGCCGCGACGAGGAGCATCACCGTGGCGCCGACGAGCGCGACGACCGCCGGTTCCAGGTGGAGGAGGCTGTGGAGGAAGAAGGCGACGATCGTCCCGACGAGGACGGCGAGCGTGCGTTTCACCTTGTCGGCCTTCCGCATGTCCTCGCCGGGGTCGAGCTCGGCGATCCGCCTCGCCCGCTCGGGCTCGGGAGTCAGCCGCCGCCGGTAGACGAGGGCGAGGATCGTGGATGCGACCAGCAGGGTCACGAGCGCGACCGGAGCGAGGTTGACGATGAAGTCCAGGAACGAGAGCTCCGGGCGATGCGACCCGATGAGGATGTTCGGCGGGTCGCCGATGAGGGTCGCGGTTCCGCCGATGTTGCTCGCGAGCACCTGGACGAGCACGAGGGGTATCGGCGGGATCCGAAGGATGTCTGCGATGAGCAGCGTGATCGGAACCACGAGCAGGATCGACGTGAGGTTGTCGAGGAAGGCTGAGAGGACGCCCGTCATGAGGGAGAGCATGAGGACGAGCAGGATCGGGTTGCCGCGCGCGAGCTGCGCCGAGCGGAGCGCGACGTACGTGAAGATCCCGGTCGGCTCGGTGAGGGCGACGATCACCATCATCCCGGCGAGCAGCCCGAGCGTCGGCCAGTCGATCGCCTCGACCGCCTGCTCCTGGTCGACGACGCCGAGCACGACCATCGCCGAGGCCCCCGCGAGCGCGATCTTCGTCCGGTGCGTCCAGTCGAGCGCGAGCGCGGCGAGCGCGACGACGAAGATCCCGATCGCGAGCCCGGCCATGGAGCGATGAGCCTACCCGCGGGGCGGACTCGCGCCCGCTCGGGCCGCCCGCCCCGCGGCCCCTCGCAGGGCCGGCGCCGTCGGCTAGGCGGGTTCCATGGAGATCGCGCTCTTGCTCGCGCTGCTCGTGGGCGGCCTCGCCGTCGCGCTGATCTCTCGCAGGCAGGTGGGGCTCGTCTCCGCGCTCAGGATCAGACGCGCGTGTTCGTGCCCGACGGCGGGCTCGCGCGGCTGGAAGGGCCGGCGCTCGTCGCCGCGTGGGGGTCGCGATCGTCCTCGTCACCCGCCCGGCTCGAACCGACCCACGTCGAGCTGGCCCGCTACCGACCGACCCGGCTTACAGTCTCCTTACACGCCTCTCACCGCGGTCACACGGCGGGCGCCGATACTACGGTGGAGTGATGCGGATCCTCGCCCTTCTCGCCTGCTTCTCTGCGCTCGCCGCCGCCGTCCTGGGCGGCGCGTCCGCGGCCGAGCCCGACGGCGGCACGCTGTCCGTCGAGCGCGGGAGGGGGCTCGTCATGCTCGACCTGCGCGGGTCGATCCTCGGTCGGCTCTCCTCGGGGTCGCTCCGGGTCACCGACCAGACCCCCGCCGACCGCTTCGTGGCCCTCGTCGTGGGGCGCAGGGTCACGCAGGAGCGCATCGGCCCGCGCACCGTCGTGTACCGGGGCCAGGGGCTGCGCTTCCGGATGCTCGGCGGCGGGTACAGAGTCGTCGCGCGCGGGTCCGGGATCGACGTCTCGGCGGTCGGCAAGGGCTTCGCGATCCTCGACGGGGAGCCGCGGTTCTCGGGTGACGACGTCGGGGTGTACTCCCTGGACGGCGTGGACTGCGGCGTCGAGCCCGAGCAGTGCCTCCCGCTCCCGCCCGACCCCACGCGGTTCACGCTCGCGCTCCCAACGGGCAAGGTGTCGCGGTGACTGTGCCGCACACGATCCTCGTCGTCGAGGACGAGACGTCGATCGCGACCTTCGTGGCCGCGTACCTCCGGAACGCCGGCTACACGGTGACCACGGCGGCCTCCGCCCAGGCGGCGCTCCTCGAGCTCGCCTCGGAGTCGCCGGCGCTCGTCGTGCTCGACCTCAACCTGCCCGATGGGGACGGGGTCGAGCTCTGCCGCCGGATCCGCAAGACCTCGGACGTCCCGATCCTCATGCTCACGGCTCGCGACGAGGACATCGACAAGATCATCGGCCTCGAGGTCGGCGCGGACGACTACATGACGAAGCCGTTCAACCCCCGGGAGCTCGTCGCACGCGTGAAGAGCGTCCTCCGGCGAGCAGCGCCAGAGCGGCGCAAGAGCGAGGCCGACGAGATCAGGCACGGCGACCTCGCGGTCAACGCCGGGAAGCGCGAGGTCTTCGTCGGGGACGAGGAGATCCGCCTCGCGCCGAAGGAGTTCGACCTCCTCTGGGAGCTCCTCGACCACCGCGGGATCGTGCTGACCCGGGATCAGCTGCTCGAGCGCGTCTGGGGCTACACCTTCGCGGGCGACACCCGCACCGTCGACGTCCACGTGCGCCAGATCCGGCGCAAGCTCGGCGACGCCTCGCCGATCGTGACGGTGTGGGGCGTGGGCTACAAGGTCGCCTCCGAGCGCGCCTCGGCGCAGGCCGGCTGACGGGCTACCCTGGCAACTGTGCTCGGAACGCTCCGGTTCCGTCTGACGGCGCTCTTCCTCGCAGTCGTCCTCGTCTTCGGCCTCGTCTCGATCGCGCTGGCCGCGGGGCTGTTCCGGGACGTGACGCGGAAGCAGTCGGTCGACGAGCTCCGGCGGGAGGCGGCCGGGCTCGCCTCCCTGTACGCCGAGTCCGCGCTCCGCTCCTCGGACGAGGGGGCGAAGGCCCCCGAGTTCGCCGCCGAGAAGCTCGAGCTCGCCACGGGCGACGAGCTCTTCTACGTCGGCGCCTCCCTGTTCCCCGGACAGCGCTTCGGCCTCACCAGGCTGCCGCGGAGCGCGCTCGGGAGCACGGAGCTCGATCGCGACGAGCTGACGATCCTCGAGTTCACGCCGCCCGGCGAGGACCGGCGCTTCCTCGCCGCTGCGCAGCCCGTCCAGCTCGTGCAGGGGACGGAGCCCTTCGGCTGGCTCGTCGTGGCGAAGCCGGTCGCCGAGCTCCGCGAGCAGTGGCTGACGCTGTTCGTGCGGCTCTCGCTGGCGCTCGCCGCGGGCATCGCGCTCGCCGCAGTGCTCAGCTGGTGGCTGTCGCGTCGACTGACGGAGCCCGTGCGCGCGCTTGCCCGGGCGACCGAGGAGGTCGCCGAGGGCCGGTACGACGTCGAGATCCCCCCGTCTCGGGGAACCGACGAGATCTCCGTCCTGACGGAGCGGTTCCGCGGGATGGTCGAGAAGCTCGCCGAGGCGGAGCGCCTGAAGCGCTCGTTCCTCATGTCCGTCTCCCACGAGCTCCGGACGCCCCTGACGGCCATCCGGGGGCACGTCGAGGCGATCCGGGAGGGCATCGTCACCGAGCCGGAGGCGGTGAGCGCCTCGCTCGACATCGTCGCGGCAGAGACGGATCGGCTCGAGCGCCTCGTCGGCGACGTCCTCGACCTCGCGAAGCTCCAGGCCCACCGGTTCACGGTCCGCCACGAGGAGGTGCACCTCGACCAGCTCCTCGACCAGGCCTACGGGGCCTTCGCCGAGGAAGCGAGACGCCGCGACATCGACTACCGGCTCCAAGGGGCGGACGAGGCGCCGGTCCTCGTCTCGGACGGCGACCGCGTGCTCCAGGTCATCACGAACCTGCTCTCGAACGCCTTCCGCTGGACGCCTGACGGCGGCAGGATCGACCTCGAGCTGGCCTCGTCGAACGGCCTCGTCTCCGTGGACGTCCGCGACACCGGTCCCGGGATCGCTCCCGACGACAGCGCGCGTATCTTCGACGCGTTCGTCTCGGACGACACGAACGGCACGGGGCTCGGGCTCCCGATCGCGAAGGAGCTCGCAGTCGCGCTCGGCGGGTCGGTCGAGCTCGAGTCGCAGGTCGGTCGCGGCAGCCGGTTCCGGCTCGTGCTGCCCGCCGGCCAGTCCGCGTCGTAGCGGCCGCGCGGTCGCTCAGGCCGCGGCGGCGCGCTCGAGCCGGTGCGCTTCCTCGCGGGCGAGGCGCTCGAAGACGTCGGAACCGGCCTGCGCCCGCTCGAGCCGCGCGAGCCGCTCGTCGACGCCTCGCCAGCCGGAGCTCACGAGGTCGACGAGAAGCGCGAGGTCGTCGACGCGGGCGTGCCGCTCCGCGAGGAGGTCGCCCTCGAGCCGCTCGAGCCGGCGGATCGCCTGGTTGAGGAGCCCGCGGATCTCGGCGATGTGGCGCCCGACGGGGAGCACCTCGCTGCGCAAGCCGTCCCGCACGGCCTCCCCGACCTGCGCCGGGATCGACGCCTCGAGCTCGGCGGCGGCGACCGCGAGCGCCTCGATCTGGTCCCGCGACCTCTCGAGGGCTGCCTCGAGGTCCGCCTGCGCGGGCCTGCCGGCGGCAGCGTCCGCGATGCGCCTCTCGGCGCGCTCCAGTGCAAGGGTGTCCATGGGCGCCGAGGCTACTCTCAGCGCCGGATGGACAGCTCGCTCCTCGACTACGACCTCCCGGCCGACCTCGTCGCCCAGACGCCGGTCGAGCCCCGCGACGCGGCGCGTCTCCTCGTCTACCGGAGGTCGAGCGGCGAGATCGAGCACCGGGTCGTGTCGGAGCTGCCCGAGATCCTCTGCGGCGAGCTCGTGGTCGTGAACGACACGCGCGTCGTGCCGGGGCGGCTGCGGCTCCGCCGCTCCTCCGGCGGCGCCGTGGAGGTGCTCCTCCTCGAGGCCGTCGACGACGAGGGCACGTGGGAGGCGCTCGCGCGGCCTTCGGGCCGGCTGCGGCCGGGCGAGGACCTGGGCGAGGTCCGTCTCCTCGAGGCGCTCGGTGAGGGACGATGGCTCGTGCGCCTCGTCGGAGAGCCTCGGGGCGAGGTGCCGCTCCCGCCCTACATCCACGAGCCCCTGGCCGATCCCGACCGATTCCAGACGGTGTACGCGCGCGAGCCGGGCTCGGCCGCCGCGCCGACCGCCGGCCTGCACCTCACGCCCGAGCTCGTGCGGCGCCTGCGACCCGAGCGGGTGACCCTCCACGTCGGCCTGGACACGTTCCGGCCGGTGTCGTCGGCGACGCTCGAGGAGCACGTCCTCCACGGCGAGCGGTACCGCGTCGATGGGGACGCCTGGGAGCGGATCGCGGCTGCGCCGCGCGTCCTCGCCGCCGGAACGACGACGGTGCGCGTCCTCGAGACGGTCGCGAGGACGGGGGAGCTCTCGGGCCGCACGACGCTGTTCGTGACGCCCGGCTTCGCGTTCCGCCGGGTCGACGCCCTCCTGACGAACTTCCACCTCCCGCGCACGACGCTCCTCGCGCTTGTCATGGCGTTCGTGGGCGTCGAGGAGCTCCGCAGGGTGTACGAGGTCGCCGTCGGGGAGCGGTACCGCTTCTACTCGTTCGGCGACGCGATGGTGGCGCTGTGACGGCTGCGGGCGAGCGCAGTCGGCATGCTCTCGGCACGCTCTCGCTCACCACTCGTGAGCGCTTCCGCGATAGGCTCGAAGCGGGAGGAGGCGAGGGGTGGCCCCGGAAGGCGGAGGGCGCGGGTGGCGCGGGTGACCCGGGTGGGAGCGGATGAGCTTCCGGGTCGTGGCGACCGACGGGCAGGCCCGCGCGGGCGTCCTCACGACCGGGCGCGGGGACATTCGGACCCCCGCGTTCATGCCCGTCGGCACGAAGGCGACCGTGAAGTCGCTCCATCCCGACGAGGTGCGGGCGCTCGGGGCGGACGTCGTGCTCGCCAACGCGTACCACCTCCACTTCCGGCCGGGGGAGCGCCTGATCGGCGAGCTCGGCAGCCTCCACGCCTTCTCGGGCTGGACGGGGCCGATCCTGACCGACTCGGGCGGTTTCCAGATCTTCTCGCTGCGCGACACGATCCGCAGCCTCGACGACGACGGCGTCACCTTTCGCTCCGTCTACGACGGCTCGGACGCGCGGTTCACCCCCGAGGGCGTCGCAGAGATCCAGCGGCACCTCGGCTCCGACGTCGCGATGTGCCTCGACGTCTGCCTGCCCTCCGGCGCGCCCCGCAGCGAGCTCGAGCGTGCCGTCGAGCTCACGACCCGCTGGGCCGAGCGTCAGGTCGACGCACGGCGGGCGGACGGGCAGCTCCGCTTCGGCATCTCGCAGGGCGGGACCGACCGCGAGCTCCGGAGCCGCTCCGTCGCGGAGATCACCGCGCTCCCCTTCGACGGCTTCGCGCTGGGTGGCCTCGCCGTGGGCGAGGAGAGGGAGGAGATGCTCGACTGCGTCGCGTGGGCCGCGCCGCTCCTTCCTTCCGAGCGGCCGCGGTACTTCATGGGCATCGGCGATCCCGTCGGGATCGTGGAGGTGATCGCCCGCGGGATCGACCTCTTCGACTGCGTGCTCCCCACGCGCACCGCGCGCACGGGCTCCGCGCTGACCTGGGAGGGGAGGCTCAACCTCCGCAACGCGCGCTTCCGCGACGATCCGGGGCCGCTCGATCCCGTGTGCCCGTGCCCCGCGTGCGAACGGTTCTCCCGCGCGTACGTCCGACATCTCGTGACCCAGGGCGAGATGCTCGGGCTGCGCCTGCTGAGCCTGCATAATCTGCGCTTCGTACTCGACCTGACTGCGCAAGCGCGAGCGGCGATCGAGCGAGGGACGTTCTCGAGCTTCCGGGAGCGTGCGCTCGCGCGGCTCGCCGCTCTCCCCGAGGAGGCCCCGTGAGCTTCGTGATCGTGATGGTTCTGATGCTCGTCGTCATGTACGTGCTGATGATTCGCCCCCAGCGGCAGCGGCAGGCGCAGCAGCAGGCGATGATCGACGCGGCCGGCGTCGGCGACGACATCCTCACGACCGGCGGCATCTACGGCACGATCACCGAGGCCGACGGGGACGACATCGTCGTCGAGGTCGCGGACGGCTTGAGCGTCCACATGACCCGGCGCGGGATCGCCGCCGTCCTGCCGCCGGAGGAGGACGACGAGGAGGACGTTATCGAGGGCGACGCGACCGAGGACGACGGCCCGGAGGTCGCCGATGAAGGTGGGGTTGCGGACGGCGAAGATGCGGTTAGGGGCACCGATGCCGAGGGCGCGGACGGCGAGCGCCGGGGGTAACGTGGGGCTCCGAACGTGAACCGGCGCGCATCCGTCATCGTCGTCGGCCTCCTGGCCGCAGCCCTCGCCGCGGTGGCGCTCTTCGCGCTGCCGGGCTCGCCGCTGCAGAAGAAGCCGACCCTCGGCCTCGACCTCCAAGGCGGCCTCGAGGTCACCCTCCAGGCGGTCCCGCCGCCCGACCGCGAGCTCACGAGCGACGACCTCGACCGCTCCGTGGACATCATGCGGAACCGCGTCGACAAGCTCGGAGTCTCCGAGCCGTCGATCTACACGCAGGGCTCGGACCAGATCGTCATCCAGCTCCCGGGCGTGAAGGATCCCGAGTCCGCCGCCGAGATCATCGGCACCACCGCGCAGCTCGAGCTCTACGACCTCGAGACCTCGCTCACGGGGCCGTCGATCTCGATCCAGGGACTGCCCGTCGAGCACGCGTCGCTGTACGAGCTGCTCTCGAAGGTGCAGTCGCAGGTCGAGGACGGGAAGTCGGACGCCTGGTACGTCGTCGACCCGAAGACGAAGAAGGTCGTCGCGGGCCCGTTCGGGTCGGAGGAGCGTGCTCTGAAGAAGTACGGAGGGGAGCTCCCGGAGAACCTCGACCTCTACGCGGTTCCCGACGGGATGGTCGTGATCACGTGCGGCACGTCCGATCCGGGCCAGCGTGCTGCCGCCGTCTGCCCGGGTGGCCAGGGCGCCGGCGTGCCGCCGACGCAGACCTACTACTACCTCTTCAAGTACGAGCCGCCGGACATCCCGCAGATGACGGGAGAGGACCTCAAGCTCTCGGGGACGCGCGCCGACTTCGACACGAGCCCCGGCGGCGGCAACCGACCGATCGTGACGATGGAGTTCACGGGGTCCGGGTCGGGCAAGTTCGAGAAGATCACCCGCGACGAGTACATCCGCGGCAAGCTGCGGAACGCGCCGCAGCACTTCGCCATCGTGCTCGACCGCGAGATCAGGACCTGGCCGCAGATCGACTACACGGACTCGAGCCTGTCCGGAGGCATCGGCGGAGGACGGGCGCAGATCGAGGGGCTGGACTCGATCCAGGAGGCGAAGGACATCGCCGTCGTCCTCCAGACCGGCGCCCTGCCGGTGAAGTTCGAGACGCTCGACCGCACGGACATCTCGGCGACGCTCGGCAAGGACTCGCTGCAGGAGGCGTGGAAGGCGGCCTTCGCGGGGCTCGTGCTCGTCGTCATCTTCCTGCTCCTCTTCTACCGCTTCCTCGGCGTCGTCGCGGTCGTCGGCCTGCTGATCTACGCCGCGTTCCTGTACGCGACAATCCTCCTCTTCAACGTGACGCTCACGCTGCCCGGGTTCGCAGGGCTCGTCCTCACGTTCGGCGTCGCCGCGGACGCGAACATCGTCATCTTCGAGCGCATCAAGGAAGAGGTGCGCGCCGGGAAGTCCATGCGCGCCTCCATCGCCCAGGGCTACAAGAAGGGCTTCGCGACGATCATCGACGCGAACGTCGTCACCGCGATCACGGCCATGGTGCTGTTCGCCGTCGCGACCGCGAGCGTGCGGGGCTTCGCGCTCATGCTCCTCATCGGCACGGCGCTCTCGCTCCTCACGGCGGTGCTCGCGACGCGCGCGATCCTCGCGCTCCTCAGCGGCTTCGGATGGCTCGACAACCCGCGCCTCATGGGCGCGACGGGTGAAGGGCTGCCGCGCTGGCTGCGGATCGACTACATCGGCAAGCGGCGGATCTGGTTCGCGGTGTCGGGCGCGGTCGTCGCGATCTCGATCGCGGCGATCGCCGTCCAGGGGCTGAACCTCGGCATCGACTTCAAGGGCGGGACGCAGATCTCGTTCCGGACGCCGGAGCCCACGTCGCTCGAGGAGGTGCGGGCGGAGGCCGCGAAGATCGGCCAGGGCGGGGCCGTCATCCAGGGTCGCGGCCCGTCCGTCGACGGGCAGTACACGTCCTTCCAGATCAGGACCGAGTCGCTCACGAGCGCCGAGCAGACCCGTCTCCAGGAGGATCTCGCGACCGCCGTGGACGCCACGTCCTTCGGCGCGAAGAACGTCTCGGAGAGCTTCGGGCGCCAGATCGCGAACAACGCGCTGCTCGCCATCCTCGTCAGCCTCTTCCTCATGGTCGTCTACATCTCGTTCCGCTTCCAGTGGAAGTACTCGGTGGGCGTGATCGTCGCGCTCGCGCACGACCTCCTGATCGCGATCGGGATCTACGCGCTCACCGGGCGAGAGTTGACGACGGCGACGGTGGCCGCGCTGCTCACGATCCTCGGGTACTCGATGTACGACACGATCATCATCTTCGACCGCATCCGGGAGAACGTCCCGCTGATGAAGCGCGCGTCGTTCCGCGTGATCGGGAACGTGTCGCTGTGGGAGGTCATCCCTCGCTCGCTCGCGACGACGTTCATCACGCTGCTCCCGGTCGCCGCGCTCTACTTCTTCGGCGGCGACACGCTCAAGGACTTCGCCTTCGCGCTCCTCATCGGCATCGGGGCCGGGTCGTACTCGTCCATCTTCCTCGCCGCGCCGCTCCTCGCGGCGCTGAAGGAGCGGGAACCGGAGTTCGCGCGACGCAGGGACGACCTCGGCGCGCTCGCGGGAACCGCGACGGTCGGGGGTACGCTCGCCGTGGAAGCCGGGCAGATCCTCGCCGAGGAGACCGCCGCGGCCGCCGTCGTCGAGGCTCCGGTCGCCGCGGCGCCGGCGCCTCCGGCGCCCGGGCCGGCATCCTCGAAGCGTGAGCGCCGCAGCCAGCGGCGTGCCTCGAGACCTCATGGCCGAGCGCGGTAGCGAGCGCGGGCCGCTCGAGACGCTGACCCTCGCCGGGCTCGGCGGCCTCGCCGCGCTCGCCCAGCGCGTGGACGAGCTCGCGGACGAGATCGGCCGCCGGCTCGGCGTCGAACGGGACGAGGTTCGCGCGGCCATCTCCGACGTCCTCGAGAGCTGGCGGCGGGAGGCGAGCCGCCTCGGGGACTCGACCGGAGCGACTGCGACCCGGATCACGGAGGAGCTCGGCGTCGCCTCGCGGACGGCGCTCGACGAGCTCGAGCTCCGCGTCGCGCAGGTGGAGCACCGCCTGAAGCTCCTCGAGCGCGGGCAGGGCGGCGCCGCGACGAAGGCGCCCGACGACGCCGGGTAGGAGGGCGCGCGCGGGAGGAGGCGACCGAGCCTCCTACAATCCGCGCATGGCGACGCAGGCAGGCCCTTCGCGGAGCTTCGGGCGCCTGTCCGAGATCGCCCAGGTCGCCGCGAAGCACGGGTTCGGCTACGCCCTGCGCCGGAACCGCCTCGGCGACCTCGTTCCCGGGGGCGACGGCGCGCGCGAGGCCACCGCCTCCGATCGCGGACGACGGCTCCGCGAGATGCTCGACGAGCTCGGCCCGACGTTCGTCAAGTTCGGGCAGCTGCTCTCGACCCGCCCGGACGTCGTTCCGCCCGACATCGTCGCCGAGCTGCGCGGGCTGCAGGACGCCGTCTCGCCGCTCCCCTTCGACGACGTGCGCGGCGTCCTCGAGGAGGAGCTCGACCTCACCGTCGAGCAGGCGTTCCTCGAGCTCGACCCGACGCCGATCGCATCGGCCTCGATCGGCCAGGTCCACCGCGCGGTGCTCCCGGACGGGCAGGAGGTCGCGGTGAAAGTGCAGCGACCGGCGGCGGCGAGGCAGATCGAGGCCGACCTCGGGCTGCTGTACCAGGCGGCGCGGCTCCTGAAGGAGCGCGTCAAGGCGCTCGAGTTCATGGATCCGCAGGAGATCGTGGACGAGTTCGCGAGGTCGATCCGCCTCGAGCTCGACTTCCGGCACGAGGCGCGGAACGCGGAGATCTTCCGCCGGAACTTCGAGCGCGACGAGCGCGTCGTCGTGCCCCGCGTCATCCGCCGGTACTCGACGGGGCGCGTGCTGACGCTCGAGTTCCTCCGAGGGACGAAGGTCTCCGACCTCGACCTCGAGCCCATGCAGCCGGACGAGCGCCGCGAGGTCGCCTACCGGCTCGCGGACGCGTGGATGACGATGGTGTTCCGGCACGGCTTCTTCCACTCCGATCCGCACCCCGCGAACATCTTCGTGCTCGACGGGGGCGTGATCGGGCTCGTCGACTTCGGCCAGGCCGGGAAGCTCACCGACGACGACATGGCGAAGCTGACGCGGCTCTTCGTCGCCGCCGCGACCGAGAACGTCGACGCGATCCCGCGCCACCTCCGCGAGCTCGGCGTGCGGTACGACCTCGACCGGGAGCTCGAGCTCCGCGCCGAGCTGCGGACGCTCTTCGACCGCTACTACGGCGCGCGGCTCTCGGACATCGACCCCATCCAGGTGATCCGCGAGGCGTTCGCCCTCATCTACTCGCTGAACTTGAAGCTCCCGAGCCGGTTCGTGATGCTCGACAAGGCGATCGCGACGCTCGCCTCGGTCGGGCAGGAGGTGTACCCGGAGTTCAACGTCTTCGAGGTCGCGCGCCCCTACGCCAAGGGGCTACTCGCCGATCGCTTCCAGCCTCGCGCGATCGCGCAGCGCACGCGGGCGGAGGCATTCGCGCTCGGCTCCGTCGCCCGGGAGCTGCCGCACCAGGTGAGCGACGTCCTCGAGCGCCTCCGGGACGGGACGTTCCAGGTTCGCATCGAGAACCCCGGCATCGACCAGCTCGACGAGCACCTCGACCAGGCGTCGAACCGCCTCGCCGTGGCGCTCGTCGTCGTCGGCGGCCTCCTCGGGTCGGCGATCATCGGCGTGTTCGCGGAAGAGGGGCCGCACGCGCTCGGGCTCAACCTGCTCGCCCTCGTCGGCTTCCTCATCTCGGGCGTCTTCGGGATCTGGCTGGTCTGGGGCATCCTCCGGCACGGCCGGCTGTAGCCGGCCCCCCTGTCCCGAGGCGACGTGCCCCCGGCGGAAGTCTTGTGACGCTCTTGCCGAAAAGGACATCTGGCGTCGGCGCGGGGGGCGGGCTACGGTCGTCGGCATGCCCAGCGCCGTCCTCCTCGCGGAGCCGGAGCCCGAGACCCGGGAGTACCTGGGCCGCCACCTCCGCGACGACGGCTTCGACGTCCTCGGGTGCGCGCGGCGGCACGAGGCGCTCGAGCTCGTCGAGCGGACGCAGCCCGATCTCGTCCTCCTCGCGGAGCTCGACCTGTGCCTGCGCCTTCGGGAGGGCGAGCCGGGAAGGACGTGGGATCGCAACGTCCCCGTCATCGTCATCGCGCCGACCTCGGACCCGGTCGAACGCGTGCGCGCGCTCGAGCGGGGCGCCGACGACGTGCTCGGGCGGCCCTTCGCCTACGAGGAGCTGCTGGCGCGCATCCGCGCGCTCCTGAGGCGCACGAACGGCGCCGGGGACGAGATCGTCGCCGGCGAGCTCACGATCGACCGCCCGACGCGGCGCGTGACCGTCCGCGACGTCCCGATCAAGCTGTCGGCGAAGGAGTTCGACCTCGTGGTGAAGCTCGCCGGCGACCCGTATCGCGTGTTCACGAAGGAGGAGCTCCTACGGCAGGTCTGGGGCTTCCAGGCGCTCGGCCGGACGAGGACCCTGGAGTCCCACGCCTCACGGATCCGGAAGAAGCTCTGCGTCTCCCCGGACGACCGCTTCGTCGTGAACGTATGGGGGGTCGGCTACCGCCTGCTCGAGTAGCCCGCGCCGCTACGGGAGCGCGCCCTCGAGCTCGAGGAGCTTCTCCTTGATCTCGAGCCCGCCCGCGTAGCCGACGAGGCTCCCGTTCGAGCCGACGACGCGGTGGCACGGGAGCACGATGGGGATGCGGTTGCGGTGCATGACCGTCCCGACGGCCCGGGCGGCGCGCGGCCGGCCGACGCGCGCGGCGAGCTCCGCGTACGTGGTCGTCGCGCCGTACGGGACGCGTGCGAGCTCACCGAGCACGGAGACCGTGAACGGGGGGAGGGCACGGAGGTCGAGCGCGAGGTCGAACGCGCGGCGGCGCCCGGCGAAGTACTCGTCGAGCTCGCGGTGCGCGGCGTCGATCGCGCGAGACGAGCGCAGGACGCCGGGGCCGGCGATGCGGGCGAGCCGCTCGAGGTGGTGCTCCGGCTCGTCGTCGAAGGAGATCGCAGCGAGCCCCCGCGGCGAGACGGCCACGAAGAGAGGCCCGACTGGCGTCTCGACGACGTCGTAGCCCACGTCCACGAGTTCGAGGGCGAGCGCGGCGTCGCGGAACCTGCGGTCGAGGTCGGCGGGAACGGTCATGTGCTCCTCCTTCGAAGCCGGCGGACGCCCGCGGACGCGGCTTGGCGGGCCGCGTCCGGGCTCGAGCCGAGCGCGGACGCGATCTGGTCGTACGAGAGGTCGTAGCCGTACCGGAGCACGACGGCGGCGCGCTCCTTCGGGGGGAGCCCGTCCGTCAGATCGGCGAGCTCGCGGTATGCGGGGGGCGAGTCCTCGGCGCCTGTCTCGACGAGCTCTCCGCTCGGTCGCGCCCGCCTGAGGGCGTCGAGCGCGACGTTGTGCGCGATGGTGAGGACCCAGGCCCGGAGGTGCTCGCCGTGATCCAGCCGGCCGTACGCCCGCAGCGCCCGCAGGAACGTCTCCTGGAACGCGTCCTCGGCCCGGTCGGCGCCGAGGCGGCGCCGGAGCAGGCGGAGCACCTCGGCGCGGTGCTCCTCGTAGAAGCGCTCGAACGGCGGTATCGCCACGGCGTGCATCATCGTCTTCCAACGCACGACCTCGTGGATCTGTGAGCATGCGGGGGTGAGGGCCGCCGTGGTCGGGCACGTCGAGTGGATGGAGTTCGTTCCCGTCGAGCGCGTGCCCGCACCGGGAGACATCGTCCACGCGGCGAGCTCGTGGGAGGAGGCCGCGGGCGGAGGCGTCGTCGCGGCCGTCCAGCTCGTGCAGCTTGCGGGCTCGGTGCTCTTCTTCACGGCGCTCGGCTCGGACGAGCGTGCGGCCCGGGCGAGGCTGGAGCTCGAGGCGCGGGGAATCGAGGTGCACGCGACCGCCGTCGACGGCCCGCAGCGGAGCGGCTTCACGTTCGTCGACGAGGCTGGGGAGCGGACGATCACGACCATCGGCCCCAAGCTCCACCCGCGCGGGCACGACGACACGCTCCCGTGGCACGAGCTCGCGCGGTGCGACACGGTGTACTTCTGCGCGGGCGATGCGGACGCGCTCGCGCGCGCGCGCCGCGGCCGCGTGCTCGTCGCGACGGCGCGCGAGCTCGCCACCCTCCGCCGGGCGTCCGTCGAGCTCGACGCGCTCGTCGCGAGCGCCAAGGACGCGGCTGAGGCGTACCGGGGCGGCGACCTCGACCCGGAGCCGCGGCTCGTCGTGACGACCTCCGGCGCGCTCGGAGGCTGGGCGCAGCCCGGGGGGCCGTACTCCGCAGCGCCGCCGCCGGCGACGGTCGTGGACGCGTACGGCGCAGGCGACTGCTTCGCCGCCGGCCTCGCGTTCGCGCTCGCCGCGGGGCTCGAGGGCCACGCGGCGCTCGACTTCGCCTCGCGCTGCGGCGCCGGCGCCCTGGCGGGCCGTGGCGTCCACGCCGAGCCGGTTCCGCTTCCGTAGGCCCACAGGGCCGCGTTCGCCTTCGAGGTCGGCGCCGCGTGCCCGCGTGGGGCGGAGGGGTTGCGTTGTGGGGGAAAGTGGAGTAAGGTGGGGCGCCGTGGGGAAGACCGAGCCCCGAGCGAGCCGATGTTCTACGGAGCCCACGACCACACGATCGACGACAAGAACCGCGTCACGCTGCCCGCGAAGTTCCGCGAGGCGGTCGGGCGCGACGTCGTCCTCGCGCGGGGGATCGACGCGAACGTCGACGTCTACCCGAGGGCGACCTGGGAGGCCAGCATGGCCCGGATCGCCGAGCTCGACTCGCTCACGCGCGAGGCGCGCGAGATGAAGCGGTACGTCTTCGCTACCGCGTCCGTGGTGGAGATGGACAAGCAGGGGCGAGTGCTCGTGCCCGCCGACCTCGCCGCGCACGCCGGGCTCGAGAGAGAGGTCGTGGTCGCCGGGGTCGACGACCACCTCGAGATCTGGGACCGCAGACGGTGGACGGAGCACGTGAGCACGATCGAAAGGAGCGTGGGGGATGTTGCCGAACGTGCAGCGGACAGACGCAGCTGAGCACGTCCCGGTGCTGGCCGAGGAGGTCCGCGACCTCCTCGCGGTGCGACCCGGGGAGACCGTGGTCGACGCGACCTTCGGGGCGGGCGGCCACTCCCGACTCGTGGTCGCCGACCTCGAGGGGAGCGGCAAGCTCGTCGCGATCGACCGCGACCCGACCGTCCGGCCCTACTTCGACCGGGTCAAGGCCACGGCCCGGGGCGTCCAGACCCGCTTCCTCCGCGGAGACTTCGCGGTCGTCCTGTCCCAGCTCGCGGCGAACGGCGTCCGCGCGGACGCCGTCCTCGTCGACCTCGGCCTGAGCTCGATGCAGATCGACCGCCCCGAGCGCGGGTTCTCGTACGCGACGGACGCCCCACTGGACATGCGCATGGATCCCTCCGACGAGGTGAGCGCGGCGGACATCGTCGGCACGTGGAGCGAGCGCGACCTCGAGCGGGTGTTTCGCGCTTACGGCGAGGAGCGCTACGCACGCCAGATCGCGCGCGGGATCGTGCGGCGGCGCGCCGAGAGTCCCATCGAGCGGACGGGGCAGCTCGTGGACGTCGTCCGGGCGTCGATCCCGGCGCCCGCCCGGTTCGGCGAGGGCCATCCCGCGAAGCGCGTCTTCCAGGCGCTCCGCATCGCCGTGAACCACGAGCTCGAGTCGCTCGAGAGCGGGCTTCCTGCCGCCCTCGAGATGCTCCGGCCGGGCGGCCGCCTCGTCGTGATCTCGTTCCACTCGCTCGAGGATCGGATCGTGAAGCGGTTCCTGCGGGAGCGGGCGCACGGCTGCACCTGCCCGCCCGACTTCCCCGTCTGCGTCTGCGGGCGGGAGCCGGAGCTCCGCATCCTCACGCCGAGGCCGGTCCGGCCGTCCGCGGCCGAGGTGGCCGAGAACCCGCGGGCGAGCTCGGCGAGGCTCCGGGCGGCGGTCAAGGCATGACGAGCGTCGCGCACGGGACGCGCGTCCGGAGGTCGCGCGCGGGCGCCGCGTCGAAGCGGCGCCCCGTCGTCTTCGGGGGAGGAGTCGTGTGGATCGTCCTCTTCACCGTCCTCCTCGCCGGCGTCGTCGCCGTCAACGTCGCGGTGCTCCGGCTGAACCTGCAGCTCGACCGCACGAGCACCGAGCGAACCGAGCTCCAGGCGGACATCTCGCGCCTGCGCTCGGAGCTCTCGAGCGTGGCCGCGACCTCGCGGATCGAGCGGCTCGCCCAGGGCGAGCTCGGGCTCGTCGCTGCCGACCCCGACCGGACGACGTACGTCGAGCTCGGCAGGTGAGGACGGCCAAGGTCAACCGGCGCATCGTCGGCCTCGCCGCCGCGTTCGTCTTCCTCCTCGCCGCGGCCTCCGCGCGCGCGGTCTGGATCCAGGCCGTCAAGGGGCGCGAGTACGCGGAGATGGCCGCGCGGCAGCAGCGCGAGACCGTCGTCGTGCCGGCCGCGCGGGGGGCGATCCTCGACCACGACGGCAAGCCCCTCGCGCTCGGGAAGCAGTCGATCACGGTCTACGCGAACCCGCGCCAGGTGGATCGCCCGCGCGAGCTCGCCCTCGCCGCCGGGCACGTCCTCCGCGCCGACCCCGAGACCCTGTACCCGCTGCTCACGGATCGCTCGCGCGGGTTCGTCTACGTCGCGCGCAAGGTGGACCCGGAGAAGGCGGAGAAGCTGGAGAAGCGGGGATTCGCGGGCGTCGGCTTCTACCCCGAAGAGCTTCGCTTCTACCCCCAGGGGCCCGTCGCGTCGCAGGTCCTCGGGTACGCCGGCCTCGACAACAAGGGCCTCGAGGGCCTCGAGCGCGCGTACGAGAAGGTGCTCGCGGGCAAGCCGGGGAGCCAGACGATCGTCAAGGACCCGTTCGGGCGCGCCCTCGACGTCGTGGAGACGAAGGCCGAGACCCCGGGGCGGAGCATCCGCCTGACGCTCGACGACCAGGTGCAGGCGAACGTCGAGGCCGTGCTCCAGGAAACGGTGCAGCGCTGGAGCGCGCGCTCGGCGACGGCGATCGTGATCGACCCGCACACCGGCAACCTGATCGCCATGGCGACGGCGCCGCGGTTCAACGCCAACCGCTTCCCGACGACGCGGGCCGACCGTCGGCGCAACCGCGCGGTCACGGACACCTACGAGCCCGGGTCGACCTTCAAGCTCGTGACTGTCGCCGCGGCGCTCGAGGAGGGGATCGTCACCCCGCGCTCGTCCTTCGTCCTGCCTCCGACGATCCAGGTCGCGGACCGGAAGATCCGGGAGTCGCACGCGCGCGGGACGCAGCGCATGACCGTCCGCCAGATCATCGAGTACTCCTCGAACGTCGGCACGATCACGATTGCGCAGCGGCTCGGCGAGGGCCAGCTCGCAGCGTGGATCGACCGCTTCGGCTTCGGGAAGCCGACGGGTCTCGGGTTCCCCGGCGAGTCGCCGGGCTTCGCGCTCCCGCTCGACCAGTGGTCGGGGTCGACGATCGGCACCGTGCCGATCGGCCATGGGATCGCCGTCACGCCGGTGCAGATGGCGCGTGCCTACTCGGCGATCGCGAACGGAGGCGTCCTCGTGCGTCCCCGGCTCGTCGACCGGGTCGGCGGCGAGACGGTGCCGTACGGGCCGCGGAAGCGCGTCGTCTCGCGCGCCGTCTCGGAGCAGATGCTGAGCATGCTCAAGGGCGTCGTCGTCGAGGGGACGGGAACGAGGGCCGCGATTCCCGGGTACACCGTGGCCGGCAAGACGGGCACCGCGGCGAAGATCGACTCCAACGGCCGCTACTCGACGTCTCGCTACGTCGCCTCCTTCGTCGGCATGGTGCCGGCGACGAAGCCGCGGCTCGTCGTCATGGTCATGGTGGACGAGCCACGCGGCGGCTACTACGGCGGAGACGTCGCGGCGCCCGCGTTCGCCGAGGTCGCGCGCTTCTGCGTCCAGCACCTCGAGATCCCCCCGGACGCGCCCAAGAGCGCTTCCCGGTGACACAGGCGCGCGGCGCCTCCTGGGGCTTTCTCTAGCCTGTTCCCCGGTGGAGCTCGAGGCCCTGATCCGGGCGCTCGCCCCGACGGAGGTGCCCGGGGCACGGGCGCTCGACGTCCATAACCTGGCGCACGACACGCGCCGGGTCACCGGGGGCACGCTCTTCTTCTGCGTCCCCGGCCACCGGGTGGACGGGCACGACCTCGCCTGGGAGGCGATCGAGCGGGGCGCGGTGGCGCTCGTCGTCGAGCGCGCGCTCGCCGTGGACGTCCCGCAGCTCGTCGTGCCGAGCGTCCGCGAGGCGATGCCGGTCGCCGCCGACGTGTTCTTCGGCGAGCCGACACGCGCGCTCGAGGTCGTCGGCGTCACCGGCACGAACGGGAAGACGACGACGTCGTTCCTGCTGCACGCGATCCTCGAGGCCGCGGGGCGCGCGCCGGGGCTCGTCGGCACGGTGGAGTGGATCGTGGGCCGAGAGAGACGGCCCGCGCCGTTCACGACGCCGGAGGCGATCGAGCTGCAGCGTCTCTTCCGCGAGATGGTCGACCGGGGCGACGACAGCGCGGTCGTGGAGGCGTCGTCGCACGGCTCGACGCTCCGACGGCTCGACCGCGTGCGCTTCGACGCCCTCGTGTTCACCAACCTGAGCCAGGACCACCTCGACCTGCACGGGACGATGGAGGACTACTTCCAGGCGAAGCGGAGGCTGTTCACGGGGCCGGCGCCCCCGCCGGCCGCCGTCAACGTCGGCGACGAGTGGGGGAGACGGCTCGCGGCCGACCTCGCCGACCTCCGCCGGGCGCCGCTCGTGACCTTCGGGCTCGCGGACGACGCGGAGATCCGGCCCGACGGCCTCGAGTCCGGCCCCGCCGGGAGCCGCTTCCGCGCCGGCGGCATCGACGTGGAGACGCCACTCAGAGGGTCGTTCAACGTCGAGAACGTCCTCGGCGCGATCGCGGCGGGCATCCTCCTCGACCTCGACGAGGACGACATCGCCGCGGGCATCGCCGCCGTGACGGGCGTCCCCGGACGCTTCGACCCGGTCGACGAGGGCCAGCCCTTCTCGGTGCTCGTGGACTTCGCGCACACGCCGGACTCGCTCGGCACGGTGCTCCAGGCGGCCCGGGGGCTGGCGGACGGGCGCGTCATCGTCGTCTTCGGCGCGGGCGGCGACCGCGACCGGGGCAAGCGCCCGCTCATGGGGCGCGTCGCGGCAGAGCTCGCCGACGTCGCGATCGTCACCTCCGACAACCCGCGCTCCGAGGACCCGATGCGGATCATCGAGGACGTCCTCCAGGGCGCCGGGCTCGACGTCGAGATCGACCCCGACCGGCGGAGCGCGATCGAGCGCGCGGTGTCGCTCGCCCGCGCCGGGGACGTCGTCGTCATCGCCGGGAAGGGCCACGAGCAGGGCCAGGAGGCCGGGGGCGTCGTGAGCCCCTTCGACGACCGCGAGGTCGCTCGTGCTGCGCTCCGGCGGCTCCGGGAGGCGGGCGGCGAGGGGTGGGCGCCACCGTGATCCCGATCTCTCTCGACGAGATCGCCGCACTCGGGCTCGGCGCCCTCGTTCCGGGATCGTCGGGCGAGACCGTGACCGCGGTCGTCGCCGACTCGCGCCTGGCCGGGCCCGGCGACCTCTTCGTCGCGCTCAACGCGGGCGTGCGGTACGTGGGCGAGGCTCGCGCCCGGGGCGCGGCGACGCTCGTCCCGGACGACCAGGAGGCCGCGCTCGCCGCCCTCGCGCGGCTCGTCCGGTCGCGGAGCGACGCGAAGGTCGTGGCCGTCGTCGGCTCGGTCGGGAAGACGACGACGAAGGACGTCCTCGGCGCGCTCTGCGCGCCCCACGCGCGGACGATCTGGGCGGACCGGAGCCTCAACAACGAGATCGGCCTCCCGCTGACCGTGTGCCGGCTCGAGCCCGACACCGAGGTGCTCGTCGCCGAGATGGGGATGCGCGGCCTCGGCCAGGTCGCCGCTCTCTGCGAGATCGCCCGTCCCGACGTCGCCGTGGTCACGCACATCGGGCCCGAGCACCTCGAGCTCGTCGGGACTGTCGAGCGCGTCGCCCAGGCGAACGCCGAGGCGATCGCCGCGCTGCCTCCGGGCGGCACGGCCGTCGTCCCCGCCCGGAGCGCGGAGCTCGCGCCCTTCCTCGGCCGCGAGGACGTCGAGGTCCGTCGCTTCGACCGCTCGGACGTCGCGCTCGCGGACGGGGTCACGCGCTTCGACGTGGGCGGCCGGGTCGTGGAGCTCGCCCTCCCGTTCACGCAGGCGCACCTGATGGTCAACGTCCTCGCTGCCCTCCACGCGTACGCGGCGCTCGGGCTCCCGCTCGAGCGCGCGGGGGAAGGCGTCGGCGTGATCCAGCTCTCGCCCTGGCGGGGCGAGGAGACCGAGCTCCCGGGCGGGGGGCTCGTGATCAACGACGCCTACAACGCGAACCCGGACTCGATGCGGGCAGCGCTCGAGCACCTCGCCGTCCGCGCCGGCGGCCGGCGGATGGTGGCGATCCTCGGCGAGATGGCCGAGCTTGGCGAGGAGTCTCGTCGCTACCACGCCGAGATCGGCGAGCTCGCAGGCCACCTCGGCATCGAGGTCGTGGGCGTCGGGGAGCCGGCACGCGCGTACCGGCCCGTCGCGTGGGCCGCGGACGCGGCTGGCGCGCTCACGGTCGCCCGGCAGGTCGTCGGGCCCGGTGACGCGGTGCTCGTGAAGGCGTCGCGAGCCGTGGCGCTCGAAGGCATCGCCGCCGAGATAGCGAACTTCGCCCGAGCATGGTCCCCGTCCTGATCGCAGGCCTGATCGCGATGGTCGCCGCCATCGTGATCGGGCCGAAGTTCATCGAAGTGCTCCGGTCTCGGAACCTCGGCCAGCAGATCAGGGCAGAGGGCCCTGCGGCGCACGTCGTCAAGCAGGGCACGCCGACGATGGGCGGGCTCCTCTTCGTGACGTGCGCCGTGCTGCCCTTCCTCGCGCTCTCCCAGTACACCGTGGAGGGCCTCACCGTCCTCGTCGTCACGCTCGGGTGCGCGGCCATCGGGTTCACGGACGACTACCTCAAGCTCCGTCGCCGCCACTCGCTCGGCCTGCCGGGGCGCTGGAAGATGATCCTGCTCGTGGCCGTGACCGTCGCGGCGGCGCTCCTCCTTCGCGAGTCCGACCTCTTCACCACCGCGCTCTACGTCCCCGTCGTCGAGTGGACCGTCGACCTCGGCCCCTTCTACTACGTCTTCCTCTTCCTCGTCATCGCCGGGACGGTGAACGGCGCCAACCTGACGGACGGGATCGACGGGCTCGCGGCCGGGACTGCGACCATCATGCTGCTGACGTTCCTCGCGATCGCGGGCATCTCGTGGATCCGCTCGGGCGCGCCGGGCGAGCGCAGCGAGGTCTACCTCGACATCGCGACGCTGGCCGCCGCGCTCATCGGCGGGACGATCGGCTTCCTCTGGTACAACGCCTTCCCCGCCGAGGTGTTCATGGGCGACACGGGCTCGATGGCGCTCGGGGGCGCCATCGCCTCGCTCGCGATCGTCACCGGCACGGAGATCCTGCTCCTCCTCATCGGCGGCATCTTCGTCATCGAGGTGCTCTCGCTGATCATCCAGGTCGTCAGCTTCAAGAGGACCGGGCGCCGCGTCTTCCTCATGGCCCCGATCCACCACCACTTCGAGATGAAGGCGTGGTCCGAGACGAAGGTCATGGTGCGCTTCTGGATCGTCTGCGCGATCTTCTGCGCGTCCGGCTTCGCGCTCTTCTACCGCGACTTCCTCCAGTTCGTCGAGCCGTGAGCGACGCGGTCTCGAGCCGGCGCGTCCTCGTCGTCGGGCTCGCCCGCTCGGGGCGCGCCGCCGCCGAGGCGCTCGTGGGGCGTGCCGGGCACGTCGTCGGCTTCGACCGCGACGAGGCGCTCGAGACGGGAAGGCTCGCCGAGATCGGCGTCGAACTCCACCTGGGACGCGAGGAGGAGACGCTGCTACAGGGGATCGATCTGGTCGTGAAGAGCCCGGGAGTGCCCGGGGAGACGCCGCTCGTCGCGGGCGCGCGACGCCGGGGGATCCCGGTCTGGAGCGAGATCGAGCTCGGCGCGCGGCTCCTCCCGAACCCCGTCCTCGGCGTCACCGGCACGAACGGCAAGACGACGACGAGCGAGCTCCTGGGCGCGGTCTTCCGCGCAGCGGGACGGCCGGTCGAGGTGGCAGGCAACGTGGGCCGGCCGCTGACGTCGCTCGTTGGCGCCGCCCCTCCCGACGCGTGGGTCGTCTGCGAGCTCTCGTCGTTCCAGCTCGAAGACGTCGAGACGCTGCGGCCGGCGGTCGCCGTCCTCCTCAACCTCGCGCCCGACCACCTCGACCGGCACGGTGACGTCGACTCGTATGCACGGGCCAAGCTGCGGATCTTCGAGCGCCAGGAGCCCGGTGACGCCGCGGTCGTCCCGCGCGGCTTCGGCCCCGTCCCGGGCGAGGCACGGCGCGTCGAGTTCGACGCCTCTGACGCCCTCCCCGCCGAGCCGCGCATCCCCGGCCCGCACAACCGGGAGAACGCGGCCGCGGCAACGGCCGCCGCGCGGTGCGCCGGCATCCCCGACGCCGCCATCGCCGAGGCTCTCGCGACGTTCGAGGGAGTCCCCCACAGGATCGAGCTCGTCGGCGAGCACGCCGGCGTCCGCTACGTGAACGACTCGAAGGCGACCAACGTGGCCGCGGCGCTCCGCGCGCTCGCCTCGTTCCCCGATGCCCGCCTGCACGTCGTCCTCGGCGGCCGCGGCAAGCACGAGCCGTACGGGCCGCTCGCCGCGGCCTTCAAGCCGGGCGACCGCGCGTACCTCGTGGGCGAGGCCGCGGGCGAGATCGCAACCGCGCTCTCGGAGGCGGGCGTCGCGTTCGACGACGCAGGCGACCTGCCGGCGGCGGTCGCGAGGGCGAGGGCGGCGGCGAGGCCGGGCGACGTCGTTCTCCTCGCGCCCGCGTGCGCGAGCTTCGACCAGTTCCGCGACTTCGAGGACCGCGGCGACGCCTTCCGCAGGCTCGTGGAGGAGCTCGGGTGAGCGACGGGCACGTCGACCAGCGCCTGCTCGCCCTCGTGACGCTCGGGCTCGTCGCCTTCGGCCTGGTGATGGTTTACAGCGCGACCTCCGCGTCCGCGGCCGTCGGCAACGGCGACTCCATGGCCTACCTCGAGCGGCAAGCGGTGTACGCGCTCATCGGCGTCGTGCTCATGACGCTCGCGGCGCGCTTCGACTACCACCGGCTGCGCTACCTGGCGCCGGCGCTCGTCCTGGTCGCGCTCGGCCTCTGCGCGGCGGTGCTCGTCCTCGGCCCCCCCATCAACGGCGCACGCCGCTGGTTCCTGCTCGGCCCGGCCAGCTTCCAGCCGTCCGAGCTGGCGAAGCTCGCGCTCTGCCTCTTCGCTGCTTCCTACCTCGCGCGCCGCCGCGCGCCGCGCACGCTCGGGGAGCTCGTGAAGCCCCTCGGCGCGCTCACCGGCCTCTTCTGCGCGCTCATCCTCCTCGAGCCCGACCTCGGGACGACGATCACCCTGTGCGGGATGATGCTCGCGATCTTCGTCGTCGCGGGCGTCCCCATGCGGCTCGTGCTCGTCGCCGCGGCGCTCGCGACGGGAATGGGGCTCGCCGCCATCTGGATGGAGCCCTACCGCCGGGCGCGGGTCTTCTCCTTCCTCGACCCGTGGAGCGACGCCCAGGGCTCGGGGTTCCAGATCGTCCAGGCCACGATCGGGATGGGCTCCGGCGGCATCACCGGCACCGGCCTGGGGGAGGGGGTGGGGAAGGTCTCGTACCTCCCCGAGGCGCACACGGACATGATCTTCGCCGTCGTCGGCGAGGAGCTCGGGCTCG
>CAZODN010000018.1:0-28320 GCA_964578545.1 uncultured Gaiellales bacterium
AGCCCGCGTTGTACTCGGGCGACACCTGCTCCTCGTAGGGCTGCACCGCGGGCGTTCCCTCCGTGTAGAACTCGCCCTTGTCCGTCGTGCGCGCGGAGTAGGGGCACGCGGTGAGGCAGTAGCGGCACCCGATGCACTTGTCGTAGTCGATCGCGACGACGCCGTCCTCCCGGCGCCACGTCGCCCCGACGGGGCACACCGGGGTGCACGGCGGCTTCTCGCACTGCATGCACGGCCGGGGGAGGAAGCGGCGGCTCACGTTCGGGTACGTCCCGATCTCCTCCTTCACCACGGGGCGGTAGACGACACCCGGCGGGAGCTGGTTCTCGGCCTTGCACGCGATCGTGCAGGCGTCGCACCCGGTGCACTTCCTGAGATCGATGACCATCACCCACCGGCGGTCGGCGACGGGCTTCCGCATGGCCGCCACGAGCTCACGCTGCATGCGGAGCATGGCGCTCTCGCCCTCTTGCCGCGCCGGGAGCGTCGGCAGCGCCGTCGACGACGACGGCGAGGGGTTGGCGGAGATCGAGGCCGGCCGTGCCTGTGCCGCCCGGGGCGCGACGTAGGCAGCAGCGGCCGCCACTCCGGTGATCCTCAGGAAGTCGGCGCGCGACGTCCCCGCCGTCGCCCGATCACGACCCTCCGTCCCGTTCGCGCGCTCCGGTCCGGCAACCTCGGCGACGGCCTGGATCGCGATCGAGAACGCCTCGTCGTCGATCGAGGTGAGGACGTAGCCCGTCGCGCCGGCGGACAGGAGGTGGGCGCGCTCGTCGTCGTCGAGGAGCGAGGCGAGCGCCACGACGGGCAGTCCCGTCGCGGAGAGCCTCTCGCACGCCCTCACGGACTCGTCGCGCTCCGCTCCCAGCTCGAGCAGGATCACGTCGGCCGCACCGTCGGCGAGCCAGGCTACGGCCTCGTCCACGACGGAGGTCTCGAGCACGAGGGCGTGCGGGCCGTGACGCCGCTCGAACGCCCGCGGCCAGCGGGCGCGGGCGCTCCTCGCGCGGTGGACGGACAGGATCTGCGCCATGGAGCCTCCCTTGGGCGAGTCGTTGCGCCGGAGAATCCAGGTCGGGACCGCCTCTCGCCATCCGTGAAGCCCACACAGGGAGAGGCGGGAAACTACGGAGCCGCGTGCGTCGCCTCCGCGGCGTAGGATCCGTCCATGGACGAGTGGCTCGAGCAGGCTCGCGCGCGACTCGCGACGGCGAGTCGCACGGACGAGGCCGAGCTCGCGCTGTCCGCCGCCGACGCCGAGGTGCTGCTCGACCTCGCCCGGGTCGCGGCGCACACGAGCGGAGACCGCACGAACGCCCCGCTCGCGTGCTACCTCGTGGGGCTCGCGCGTGGCCGGAACCCGGAGCTCGACCTCGCGACGCTCGTCAGGACGACCGCAGGCGAGGAGGGTTAGGCGCCGGCGGCCTCGGCCTTGCGAAGGCCGAGGAACGCCCACGTCCAGAACGCCGCGCCGAGGCCGATCGCGAGCGCGAACGCGCCGAGGACGTGGGGCGCGTCGCCGGCGACGAACCCGCGGCCGGTCTCGAGCAGGTACGTGACCGGGTTGACGGACGCGACGCCCGCGATCCAGCCCTCGAGCAGGTCGAGGGGCACGTACACGGGGGCGAAGAAGAGGATGAGGAAGACCGGCATCTGCATGAGCGGAGCAGCCTGGATCGTCCGGAGGCGCATGGCGACCCCGCCGGCCCAGAAGAACCCGCAGAAGTTGACGAGCGCCGCGAGCACGTACAGGCCGACGAGGTCGACCGGCCCGCCGAGGACGTCCATGCCGACGGCGAACGCGACGGCGGTGAGGAGCACCGCGACGACGAGCCAGCGCACGAGCGCGGCCAGCGCGTAGCCGAGGACGATCCCGCTCCGGTGCGGGGCCGCGAGGAGGAGCCGCTTCGCGAACCCGCCCTCGAAGTCTCGCGCGACGCCGAACCCGGTGAAGACGCCCCCGAAGGCGGCCGCCTGGAGAAGGACGAAGACGAACTGGAAGGCGGTGTAGCCGGGCGGGAAGTCGAACCCGGGCACCTTCGCGACCTGCGAGAGCCCCCCCGCGAACGCCGTGAAGAAGAAGAGCGGGAACGCGATCGTCGGCAGCGCGATCTGCGGGTTCGTCAGCGCGTTCTTCAGCGTGCGCCGTGCGACTCCGGAAGCGACGTCCCAGGTCCGCATCCGCTACGTCCTCGTCAGCCTCGTCCGCATCGCGCGCGAGGCGAGGCCCATGGACGCGGCCCCGATCACGATCACGAACCCGAACCCGAGGCCGAGCGCCTGCCAGTCCCAGCCCGTGATGATGAGGGAGCGGACGGCCTCGATCATGTACGAGACCGGGTTCAGCGTCGCCGCGATCCGGAACCAGTCGATGCCGATGAGGTTCCTCGGCGCGTTCATCGAGGAGATGAACAGGAACACGAAGAGCACGGGGAAGAGCGCCTGGATGGCCTCGCCCGAGCCCGTCCGGAAGGCGAGGTACGCGCCGAGCGCTCCGAAGGAGAGAGCGACGAGCGCCCCGTAGACGAGCAGGACGGCGATCCCTGCGAGCCCGGACTCGAAGCGGACCCCGGCCGTCAGCCCGACCGCGATGTAGAAGACGACCTGCACGAGCCCCAGGGCGACGACGCCTGCGAGCTGCCCCACGAGCAGCGCCCAGTCGCGGAGTGCCGTCAGCGCGAGCCGGTTGACGAAGCCCGTCTGGATGTCCCGCGCGAGATCGGTGCCCGCGTTCATCGTCGAGAAGAGGGCGCCCTGGATGAAGGGAACCGCGAGCGCGAAGGCGAGGAACGAGTCGGTGGGGAAGCCGGGGAGGTCGGTGGACGACCGCAGCCCGCCCGCGTTGACGGCCATGAGCGCGACCGGGAAGACGAGCGGCGGGATGACGCTCGCGGGCTGCCTCGAGGTGCGGACGAGCGAGCGCCGGGCGATCGCCGACACCTGCGGGAGCGCCGCGCTCACCTCCGTGCCGGCTCCTGCTCCGTCCCGGCCTCCTCCGCGGCGCCCTCGAGCGTCCGGCCGGTCTTCGCCAGGAACACGTCGTCGAGGGTCGGCGCCCGGAGCTCGAGGTCGAGCAGGGTGAGCCCCTCGGCGTCGACGGCGCGCACGATGTCGGCGAGGCCGAATCCCTCACGCAGGCGGACCGCGACGTCGCGGGACGTGTCGAGCGGCTCCCCGAAGCGGGCGAGCACCCGGGCGATCGCCTCGCGGTCGTCGTCGCGGCAGGGGATCGCGTGCACGCTCGGGCGGCCGATCTCGTCCTTCAGAGCCGCCGGCGACCCCTCGGCGACGATCCTTCCGCGGTCGATGATCCCGACCCGGTCCGCGAGGACGTCGGCCTCCTCGAGGTACTGCGTGGTGAGGAACACCGTGACTCCCTCCTCGCGCCGGAGCAACGCCACCTCCTCCCAGAGAGCCGTGCGGCTCTGCGGGTCGAGCCCGGTCGTCGGCTCGTCCAGGAACAGGATCCTCGGGCTGTGCACGAGCGCGAGCGCGAGGTCGAGGCGACGCTTCATCCCGCCCGAGTAGCCCTGCACCTTGCGGTCGGCCGCGTCCGCGAGCCCGACCCGGTGCAGCAGCTCCTCGGCGCGCGACTCCCGCTGATCCTTGCGTACGCCCTGGAGCGTCGCCTGCAGGCGGAGATGGTCGCGGGCGGTGAGCAGCGGGTCGAGCGCCGCCTCCTGCAGCGCCACGCCGATGAGCGACCGCACCTTCGGGCCGTCCTTCACGACGTCGAAGCCGCCCACGACCGCCGTCCCCGACGTCGGGGGCAGGAGCGTCGTCAGGACGTGGACGGTCGTGGACTTCCCGGCCCCGTTCGGGCCGAGGAAGCCGTAGATCTCGCCCGGCGCGACGGTGAGGTCGATCCCGTCCACCGCCCGCGGGCCCTTCCGGTACTCGCGAACGAGATCGCGCACCTCGATCCCGTTCGCCTGCTCCACGGACGTCACCCTACCGACCGCCGGATGAGCTCAGACAGGCCCGACGACGTCGGCGTACCGCGACTCGTCGACGACGAGCCGCCAGTGCCCACTCTCGGGCCGCGTCGCGCGGAAGTGCGCGAAGTCGAACGTGAGCACCGGGAGCCGGTGGCGCTCCGCAATCGCCATCACGCTTGCGTCCACAAGGCCGAGGCGGAGGTCGGCGTATCGGTCGTCGATCTCGTTGGCTCGGCGCAGCAGACCGGGTGTCAGGAACGCGATCGAGTGCTCCCCGGCCGAGACGGCGCGGAGAAACGCTCGGCCCGCCGCGGTGCCGAGACGAGCTCGAACGAGCTGATCCACCTCGACGAGAACGGTGTCGGGGACGAGGAGGCTGCGCCCGAGATGCCCGACGAGCGTGGCAGCCAGAGCATGGGCGCGATCGCGTCGATTGATCGCAGCGACGAGCGGCGCCGTGTCGCAGACGACGTTCAGCAGGCCTCGACGAGCTCGCGCAGATACTCCTCGACGCGCGCGCTCAGGTCAGCCGGCCCTTCGCCCGCGCCCACGTAGCTCGGCATCCGGACCGCCTCCGACCCACGTGCCCGCTCGTCGAGCAGACGGGCGATCGTCGCCGAGAACGACTCTCCGTCACGCGCCTGCTTCCGCACGAGGTCGACCGTGCTCTCGGGAAGTGTGATCGTCTTCCGCACCATGTCGGTATGAACTCTACTCTCATACTCGACTGTCGCAGGACGGTGACGAGTCGCCGATCGAGCTCAGAGCGGCTCGAGCGGGAGCTTCGTCGCGACCACGGGCTTCCCGTCGCGCCGGTACGCGACGTCCACGGAGTCGTTCTGCCGGTACGTGCCCGCGATGCCGACGAGGATCGACGCCCACCGCCAGAACCCGAGCCTGCCCTCCGACTTGAGCTCGCGGTCGAAGACGAGCGTCCGGCCGTCGACGGTGAAGTCCTTCCCCTCCTCCTGTGCCACGCCGTTGACGAACACCTCGAACGGACGAACGACGTCTCCGGGGAGGCGGACGCGCGTTCCCGTAGGCACTCCCTCCGACACGCTCATAGAATGGCAGTCCGTGCGTGCCCGGCTCGTCGTCTCCGTCCTGCTCGCCCTGCTCGCAGTCGCGCTCGCGGCGCCGACGGCGATGGCCGACGGCGGCTTCGCCCCGGTCGCGCCCGAGTCGCCGAACGCGGAAGGGATCAGGGACAGCTACCTCTTCGTCTCGATCTTCGTCGTCGCGATCTTCGTCCTCGTCGAGGGCCTGCTGATCGCCTTCGTCGTCAAGTACCGCCGCCGGAAGCGCGCGCGCTACGAGGATGGCGCCCCCATCCACGGGTCCTCGAAGCTCGAGCTCGCGTGGACCGCCTTCCCCGTCGTGATCCTCTTCGTCATCGGCGCGTTCGTCTTCTGGCAGCTCCCGGGGATCATCGACACGCCCGAGGCCGAGGCCGGGGACGGCCTCGAGGTCCGGGTCACGGGCCAGCAGTTCTACTGGCAGTTCGAGTACCCGAACGGTGTGATCTCCATCGACCACATGCGCGCGCCGGCCGGCGTGCCGGTCAAGCTGGAGGTCACGGCACCCGAGACGGACGTCATCCACTCGTGGTGGATCCCGGCGCTCGGCGGGAAGATCGACGCGATCCCGGGGCGGGTGAACGAGACCTGGTTCCAGGCCGACAATCCAGGGGTCTACAAGGGCCAGTGCGCCGAGCTCTGCGGGCTCGAGCACGCGAGCATGACCGCGCAGGTCGAGGTCCTGCCGCAGGCCGAGTTCGACGCCTGGCTCGAGACGCGCCGAGCGGAGCAGTCGGCCGGCTCCGTCGAGCTCGGTGAGGAGATGTGGGCCGGCGTGTGCGCGAAGTGCCACGGGCTCCAGGGCCAGGGCGGGATCGGAAGGCCGATCGCGGGAAACACCATCCTGAAGGACGAGCAGGCGCTCGAGACCCTCGTCCGCAACGGCCGCCGCACGATGCCCGCAGTCGGCGCCGGCTGGACGAGCGAGCAGATCGACGCACTGGCCACCTACCTCCAGGAGAGCGCACCCTGATGGCGGCGCGAGCCGAGACGATCCCGACCTGGCAGCGCGGCAAGGTGGTGAGCTGGCTCGTCACGACGGACCACAAGCGGATCGGGATCCTCTACATCTGGACGTCGCTCGTCTTCTTCCTCATCGCCGGCTTCATGGCGATCCTCTTCCGGCTCCAGCTCTCCCAGGCCGGCAACGACGTCTTGAGCCCGGAGCGCTACAACGAGCTCATCACGTTCCACGGGACCGCGATGGTGTTCCTCGTCGGCGTCCCGATCCTCGCCGGCTTCGCCAACTACCTCGTGCCGCTCATGATCGGCGCGGCCGACATGGCGTTCCCGCGCCTGAACGCGCTCTCCTACTGGATGTTCTTCCTCGGGGGCGCGGTGCTCCTCCTGAGCTTCTTCGCGAAGGGCGGCGCGTCACAGGCCGGCTGGACCGGGTACCCGCCGCTCTCGACCACGCAGCCCGGGAGCGGCATCGACCTCTGGATCCTGTCGCTCCACATCCTCACGATCTCGTCGATCGCGGGGGCCATCAACTTCCTCGTCACGATCCACAGCCTGAGGGCACGCGGGATGACCTGGATGCGAATGCCGCTCTTCGTGTGGTCGATCGAGCTCTTCGCCTGGCTCCTGATCGCGGTCCTGCCCGTGCTCTCGGCGGCGCTCACGATGCTCCTCCTCGACCGCGGGCTGACGATCGGGCCGTGGGAGATCGAGACGAACTTCTTCGACGCGGCCCAGGGGGGCGCGCCCGTCCTCTACCAGCACGCGTTCTGGTTCTTCGGGCATCCCGAGGTGTACATCATCGTGCTCCCCGCGTTCGGGATCATCTCGGAGGTCCTCCCGGTGTTCTCCCGCAAGCCGGTGTTCGGCTACAAGGCGATCGCCGCCTCGACGGTCGCGATCGGCTTCTTCTCGATGCTCGTGTGGGCGCACCACATGTTCACGGTGGGCCTCCCGTTCTCGCTCCAGGCCTACTTCATGATCGCGTCCATGGTCATCGCCGTCCCGACCGGGATGAAGATCTTCAACTGGCTCGCGACGCTCTGGCGCGGGAACCTGAGCTTCGACACGCCGATGCTGTACGCGCTCGGCTTCCTCTCCCTCTTCGTCATGGGGGGCCTCACGGGGATCTACCTCGCGGCCTTCCCGATCGACTGGCAGCTGCACGACAGCTACTTCGTCGTAGCCCACTTCCACTACACCCTGTTCGGCGGCGTCGTCTTCGCGATCTTCGCGGGCCTCTTCTACTGGTGGCCGAAGATGTTCGGGAAGCGGCTCGACGAGCGGCTCGGGAAGTGGCAGTTCTGGCTCCTCTTCATAGGCTTCAACCTGACCTTCTTCCCGCAGCACCTCCTCGGCATGGAGGGGATGCCGCGGCGGATCTACACGTACGGCAACGAGAGCTGGGAGGGCTACAACATGACCTCCACCGTGGGCTCGTGGGTCATGGGCGTCGCCGTCCTCGTCTTCCTCGTGAACGTCGTCCGCACCCACCAGCGCGGCGAGCGAGTCGGGAACGACCCGTGGCAGGCGGACACGCTCGAGTGGTACACGACCTCGCCGCCGCCCCCGCACAACTTCGACGACGTCCCCTACGTGACCAGCGCGAGACCGCTCAACGACCTCCGACGAAGACTGCGTGAGCAACGTGGAGAGCGCGAGCTCGCCTAGGGTGGAGACGCCGGGCGCCGTCTTCCGTCTGTCCGCGGCTGCCGGGGCCGGGGCGATCGCCCTCGTCGTGGGCAGCGCGGTCCTCGACCTCGGGACGACCCACTGGGGCGTCACACTGGTCGCCCTGCCCCTCCTCGTGGCGAACACGATCATCGCCCGCTTCGCCTACCCGGACCTCTTCACGCGCACCCTCGCGACCCTGGTCGCGTTCGTGCTCGCGATCGCGCTCGGGGGGGTGGTCGCACGGAGCGGCGACGCGACCTGGGCGGTCGCGCTCCACGTCGGCGCCGCGGCGGTCGCGCTCGCTCTCGGGCTGCTCGTGCTCAGCGCCTCGCTGCGCGGATCTCCCGTCCCGCTCGCGTCCGCGCGCGACTACCTCACGCTGACGAAGCCGTCGATCATGGCGCTGCTCCTGCTGACCGGCGCCGCCGGGATGTTCGTCGGCGCGCAGGGCGTGCCTCCGCTCGGCCTCTTCGTCGTCTCCATGCTCGGGCTGGCGCTCGCGTGCGGCGGCGCCTCCGCCCTGAACCACGTCCTGGACCGCGACATCGACCAGCTCATGGGGAGCCGGACGAAGAGCCGCCCGGTCGCGTCGGGGCGCGTGACGCCCGAGCAGGCGATCGAGTTCGGGATCGTTCTGTCGGCCCTCTCGTTCGTGCTCCTCGCCTCGGCGGTCAACCTCCTGACCGCGGCGCTCGCGCTCTTCGGCAACCTCTTCTACGTCCTCGTGTACACGCGCTGGCTCAAGCGCTCGACGCCGCAGAACATCGTGATCGGGGGCGCGGCGGGAGCGGTGCCGCCGGTCGTCGGCTACGCGGCCGCGACGGGCAGCCTCGCGCTGCCGGCGCTCTGGCTCTTCCTCATCGTCTTCCTCTGGACGCCCCCCCACTTCTGGGCGCTCGCGCTCATGATCAAGACGGCGTACGCGAACGCCGGCGTCCCGATGCTCCCGGTCGTGCGCGGCGACCGCGAGACCGCGCGCCAGATCCTCCTCTACTCGGTCGTCCTGGTGGCCTTCACGATCGCCGTCGGGCTCTGGCTCGGGCCGCTGTACACGGCCGCCGCTCTCGTGCTCGGGGCGGTGTTCCTCGCCCTCGCCGTCCTCCTCCGTCGGGAGCTCGATCGCTCACGCGCGAAGCTCCTCTTCCACTACTCGCTCGTCTACCTCGCGCTGCTCTTCGTCGCGGCGGCGCTCGACCCGGTGATCGTATGACCGAGAACGACCTCGCACGGCGAAACCTCCGCTTCGGCTGGGCGCTCTTCGGCCTCTTCTGGGTGCTCTTCCTCGGGACGTTCCTCGTGGCCGTGCTCTACCTCCAGCTCGACTGAGACAGGCGGCTCGACCGGAGTAGGGCTCGACCCGTGCCGAGCTCGGCCAGCTACATCCCGACCGGCCCGAGGAAGCCAAGTTACAACTTGTAACGATCTCTGCCGCTGCCCGTCCCGGAGCGGGCGTCCGACCGTGAGCGCACGGTCGGACGCAAGTGACAACTTGTAACTTGCGCCGCTTTCGTGACGCTTCGAGGCGCTCGTGGCAGTACTCGTGGCACGGTTCGCAGCACGGGCCGCGCTTCGGAGGGCCATCCCTCGTTCGAGGGAAGGCACTGAGGTGCCGGCTGTCGAAATCACAAGCGATGCCTGCGGCTCGCCTCGCCATCGTCGCCATGGCGCTCCTCGCCACCGTCGTGACCTCCGCGTCCGCACGCGAGGCCGGCGCGCCCGCGACCCCGACGGGGCTGCGCGGGTTCGAGCTCCGGCCGAACGAGCCCGTGAAGCACACGTTCTCGCGGACGCCCGCGTTCGCCTGGTCGCCGGTCCGGGGCGCCGCCTGCTACGAGTTCGAGCTCGCGACGAGCGGGTCGTTCAGCGGCAACTCCATCATCTGGTCGAACGTCTCCCCCGGCACGGGCGCCGGGAGGCACTGCCGCCCGGTCAAGGTCAGCTACACGAAGGCGGCCGAGCCCGGAACGCCCGTGACCGAGGCGGTACCTGCCAAGACCGTGAGCTTCACCATCGCGCCGATCAAGATCCCGGCCGCGTCCTTGAACCTCACGCTTCCCTGGTTCAACGAGCAGGGCCCGCGCGCGCTCTACGCGCACGTCCGGTCGGTGGCCGCCCAGGGCGCCTCCTCGTGGAGCAAACCGTTCGTGTTCGACATGCGCTGGGAGAACGTGCCCGTGCCGCAGGTCGCCCGTCCCGGTCTCATCCGCTGGACACCCGTGGCCGGCGCCACCGGGTACGAGGTCTGGTACGGAGGCCGCGGCCCGGGCGGCTGGCTGAACAAGATCGTCCAGACCCACACGAACGTCGCCGACCAGCGCGACGTCTACACGTTCCACCTGGACGAGAACTGGTGGCGCACGGTCGAGTGGCGCGTCCGGGCCGTACGCCAGGTGGTCGGTGCGCTCCCGAGCGGCATCCCGGCCGTCTCGTATGGCCCGTGGACACCGGTGTACAACGCCACGAACCCGGTGTGGACGTCCGGGAAGATCAAGCTGGGCCCCGCGATCTCCGACACGTCGAGCACCGGCGTGGCTCCGCCCCACGAGCTCATGCCCGCGTTGACGTTCTCGGGCGACCAGGCGCTCGACGGATCGACGTTCCGGCTCTTCCGCCCGTACGTGTTCAGCGACCGCGACTGCGTCAACGTGGTCTTCAAAGGCTCGGTGGTCGGAAGCCCCGCCTTCGCTCCTCGCATCAATGGCCCCCTCAAGCTCCCCCGAAATCAGCTCGACCTGGACAAGGCCCTCGTCTCGGTGCTGCCGAACTGGAAGCACGAGAACGCGAAGACGTTCTCGGCCGACACGTTCCCGGTGGTCTCGAACGAAGCGTTCGACGATGCCCGAACGATCCTCCGCGTCGACCTCCCCGACCTCGACCCGCGGACGACCCGCTACTTCTGGACTGTCGTCCCGGTCGCCATCGTCGTGAACGAGGAGACCGGTGACTTCGAGTACTGGGACTACGAGTCGCCCCAGGACGCGTGCGACGCGGGCAGGATCGGCCTGTTCGGCAAGGAGTCCGAGCCCGCGATCACGACCTCCGGGACACCGTACGTCTCCGGCCTGTCGCCCAAGGGGCGCCTCCTCGCCCAGGCGGGTCGCCAGCCCACCGTCTACTCCTCCCCGCTCGTCGCCTGGCGCCCGGTCGTGGGCGCGACCGAGTACGAGGTGCAGTGGTCGAGGACGACGTACCCCTGGCGCAGGCAGGGCTCGGTGAAGACGGTCGCGACGTCCGCGGTGCTGAATCTCCCGGCTGGGAAGTGGTACTACCGCGTCCGCGGGCTCAACGCCGCGCAGGTCGGCACGCCAGCGATGACGTGGTCTGCTCCGGTCGGCGTGCGCGTCGTGCGTCCGACGTTCCGGATCTCGGGCGGGTAGCTCGGTAGGGTCGAGGCGTGAGCCCCGACCTCGCGCTCGCCCTCGCGCTCGCCGACGCCGCCGACGCGATCGCGCTCCCGCGCTTCCGCTCGGGGCTCGCGGTCGAGGTGAAGGCCGACCTGACACCGGTCACGGAGGTCGACCGGGGGGTCGAGGCGGAGCTCCGCCGCATCCTGGCGCGCGAGCGGCCGGACGACTCCGTGCTCGGCGAGGAGGAGGGGGTGTCCGCAGGGGGCGAGCGGCGCTGGCTCGTCGACCCGATCGACGGGACCCGGAACTACACGCGCGGGATCCCGGTCTGGGCGACGCTCATCGCCCTCGAGGAGTGGGGGGAGGTCCGGCTGGGGGTCGCCTCGGCACCGGCGCTCGGGCGCCGCTGGTGGGCCGAACGGGGAGTGGGGGCCTTCGCGGGCGGCGAGCGCGTCTCCGTCTCCGCGGTCGCCCGGATCGAGGACGCCGTCCTCAGCTTCGCGATCGAGGACCGCGTGCCCGAGATCGCGCGTCGCGCATGGCACGCGCGTGGCTTCGGCGACTTCTGGGCGCACATGCTCGTCGCCGAGGGCGCCGTGGACGCGGCCGTCGACGCCCGCGGCGTGAGCGAGTGGGACGTCGCCGCCGTCCAGGTGATCGTCGAGGAGGCGGGTGGCCGCTTCTCGGACGCCTCGGGCGAGAGGCGCATCGACTCGGGGACGGCCGTGACGTCCAACGGGCTCGTCCATGACGAGCTCCTGGCGGCGCTCGCCGCCGGGTAGGCCTCAGACCGCCAGGGCCGCGCGCTTCGCGCCGATGCCCTCGAGCAGCGCGTGGAAGGAGTCGGAGAACTTCTGGACGCCCTCCGCCTCGAGCACGGCGACGACGTCGTCGTAGTCCACACCCGCGGCGGCGAGCTCCCGGAGGAGGGCGTGCGCCTCGTCCACGCCCCTCGTGAGCGTCTCGGCGCACACGCCGTGATCCTGGAACGCTGCGATGGTCTCGAGGGGCATCGTGTTCACGGTGTCGGGGCCGATGAGCTCCTCGACGTAGAGGACGTCGCGGTACGCGGGGTTCTTCGTCGACGTCGAGGCCCAGAGGCAGCGCTGCGGACGCGCGCCGGCGGCGGCGAGCCGCTCCCAGCGCGCGCCAGAGAAGATCCCGCGGTACCGCTCGTACGCGAGCTTCGCGTTGGCGACGGCGAGCTTCCCCTGCAGGTCGGCGCGCCCCACCTCCGCGAGCCGCCGGTCGGCCTCCGTGTCCACGCGCGAGACGAAGAAGCTCGCGACGGAGGCGACGCGCGCCGGGTCGCCGCCGGACTCGACGAGCCGCTCGAGCCCGCGCACGTAGGCCTCCGCGACGGCCGCGTAGCGCTCGAGCGAGAAGATGAGCGTCACGTTGATCGAGCGTCCCGCGGCGATCGAATCCTCGACCGCCCCGAGGCCGGGCTCGGTCGCGGGAATCTTCACGAGGAGGTTCGGCCGCCCGACGAGCTCGGTCAGCCGCCTCGCCTCGTCGAACGTGGCGTCACGCTCGTACGCGAGGTCGGGGTCGACCTCGAGCGAGACGTACCCATCGACGCCGTCCGTTCCCTCCCACACCGGGCGCATGAGGTCGCAGGCCCGCTGCACGTCCTCGACCGCGAGGGCGAGGAAGATCTCCTTCGGGTCGTCCTCGGCCGCCAGCTCGGCGCGGAGCTGCCCGTCGTACCAGTCACCCGTCGCGAGCGCCTTCTCGAAGATCGTCGGGTTCGAGGTGACTCCGACGGCGGCATCCTCGCGCATGAGCCGCTCGAGCTCCCCGGTCTCGAGCATCTCGCGGGAGAGGGAGTCGACCCAGGTGCTCACCCCGTAGGCCGCGAGCTCGTGCAGGCGACTGCGCGTCACGGGACGACACCCTAGCGAGCCCGACGCGACCATAGAATGCGCCGCGTGACGGCGGCCGAGCGGAGGAGGGAGCTGGGGCAGCAGTTCCGGGTCGACTCGGTTCGGATGAGCGCCGCCGCCGGATCGGGGCACCCGACCTCGTCGATGTCCGCCGCGGACCTGCTCGCCGTGCTCGTCGACGGCTACCTCCGGTACGACTTCTCCGACCCGAAGAGCCCCGCGAACGACCGCCTCGTGTTCTCGAAGGGGCACGCGTCGGTGCTCCTGTACGCGATCTACCGGGCCGCAGGAGTCGTCTCCAACGAGGCGATCCTCGAGTACCGGCGCCACGACAGCATGCTCGAGGGGCACCCGACTCCCCTCATCCCGTGGGTGGACGTCGCAACGGGGTCGCTGGGCCAGGGCCTTCCCATCGGCATCGGCATGGCGCTCGCCGCGAAGTACCTCGAGGAGCTCCCGACGCGCGTCTGGGTGCTCTGCGGCGACAGCGAGATGGCCGAGGGCTCGATGTGGGAGGCCTTCGAGCACGCGGCGCACTTCCGGCTCGACAACCTGACGGCGATCATCGACTGCAACCGCCTCGGCCAGCGCGGCGAGACGATGGTCGGCTGGGACCTCGGCGTCCACGTCGAGCGCGCCCGCGCGTTCGGCTGGCACGCGATCGAGATCGAGGGGCACGACGTCGAGGCGATCGACCGCGCGTACGCCGAAGCCCTCTCGACCACGGACCGTCCGACGGTGATCGTCGCGCGCACGTTGAAGGGGCGGGGTGTCAAGGCCGTCGAGAACCTCGACGGCTTCCACGGCAAGGCGCTCGACGACCCGGAGGCGGCGATCGTCGAGCTCGGCGGCCAGCGCGACCTCCGCATCGACGTCGCGAAGCCGACGGCGACGCCCGCGCCGCGGAGCCCGAGGGGAGCTGTCGAGCTCCCACGCTACGAGCCCGGCACGGAGGTGGCGACGCGGAAGGCCTACGGCGACGCGCTCGCTGCGCTCGGCGCGGCCCGCCCGGACGTCGTTGCGCTCGACGGCGAGGTCTCCAACTCGACCTACGCGGAGGTCTTCGCGAAGGCGCACCCGCAGCGGTACTTCGAGATGTACATCGCCGAGCAGCAGATGGTGGCGGCGGCCGTCGGGCTGCAGGCCGTCGGCTGGCGGCCGTTCGCCTCGACGTTCTCGGCGTTCCTCGCGCGCGCCTACGACTTCGTCCGGATGGCCGCCGTGAGCCGCGCGACGCTCGCGCTCTGCGGGTCCCACGCGGGCGTCTCCATCGGCGAGGACGGCCCGTCACAGATGGGCCTCGAGGACATCGCCATGTTCCGCGCGATCCACGGCTCCACCGTCCTCCACCCCTGCGACGCGAACCAGACGGCGAAGCTCGTGGCCGCCATGGCGGACGTGGACGGCATCTCGTACATCCGCACGCTCCGGCCGGCAACCCCGGTCCTCTACGACCCCGACGAGGAGTTCGAGATCGGCGGGAGCCGCGTCCTGCGGCTGTCGGACGACGACGAGGTGGCCCTCGTGGCGGCCGGGATCACCGTTCACGAGGCGCTGCGCGCGGCGGACATCCTGGCGGAGGACGGCATCGCGGCGCGCGTGATCGACCTCTACTCGATCAAGCCGCTCGACGAGCAGACGCTCGCCGCGGCGGCGTGGGTGACGGGAGGGCGCATCGTCACGATCGAGGATCACTGGGCCGAGGGCGGCCTCGGCGACGCCGTCGTGTCCGCGCTCGCGGGCACGGACGACCCGCCGCAGGTCGTCAAGCTCGCGGTGCGGGAGATGCCGCGCTCGGGCAAGCCCGCGGAGCTCCTCGCCGCCGCCGGCATCGACGCGGAAGCGATCGCCGCTGCGGCCAGGAGCCTCGTGGCCGCTGAGGCCGGGCAGCCGACCGGCTGAGGCCCGTTACAGGGAACAGAGCGCGTAAGCCGTGACGGTCATCGTCTGACCGCCTCCGAGGGCGGCGATCGTGACCACTCCGACCGCGGTCCAGGTATCCGCCGCGCTCGGGTACGAGCCGACGAGCTGCGCGCGCTCCTTCTGGGCCGCGGTCGTCGTCACGTGCGCACCGCCTCCGAGGACGACCGCGCCCGCCGGGCAGGTCGCCGTGGCCATGAGGGTGGTGTTGCGCGGAGCGTTCGCGACGGACGTGACCGGCGTGCCGGTGACGAGCTGCGCACCCGCAGGCCCCGGTGCCCCTTGCGGTCCCTCAGGGCCCTGCGGCCCGGCATCCCCTTGAGGCCCCTGCGGCCCCTGCGGCCCCTGCGGCCCCTGCGGCCCTTGCGGCCCCTCCGGCCCGGCCGCGCCCTGCTGGCCCTGCGGTCCCACGGGCCCGGTCGCGCCACGCGGCCCGGCAGGCCCGGTGTCGCCCCTCGGACCGGGCTCCCCAGCCGGGCCCTGCGGACCAGCCGGCCCGGCACCCCACGACACCCGCCCCTCGCCGGACCGGCACGCGTTCCACCCCGCGATGAAGCGGGGGACACGGGTCTCGAGGTCGTAGCAGGCGGTGAACACCCCGGCCCGGCTCGGGATGCCCGGCCGTGAGGTCGTCGCCGGAGCGCCCGCCGCGGCGGCCGTGAACGCCAGAAGCGCCGCCGCCGCGACACCGACGAGGGCTCGAACGAGCGTCTTCATCTCGATTTCGTGAGCGTTGCCGCAGAGCTCGCCACGGGACATCCCTCCAGAGGGGCAGATAACCGCGTTCGGCGGTCGGAGTAGACAGACATACGACAAGTGCTGATCAGCACGGTGTCCTCTCACTACCCTTCCGCGACATGGCCGTGCTGATCGCATCGGAGCTCCGCAAGGAGTTCAGCGGCGACCCGCTCTTCCACGACGTCTCGTTCACGGTGGGACGCCGCGATCGCCTCGCGCTCGCCGGGGCCAACGGCGCGGGGAAGACGACCCTGCTCCGGGCGATCGCCGGGCAGACCTCCCTGCAGGGAGGTCACCTCGCGTTCGCGAAGGGCACGCGCATCGCGCTGCACGACCAGCGGCCGCCCCTCGAGTTCGACCAGACCCTCCGCGAGTACGCGCTCTCGGGCGCGCAGGACCTCTCCGGGATCGAGGGCGAGCTCCGCCGTCTCGAGCAGACGATGGCGGAGGGCGCGCACGACGAGCTCACGCTCCGGCGCTACGCGGACGCCCAGACGCGCTTCGAGGCCGCCGGCGGGTGGGCCTGGCGCGACCACGCCGCCGCGACGATCCGGGGCCTCGGCTTCACCGACGACCAGCTCGACCGCCCGCTCGGGACGTTCTCGGGCGGAGAGCTGACACGTGCCTCCCTCGCGCGCGCGCTCGCCGGCCGGCCGGACCTCCTGCTCCTCGACGAGCCCACCAACCACCTCGACGTGCAGAACCTCGAGTGGCTGGAGCGCGAGCTGGAGACGCTCGACGCGGCGGTGATCCTCGTCGCCCACGACCGCTGGTTCCTCGAGGCGGTCACGACCTCCGTGCTCGAGCTGTCACCGGGAGGCGCGCACTTCTTCAAGGGGCCGTGGCACGAGTGGCGGCGGGAGAAGGCCGAGCGCGCCGCGGCGGCGGCGAAGACCGTCGACCGCGTGTCGGAGGACATCGAGCGTCTCGAGCGCTTCGTCGCCCGGTTTCGCTACAAGAAGTCGAAGGCGAAGCAGGCCCAGGCGAAGCTCACCCAGATCGGGCGCCTGGAGCGCGAGCGCTCGACGGCGCGAGAGCAGGTCGAGTCGCTCACCCAGAGGAAGCGGGCACTCGGCTTCGGCTTCCTCGACCCACCCCGCAGCGGCCGGGTCGTGCTCGAGGGCGAGTGCATCTCGCTGTCCGCGGGCGCCAAAGTGCTCCTGGAAGGAGCCGAGCTCGCGATCGAGAGGGGCGAGAAGGTCGGCCTCGTCGGCCCGAACGGCAGCGGCAAGACGACGCTCCTCCTGGCCCTCCTCGGGCAGCACGAGCTCGACGCCGGGACCGTCCGCCTCGGGTACGGGGTCGTCCCCGGCTACTTCTCGCAGCACACGCTCGAGCTCCCTGCGACCGGCTCCGTGCTCGACGCTGCCGTCGTGGCCACCCGCCTCTCCCGCCCGCAGGCCCAGGCGCTGCTCGGCCGCTTCCTGTTCTCCGGCTGGGAGACGCACGAGCGGCAGGTCTCCGCCCTCTCCGGGGGAGAGAGGCGCAGGCTCGCGCTCGCGCTCCTCGTCGCCTCGGGCGCCAACTTCCTGGTGCTCGACGAGCCGACGAACCACCTCGACGTCGAGAGCCGCGAGGCGCTCGAGGCGGCCCTCGAGGCGTTCCCCGGGACCGTGCTGCTCGTCTCCCACGACCGCGCGCTGCTCGACGCCGTGCCGGACCGGATCGTCGCCTTCGAGGGCCTCGAGCTCCGCTCGTACGACGGCGGCTGGGCCGACCTCGAGCGCGAGCGGAGCGAGGGCGCGGCGGCGGCGGTGCTGGAGGAGGAGCCAGCGAAGGAGCGCAAGCCGCCGCGCGAGCGGGCTCCGGGGAGGCGGCGCGCGGCGCCGACCGAGCTCGAGCTCACGGAGACCCGCATCGCCGAGCTCGAGGCCCGGGTCTCCGAGCTCGAGGCGAGGCTCGCGGAGGACTGGACGAACATGGACGTCCTCACCGCTCACCGGGCGGCGCGTGACGAGCTCGCCGGGCTGATCGCGCGCTGGGAGGTCCTCTTCGAGGAGGCCCGCCCGACGTGACGCCACGGGCGCCCGGCGACGTATGGAGGGCATGCACACGGTGACCCTCGACACGCCGCGCGCTGGGGAGACGGCCAGGCCGTCCTTCGCCGCGGTCGCCGAGGAGTTGCTCGACGACGTCTACGGGTACCTCCTCTACCTGACGAAGAACCGCGCCGTCGCGGAGGACTTGACGAGCGAGACCTTCGAGGCGGCTCTGCGCACGTGGCGCCGGTTCGACGCCGCCCGCGGAACGCCGCGAGCCTGGCTCCTCTCGATCGCCCGCACGACCGCGCTCGACTGGTTCCGGGCGGACACGCGACGACGGAAGCGCGAGGAGCGCGCAGGCATCGCGTTCCCTCCCGCCGAGGCGGTCGAGCCGCTCGGCGAGGGCCTCTCGCCCGCACTGGAGGAGGGGCTTCGCTCGCTCTCCACCGCGGAGCGGGAGGTCGTGGCCCTGCGCGTCGTGCTCGACCTCGACGGCGAGCAGGCGGCCCGTGTGCTCGGCATCAGCCCGACCGCCGTGTCCACGCGGCTGCACCGGGCGCTCGCGAAGCTCGAGGAGAGGATGAGAGATGACGCTTGACGAACTGACGCACGAGCTGCGGGCTGCGCGGCCCGCCGCTCCCGCGGGGCTTCGCACCCGGGTGCGAGAGATCGCCGCGAGGGAGCCGCGGCCGGCCTGGAGCTTCCCCCGACTGCCCCGGCGCATGGCGCTCGTCGCCGTCCCCGCAATGGTGGCGCTCGCGTTCGTGAGCGCCGGAGTGCTCGGGCTCGCTCGCTCGGACGTCCGTACCGAGGCCTCTCGAGATGCCCTCGAGAGCCAGGGCCTGAACGCCTATCCGGGAACCACGGAGGCCGCGCCAGCTTCAGGGCTCGGCAAGGCGCAGGACGCGACCGTCGGTCCGACGCCTGGCCGCGCCCAGCGCGTGAGTGCCACGCTCACGGTCGAGGTCGAGGACTCGGACGCGGTCTCTCGTGCGGCCCAGGAGGCACTCGACCTCACCCGCTCACTCGGCGGGTACGTGGTCAGCGCCTCCGTCGCCACGGGAGAGGAAGGCGCCGCGTCCCTGACCGTGCGCGTGCCGGTCGCGCGCGTGCAGGACGCCGTCGCCGGCCTCTCGGCTCTCGGGCAGATCGTGTCCCAGCAGGTCACGATCGACGACCTCCAGGCCGAGCTCGACGCGCTCGAGCGACGGCAGGCGAGCCTGCGGGCCCAGATCGCCCGCGTCTCCGCACGGCTGGAGACCGAGCCGCTCGACGCCGAGACGCGCGCGGCGCTCGAGGCGCGCCGCCGGACGCTCCAGGCCGAGCTCCGCGAGACCAGGGCCGGGATCGCGTCGACGAGCGCGGAGGCGCGGATGGCGACGATCCAGCTGACGGTCGTGACACCCGGCGCGCGCGGCGTGGTCGCTCCTCCGCCGAGCCGGCTCGACCGAACGATCGACGAGGCCCTGAACGTACTCGCCTGGGAGGGCGTGATCGCGCTCGGGCTGCTCATCGTCGTCGCGCCGTTCGCGCTCCTGGGAGCGGCCCTCTGGCTCGGCCACCGCGTCTACCGGCGGCACGAGGAGGAGCGGCTGCTCGCGACCTAGCGAGATCCGATGTAGACACCGTGTAGACACGGTGTCTGACACCGCGTCTGATAGCCAAGCGGTTTCTTCCAGCTCGGTGTCAGACACCGTGTCTACTGGAGCGGCCACCGCGTCTACCGGCGGCACGAGGAGGAGCAGCTGCTCGCCGCGTCGGAGTCCGCAACTCGCCTGCGTGTTGACGGCGCCGGGTTGAGATGATAGATAGGACTCCTATATGTCCGCGAACGCGTCCGCCGTCGACCCGGCCACGAGCGTCGCCGTCGGGCTCGCCAAGATCGGGCTCGCCCTTCGGCACCACGCCTGGGAGGAGCGGAGCCGAACCGGGCTGACCCCGACCCAGGCGCAGATCCTCGTCCTGCTTCGCGCCCGAGGCGCGAGCTCGGTGGGCGCGCTCGCCGGGTCGCTCGCCGTCTCCCAGCCGACCGTCAGCGACGCCGTCTCAGCGCTCGAGGCGAAGGGGCTCGTGATCAGGGACCGCGCGCACGACCGGCGTGCGCGGCTCGTCGCGCCGACGAGCCTCGGCCGAGAGGCGGCTGCGGCCGCGAGCGAGTGGCCGGACGCGCTCCTCGAGGCGGTGGACACGCTCGACGAGGCCGACCAGGCCGCCTTCCTGCGCGGGCTCTCGCGCATGATCCTGGAGCTCCAGCGCCGCGGCCGCATCCCCGTCCAGCGGATGTGCGTGAGCTGTCGCTTCTTCCGGCCCCACGTTCACGCCGAGCCCGAGCGCCCGCACCACTGCGCCTTCGTCGACGCGCCATTCGGCGACCGGGAGCTGAGGCTGGACTGCGCCGACCACGAACCCGCGACCAAGGAGGCAGCATGAGTACCACTGAGGCAGCCGTCACGCTCGAGGACCTCGAGCTCCTGAAGACGTCGGTTCTCTTCGATGAGGACGACGTCGCCGCGCTCAGACGCTCCGGCGAGATCCTGGACGACCAGGTCGAGGACGTGCTCGACGTCTGGTACGGCTTCGTCGGCTCCAACCCGCACCTCGTCGCGGCGTTCGCGCGAACGTCCGACGGCGAGCCCGACCCTGACTACCTCGCCGCGGTCAGAGTCCGATTCGGCCAGTGGATCCGGGACACCGCCTCGGCGAGGTACGACGCCGACTGGCTCGCCTACCAGCTCGAGATCGGGCGGCGCCACCACCGCTCCGGTAAGAACCGCACGGACGGTGTGGATGCGGCGGACAACGTGCCACTCCGCGACGTCATCGCGCTCGTCTACCCGATCACCGCGACGCTTCGCCCGTTCCTGGAGAAGAGAGGGGACCCGCCCGAGGAGGTCGACCGCATGCAGGACGCGTGGCGCAAGTCCGTGCTCATGCAGGTCGCGCTGTGGGCGCGGGCGTACGTCCGGCCTGAGGACTGGTAGCTCTCAGCTCGACCCCAGCGTCGCGATCAGCGCCTCCGCGACGACTCTGAGCGGGCGGCCCGAGATCTGGCTCGCCTTGCGTAGCCGTGCGAACGCCTCGGCCTCCGACAGGCCCTCGCGCTCCATGAGGATCCCCTTTGCCCGCTCGATCGCCTTTCGGGCCGCAAGCGCCTCCGCGAGCGAGGCTGCCTCCTCTCTGAGCGCGCGCAGCTCCTCGTGCCGTGCGGTCGCCGTCGCGATCGCGGGGAGGAGGTCGCTCTCGCGAAACGGCTTCACGAGGTACCCGAACACGCCCGCCTCGACGGCGCGCGAGACGAGCTCCTCCTCGCCGTACGCCGTCACCATGACGATGGGGATGGGGCGCTCGTCGAGGATCCTCCGTGCCGCCTCGATGCCGTCGAGGCGCGGCATCTTGACGTCCAGGAGCGCGACGTCCGGCTCGGTCTCCCGTGCGAGCGCGACCGCCTCCTCGCCGTCCCGCGCCTCCGCGCAGACCTCGTGCCCAGCCGCCTCGAGCAGGCCCCTGAGGTCGAGCCGAATCAGCGTCTCGTCCTCGGCGACGAGCACCCTCACGCCGGGAACACCACCTCGGCGCGGAGGCCGCGCTCGCTCGCGAGCGTGAGCTCGCCGCGCAGCTCGTCGCGCACGAGCGCGCGGACGATGGAGAGCCCCGTGCCGTCGACCTCGCCGTCGATCCCGTCCCCGTCGTCGGCGATCGTGAGGACGACGTCGCCGTCTCGCCGGCCGAGCGCGATCGCGACGTGGTCGCCGCCGTGCTCGAGCGCGTTCTGGAGGAGCTCGGTGAACACGAGCGCGAGCGCGGTCGCCCGCTGTCCCGCGAGCGAGACGGGCTCGAGCTCCGCGGTCACGACCTTGCCCTCGACGAGCCCCTGCACGAGCATCGCGCGGAGGCGGTCGACGAGCTCGCCGAGGTCGACGTCGTCCTCGCGGTGCTCGGTGAGCTCCTCGTGCACGGCCGCGATCGCGAGGATCCGGTTGACCGAGTCCTGGAGCGACTTGCGGGGGTCGACGTGCTCCGCGCGCGCCTCGAGTCGCAGGAGCGAGGCGACCGCCTGGAGGTTGTTCTTGACCCGGTGGTGGATCTCCTGGGCGAGGACGCCGCGCATGACGGCCCGCCCGTGCTCGAGGGCGACCGCGGCGTGGTGGGCGATCGCCTCGAGGAGCGCGCGGTCGTCGTCCGAGAAGGGCGTGTCCCGGTCGCAGACGAGCTCGCCGATCTGGCGGCGCTTCCAGCGGAGCGGCAGGCGCACCGCGTACGCGCCGGCGCGGCCCTCCGGCCACGCGATCTTGCCGTCCTCGAGCACGAGCGCTGCGCCCGTCGCGTGGAGCGACTCCATCGTCGTCTTGACGATCGCCTCCAGCGACTCCTCGAGGTAGAGCGACTCCGAGACGGCTTCGGAGATCCGCGCCAGCGCCTCGAGCTCGGCGACGCGGCGCTGGGCCCGCTCGTACAGCCTCGCGTGCTCGATCGTCTGCGCGACCTGCGACGCAATGGCGACGAGGAGCTCGATCTCGTCCTCCGTGAACTCCCGCGGCTCGCGCGTGCGGACGTTGAGCGCGCCCTCGAGCGTGTCCCTGGCGAGGATCGGGACGGCGAGGATCGACTCGTACTCGTCCTCGGGAAGGTTCGGGAAGAGCTTGAAGCGCGGATCGAGGTGCGCCTGGGAAGGGATCATCACCGGGGCACGCTCGACCGCCGCGACGCCGGTGATCCCCTCGCCCGGCCGCATGCGAGGCGTTCGTGTCAGCTCCTCGACGCGCGTGCCGTGGGTCGCCCGGAGCACGAGCTCGTCCGCGCGCTCGTCGTAGAGGTAGACGAAGCAGGCGTCGGTGCCGAGCGCGTCCGCGACCTTGCTCGCGACGAGCTCGAGCACCTCCTGCAGGTCGAGCGACGAGTTGACGGCGGCGATCGTCTCGGTGAGGAGCCGGAGGTGGCGGCCGGTGACGTCCACGAGGCTCATTGTCGCGGGTTAGCGTTCGCCCCGATGAGCACCCAGTGGCTGCTGTTCGGACACCTCGCGGGCGCGTTCCTGTTCGTGAGCGGCGCGGTCACGGCCGCGGCCCTGCGCCTCGCGGCGATGCGGCGCACTCGGCCGGGCGAGGTCGCCCTTCTGCTGCGCGCGGCTCGGCCGGCCGTGCCGCTCATCGCCGTCGGCCTCGCGCTCGTGCTCGTCTTCGGCTTCGCTCTCGTCGACCGGCTCGGGTACGACCTCGGCGCCACCTGGCTGCCCCTTACCTTCGCCCTGCTCGTGTGGGTCGTGGTCGTGGGTGGGCTGACCGGTCGCCAGGACCGGCACACGCGCGAGCTCGCGGAGCGGCTCGCGAGCGACGGAGACGAGCCGAGCGCCGAGCTCGCGCACAGGCTTCGCGACCCGGTGAACCTCGCGCTCAACGCCTCGCTGCTCGTCGCGACGGTCGGCATCGTCGCGCTCATGGTCTGGCGGCCGTAGCCGCACCTCCGAAGGACTTGAAGTCGTCCGCCGAAAGACGGATGATGCACCCTGCAGGGTGAGCCGCAAGGCGAGCGGTGATCCCTGTGTCTGACGGCCGATCGCGGGCTCCCTGGTGTGGAGCCCGTGGTCGTTCAGCGGTCGAACGTGCTGGCGCACGTTCGACCGGAGAGGCGGGCACGGGCTCGAAGCCGCCTTCAGCACCCGCCGAACTGGGGGCACCTGCGGCGCAGATCCCCCTGCCGCGGTTGATCCGAACGCGGCCAGGTAGCGGTTCTTCTCCTGCAAGGCAAGGCTCCTCCAGAGACGCGGACGGTTGGTGCCCGGCTGAAGCCAGGCACCGAAGAGAGGAAGGGCGAGGCGCCTGAGCGCCTCGCCCCGTCGTCCGACCCACGCAGCGGGCTACAGCGCCGCCAGGTAGCGGTTCTTCTCCCACTCGGTGACCTGCACGCGATACTCGTCCCACTCGCGGCGCTTGAGCTCGACGTAGCGCGGGAAGATGTGCTCGCCGAGCGCCCGCTTCATGAGGTCCGAGCCCGCGAGCTCGTCGATCGCCTCCCCGAGCGACTCGGGCAGCGAGACGATCCCGAGCTCGGCCCGCTCCTTGGCGGTCAGGCGGTACAGGTTCCGCTCCATCGGATCCGGGAGCTCGTACCCCTGTTCGATCCCCTCGAGGCCCGCGTGCAGGAGAGCCGCGAACGCGAGGTACGGGTTGCACGCGGGATCCGGGCAGCGGATCTCGGCACGCGTCGCCTGCTCGGACCCCGGCTTGTAGAGAGGGATCCGCACGAGCGCCGAGCGGTTCCGCTGCGACCAGCCGACGTACACCGGCGCCTCGTAGCCGGGCACGAGCCGCTTGTACGAGTTGACCCACTGCGCGAGCACGGCGGACATCTCGCGCGCGTGCACGAGCAGGCCGGCGATGAACGCCTTCGCCGTCTTCGACAGGTGGTACTCGTCCCGCCGGTCGAAGAACTGGTTCCGCCCGCCCTTGAAGAGGGACATGTGCGTGTGCATGCCCGAGCCGTTCTCCCCGAACAGCGGCTTCGGCATGAAGGTCGCGTAGTACCCGTGCCAGGCGGCGACCTCTTTCACGATCAGCCGGTAGGTCATCGTGTAGTCGGCCATCGCGAGCGCGTCCGCGTAGCGCATGTCGATCTCGTGCTGCGACGGGCCGACCTCGTGGTGGTGGTACTCGATCGGGATGCCGACCGACTCGAGCGCGGCGATGGTGTCGTTGCGCACCTCGGTCGCGGCGTCCTGCGCGGTCATCGCGAAGTAGCCGCCCTCGTCGAGCGTCTCCGTGCCCTTGTCGTCCTCGAAGAGGAAGTACTCGAGCTCGGGGCCGACGTTGAACGCGTCGAAGCCCATGCTCTTCATGCGGTCGAGCGCGCGCCGCAGGACGTAGCGCGGGTCGCCCTCGTACGGCACACCGTCGGGCGTGACGACGTCGCAGATCATCCGCGCGACCGGGGAGCCGACGGCATGGCCGTGCTCGTCCACCGGGTTCGGAAGCACCTGGAACGTCGCGGGATCCGGGATGGCGACCATGTCCGACTCCTCGATCGCGTTGAAGCCCGTGATCGACGAGCCGTCGAAGCCCATCCCGTCGTCGAGCGCCTCCTTCATCTCGGAGGGCGTGATCGCGAAGGACTTGAGATGCCCCTCGAGGTCCGTGAACCAGAAGAGGACGTGCTCGATCCCCTCCGTCTCGATCCGCTTGAGCACCGCCCGCCGCGCGGCCAGGCTCGACGTCGCGCGATCCCTGCTCTTGACCATCGCGGTGCGGGCCGTTCCCTTGGGCGCCTGCGTCCTGGGTCTCGCCATGAAAACCTCCCTGAAAAACGAAAAGACCCCGGGCGGAGCGCCCGAGGCCTCGTTGCCTCACAACAGACGGGCGGCACTCTAGCAGCCCGCGCCGACGGTCGGCTGCCTAGGCGGAGGCCCCGGTGTACTGGCGAAGCCCCCGGCGCCAGAACCAGCGAGTGCCGGCGAAGAGGGCGGCGGCGAAGACGAACGCGAGGAGGAGCGTCTGCCAGTCGAGCCGCGACGTCAGTGCTTCGGCGGGCACCGTGACCGCGAACGCGACGGGCACGAGAAACGTCACTCCGAAGCGAAGCCACGGCGGGTAGATCCCGATCGGCCAGCGCCCCGTCTGGAAGATGCCGTCGAAGAGCTCGACCATGTGCCACATGTTCACCACGCGAAACGCCACCGTGGCCAGGATCAGCCAGAAGCAGTAGATGAGCACTGCGCCGAGCACGAGCGCGACGGCGAACGCGAGCGCATCGGCGACGCTGACGTCCGAGCTGATCCGAGAGAGGCCCACCCCGAGGACGATCGCGCCGGTGAGGACGTCGACGAGGGACCAGACACGCACCTCGCGCACGCTCACGAGCACCTGCGCGTCCTCCGGCTTGGTCAGCGTGAAGTCGAGCTTCCCGTCGCGCACTTCTTCGATGAGGCGCGTCATGTTCGGCTGGATCGACGTCCGGATGAGACCACCCATCAGGATCTGGATGCCGAAGACGCACAGGAGCTCGGGCTGCGTCCAGCCGTTCAGCTCCTCCGTGTGCGAGTACACGAGCGCGAGCACGACGAGCCCCACCACGAGCGCGATCGCCATCTGCAGGAGCGAGACGAAGAAGTTGACCCGGTACTGCAGCTCGTTGAGCACGCCGAGCTTCAGGTAGAGCCAGCTGACTCGCAGGGTGTTCATCCGCCCACCCCCGCGTACCGCCGGATCGCGTACCGCCAGGCGACCCGGAAGATCCCGAGGCCGACCAGGATCCAGAAGAGCTGCGCCCCGAGCCCGCGCACGAGCTCCTCGTTCGACAGGTCGCCGACGAGGCTCTCGATCGGGAAGTAGAACGCCCACTGGAACGGCAGGAAGCGCGACAACTCCTGTACCCAGTCGGGCATGAGCGGCAGCGGGACGAGGCGTCCGGAGAGGAGGAGCTCGACGGCCATGAAGAGGTCGAAGATCGCCGCGCCTCGCGTGGTCCAGAAGCAGAGCATGCCGAGGCTCTCCTGCATCATCGTGCGGATGAGGTAGGCGCCCCAGATGGCGATCGCGAACGTGGCGATCTGTGCCGCGTTCGGCGAGAGGGAGGGGTCGAAGAGCCACGAGAGAGCCACCGCGAGCGGGATCCAGAGCACGATCACGACGACCTTCCAGCCCGCGAAGTACGCGATGTCGAAGTGCAGCGGGAGGATCGGGCGGAGGAGGTCGCGGTTCAGGTCGCCCTCCTTGATCCGGTGCTCCCAGTACTGCGCCCCGAAGACGATGTTCATGTTCCGGACGAGCGTCCAGACGATGTAGTAGGCGGCGAAGTACCCTGCCGAGAGCCCGTTCACCGAGCCGCCCTGCTGCTCGGCGATCGTCGTCCAGACGACGAGGTAGATGATCGGCTCGGCGATCATCCCGAGCATGTAGAAGTAGTTCGCAGTGCGGTACTGGAACTGCTCCTGTACCGCCATCTTCATGGTCGAGAGGTAGAGATCGACCATCGAGCGGACCGCCCCGGGCGCGCGCGCCGGGGCCGCAACGGGCTGGATGCTCACTCGGGCCGCTCCTGCGCGAACACGAGCTCGATGACGTCCTCGATCGGTGGATCCTCGACGTTGAGGTCCAGGACTTCCTCCTCCGCCAGCAGGCGCGCAGTGACGCTCGACGTCTCCGCCTTCGGCACGCGCAGGGTGATCCAGTCCCCGTCCCGGTGAATCACCTCCCCGTAGCGCGAGAGGTCGGCGTTCCCGTTCTCGAGCGCAACGCCGATCGTCTTGTACGCGGCGAACTGGTCGGCGAGCCCACTGAGCGGGCCGTCGAAGAGGATGCGCCCGTGGTGGATGACGACGACGCGCTCGCAGAGCGCCTCGACGTCGGCCATGTAGTGGCTCGTGAGAATGACCGTCGCGCCGAAGCGGGTGTTGTAGTCGGCGACGAACGCGCGGATCCTCTTCTGCATGGTCACGTCGAGCCCGATCGTCGGCTCGTCGAGGAAGAGCACCTGCGGTGAGTGCAGGAGCGCGCCGACGATCTCCGCCTTCATCCGCTCGCCGAGCGAGAGCTGGCGGACGGGCTTGCGCACGAGGTCGCCGATCTCGAGGAGCTCGATCAGCTCGTCCCGCGTGGTCGTGAACTGCTCGCGGGGGATGCGGAAGATCGCCCGGTTCAGCTCGTACGAGTCGAGCGCGGGGAGGTCCCACTGCAGCTGGTTACGGTTGCCCATGACGAGCGTGATGCGGCTCAGGAACTCCCGCTGGCGCTTCGAGGGGACGAGCCCGAGGACGCGCGCCTCGCCGCCCGTCGGGTAGACGAGGCCGGAGAGCATCTTCAGCGTCGTCGTCTTGCCCGCGCCGTTCGGGCCGAGGAAGCCGACCACCTCGCCCGGCTCGATCGCGAACGAGATCCCGTCCACGGCCCGCACCTCGCGCGTCCTGCGGCGCACGAGGCCCTTCGCCGCAGCGCGGAGCCCCGCCTCGCGCTCGGGGACGTCGAAGACCTTCAGCAGGGCGTCGACCCGTACCGCGTGCTCACTCATCCCGATCTCTTCAGCTTCCCGTGCTTCTTCGCGTAGTGCTCGCCCCGCGAGAAGACCCACAGCCCGAGCGGGATGGAGACGGCGCCGATGATCAGGAGCGGCCAGATCTCGTCCCAGAGCTCGGACATCGAAGCGCCGTCCATGATCGCCTCGCGTGCGCCCTCGAGCGCGTACGTCGCCGGCGAGATCTTCGCGATCGCCTGCATCCAGCCGGGCAGCACCTCGACCGGGTAGTAGACGCCCGAGACGACGAGCAGCGTACCCTGGGCCACGAAGCCGAGCTGCGTGCCCTTCTCCGGCGAGATGAGCGGCAAGACGGACGTCATCACGCCGATCCCGATGAACGAGATCGAGGCGACCGCAAGCACGATGAACGCGCCGAGGAAGTTCGCGTTCGGCATGGAGAGGTCGAAGAAGAGCGCGCAGACGGTGAACAGGAACACTGCCCGAAGGAGGCCGTACGAGATCGCGAAGACGCCCTGCCCCCCGAGGTGCATCGCACGGGAGAGCGGGGCCATGAACGTGTACTCGATCGTCCCCTCCCAGCGCTCCCAGGCGACCGTCTCCATCAGGAACTCGAAGAGCACGCCGAGGTACGCCCACACGACGGCGCCGATGAGCAGGCTCGTCGCCACCTCGTTGACGTCGATCTCGCCGCCCGTCGACTCGATGCCCTGGGCGATGAACACGATCGTGAGCGTGTTCGCGACCGTCCAGAAGAACCAGGCGAGATCCCAGTAGATGTAGCGCTTGGTGAGGTAGTAGTTGCGCTCGACGACGCCGCCGGCGCCGACGAGCTCCGC
>CAZODN010000019.1:0-19122 GCA_964578545.1 uncultured Gaiellales bacterium
AGCGTGCTCACGCCCGCGCGCTGGAGCGCGTACTCGAGCTCGCGGGCCTTGTAGGCGGGGTTGACGTTGACGAGGATCGCGCCGATCCGGGCCGTCGCGTACTGCGTGAGCACCCACTCGTACCGGTTCGGCGCCCAGATGCCGACGCGATCGCCCTTCTCCACGCCGCGCGCGAGGAGGCCGCGAGCCGCGCGGTCGACGTCGTCCCACAGCTCGGACCACGTCGCGCGGTAGCCGTGGTCGCGGTCGACGACGGCCTCGCGGTCTCCGAACCGCGTCACCGTCGTGCGGAGCCGGTGCCCGATCGTCTCCTCGAGGAGGGGGACGTCGGTGGCACCGCGCGCGTACGAAAGCCTCGGGTCGATGAACGATGGGTCTGTCATGCTCGGATCGTCCCCCGTCCCCCCGAGAGCGGCATCGGGCCCTGCGCGGAGGGCGTATCCGTAGCCTTCCGCAGGTGAAGGTCTTCACCGTCGTCGGCAATCGCCCCCAGTTCATCAAGTCCGGCCCGCTGTCCGCGGCGCTGCGGAACGCGGGGATCGAGGAGGTCGTCCTCCACACGGGGCAGCACTGGTTCCACACCCTCTCGCAGGTGTTCTTCGACCAGCTCGGGCTCCCGGAGCCGCGCTACCGCCTCGACCTCCACTCGTCCGACACCGACGCGATGCGGCCCGCGATCGCCGAGCGCATCCGGGCGGAGTCACCCGACCTCGTGCTCGTCTACGGCGACACGAACTCGACGCTCGCCGGCGGGCGCGCGGCGGCGGCGGCGTCGATCCCGCTCGCCCACGTCGAGGCGGGCCTCCGCAGCGGCGACCTCGAGATGCCGGAGGAGCGGAACCGGATCGAGGTCGACCGCCTCTCATGGCTCCTCTTCTGCCCCGACGACCGCTCGAAGACGACGCTCGAGGGAGAGCGCGCGCTCGGGCGGATCTACGTCGTCGGGGACGTGATGGCCGACGCGAGCAGGATCTTCGCCCCGATCGCGCGTGCCCGGTATCCCATCCCGTATGAGCGGGGCTCGTACGTCGTCGCGACCATCCACCGGCAGGCGAACGTCGAGCAGCCCCGTCTCGGGAGGATCGTCGAAGGCCTGAGCAGGCTCGAGCAGCTCGTCGTCTTCCCGGTCCACCCGCGCACGCGGGCGCGGCTCGAGGAGGAAGGGATCGCCCTCGGCGCGAACGTGCGCCCGATCGAGCCGCTCTCGTACCTCGAGCTCGCCTCGCTCGCCTCGCAGGCCCGGGCGATCGTCACCGACTCGGGCGGGCTCCAGAAGGAGGCGTACTGGTACGGCGTCCCGTGCGTGACGCCGCGGCCGTCCACGGAGTGGGTGGACACGGTGGCGCTCGGCGCGAACACGCTCGTGGACGACGACCCGGACGCGCTCGTCGAGGCCGTGGAGCGAGCGGCGATGCCCGCGTTCCGCCCCGTCCTGTACGGCGACGGGCACGCCTCGGAGCGGATCGCGCAGGTGCTGCAGGCTACGATCCCGAGCCGATGAGCCGCGACGTCGCAATCGTCGGGGCCGGGTACGTCGGGCTCCCGCTCGCGCGGGTCTTCGCCGAGGCCGGCAAGCGCGTGCTCCTGGTCGACGTCGACGCCGACCGCGTCGCCATGCTCAACGCCGGCGAGAGCTACATCGAGGACGTCCCGACGGAGGTGCTGAAGCCGCTCGTCGAGCAGGGGCTCGTCGCGGCGACGACGGACTACGACGAGGTCCGAGAGACGGACGCGATCCTGGTCGCGCTCCCGACGCCCCTCTCGAAGCAACGCGAGCCCGACCTCCGCATCCTCGTCGCGGCGACCACCGAGATCTCCAGGCGCCTGCGCAAGGGGCACCTCGTCGTCCTGGAGTCGACGACCTATCCCGGCACGACGCGGGAGCAGGTGCAGCCGATCCTCGAGGCCGGGAGCGGGCTCGAGGCCGGCACGGACTTCCACCTGGCCTTCTCGCCGGAGCGCGTCGACCCCGGTCGCCGGGACTGGACGACGAAGAACGTCCCGAAGGTCGTCGGCGGGGTCACCGACGCCTCCACGGAGGCCGCCGCCGCCCTCTATGCCTCGGCGATCGAGCGCGTGCACCCCGTCTCGTCCCCCGAGGCGGCCGAGCTCACGAAGCTCCTCGAGAACATCTTCCGCTCGGTCAACATCGCGCTCGTCAACGAGCTCGCGATGCTCTGCGACCGCATGGGCATCGACGTGTGGGAGGTGGTCGAGGCCGCCTCCACGAAGCCGTTCGGCTTCATGTCCTTCCAGCCCGGCCCCGGGCTCGGCGGGCACTGCATCCCGGTCGACCCCTTCTACCTCACCTGGAAGGCGCGGGAGTTCGGCTTCCAGACGGAGTTCATCGAGCTCGCGGGGAAGGTCAACGAGGCGATGCCATATTTCTGCCGCTCGCTCGTCTCGCAGGCGCTGAACCACTCGAAGGAGCGGTCGCTCAAGGGCTCGCGCATCCTCGTCCTCGGGGTCGCGTACAAGCCGGACATCTCGGACGTCCGCGAGTCCCCGGCGGTGAAGATCATCGGGCTCCTCCAGAACGCGGGCGCCGACGTCTCTTACCACGACCCGCACGTCCCCGAGCTCGACGAGAACGGGATCGTGCTGCGCTCGTCGCCGCTCGAGCCGGAGGCCTACGACTGCGTCGTCATCGTGACCAACCACTCCGCGATCGACTACGAGCGCCTCGTCGAGCGCTCGTCGCTCGTCGTCGACCTCCGCAACGCCACCGGCACGAACGGCCGACGCTCCGACAAGGTCTGGAAGCTGTGACGCGGGTCGCCCACGTCGGCGTCGGCGGCTGGGGCAAGAACGTCGTGCGCGTCGTGGGCGAGCTCGCCGAGCTCGCGTGGATCGTGGACGTGGACGCCTCGCGGCTCGCGCCGTACGCCGAGCGCTACCCCGCCGCCCGGCTGGCGGCGACTCTCGACGCCGCGCTCGAGGACGACTCGGTGGATGCAGTCGTCGTCGCGACGCCGGTCCCGACACACTTCGAGCTCGCGCGGCAGGCGCTCGGCGCGGGCAAGCACGTCTTCGTCGAGAAGCCGCCCGCGATGCGCACCGAGGAGATGGAGGAGCTCGTCGTGCTCGCGCGCGCCGGCGAGCGCGTGCTCATGCCGGGGCACCTCCTCCTCTACCACCCCGGGCTCCGGAAGGTGAAGGAGCTCGTCGACGCGGGCGAGCTCGGCGACGTCGCGTGCATCTACGGCAACCGCCAGAACCTGGGCGTGATCCGCTCGAACGAGAACGCGCTCTGGTCGCTCGGCGTGCACGACCTCTCCGTCATCCTCTGGCTGCTCGGCGAGGAGCCGAGCCAGGTGGTCGCGCACGGGCTCGACTACCTCCAGGAGGGCATCGAGGACGTCGTCTTCTGCTTCCTCCGCTTCCCGTCGGGGAAGGTCGCGCACATGCACCTGTCGTGGCTCGACCCGCACAAGATGCGGAAGCTGACCGTGGTCGGGCGCGAGAAGATGGTCGTCTTCGACGACATGGAGCTCGAGCGGAAGGTGACGGTGTACGAGAAGGCGCCCTGGGAGCCGGCCGAGACGTACGGCGAGTGGAGGACGCGCACGGGCGACATCTCGAGCCCCAAGGTCCCGAACGACGAGCCGCTCAAGCTCGAGCTCCAGCACTTCCTCGCCCTCTGCGAGGACGGCCCCGGCGACCACCGGGAAGCGCTCGACGGGCTCGCGGTCGTCCGCGCGCTCGAGCGGCTCACGACCTCCCTCCGAACGGGGGCGCCCGCGTAGTGGACGCGGAGGTCCACCCGACCGCGGTCGTGTACCCGGGCACCGTGCTCGGGAAGGGCGTGAAGGTGCTCGAGCACGCGGTCGTCGGCAAGCAGCCGTCGCTCTCGCCGCGCTCGACCGCGAAGCGGGAGCCGCTGCCGCCTGCCGAGATCGGCGACGGGACGGTCGTCTCGACCGGCGCCATCGTGTTCGCGGGGTCGCGGATCGGCGCCCGCGTGATCCTCGGCGACCAGTCCTGCGTCCGCGAGCGCGTGTCGATCGGGGACGACGTCGTCCTCGGACGCGGCTCGCTCGTCGAGAACGACACGACCATCGGCGCGCTGACGAAGATCCAAGCGGACGCGTACATCACCGCCTACTCGACGCTCGAGGAGCACGTCTTCGTCGCGCCGTGCGTCGTCACGACGAACGACAACTTCATGGGGCGGACGGAGGCCCGTCACGAGTTGATCAAGGGACCGACCATCCGCCGCGGCGCCCGGATCGGCGGCGGCGCGATCCTCTGCCCGGGCGTGGAGATCGGCGAGGAGGCGTTCGTCGGCGCGGGAGCGGTCGTCACGAAGGACGTCCCGCCGCGCGTCGTCGTGGTGGGAAGCCCGGCGCGGATCCTCCGGGACGTCCCCGGGGACGAGCTCCTCAGCTCTTGACGATCGTCAGCCGGTACCGGGCCGACCCCGGGCTCGACATCCGGACCTGCACGAAGTGCGTGCCGGCGGCTTTCGGGCGGAACGACAGGTACTGGCGCGAGCCCGGCCGGGCCGAGACCTTCGCGCGGAACCGGAGGTCGCGGCCGCTCGTGATCGACCGCGCGCCGGGGAGCCAGAACGCGAGGCTGACGTCGGCGGACGCCGGCCCGGTGAGCCCGACGTAGACCGACTGGCCCTTCTCGAGGCGGATCGCGTAGACGTCGTCCTGGTCGTCCCAGTAGTCCACGGTCGCCTTGATCCGGCGCGTGTCGCCCGAGAGCGGACGGGCGCGAGGGCCGGCGTCGTCGTTCGCCTCGAACGCGTCTCGTTGCGGGAGGGGCGAGCTCAGCGCGGCGACGGCGGCGGCGACGTCGAGCCGTCCCCAGCCGGAGAGGGCATCGCGCCCGACCGGGCACTCGGAGCAGCCCGTGTCCACGTTCAGGTCGCGGGCCGTGCTCTGCAGGATCCGCGTCACCTGCTCCGGGCGCAGCGTCGGCCGGAGGCTCAGGAGAACGGCTGCCGCGGCAGTCACCTGCGGCGTCGCGAACGACGTCCCCTGCGCCTCGCGGTACTCGTCCGGGCCGCAGCTCGAGTACCCCTGCTCCGAGCACGCGGGGAAGCGCGCGGTCAGCGGCCGCGGGAGGATGGAGAGGATCTGGAGGCCCGGCGCCGCGAGGTCGTTGTAGATCGCGTCGCGATTCGAGAACCGCGGAATCCCACCCGTGTCGTTGGTCGCGCTCACGCCGAGGACGTGCGGCAGCGCGGCCGGGTAGCTCGCGTACTTCCACGGGGTCGTCGGCGCCTGGTCGCCGTTTCCGACCGCGGCCACCACGACGGCGCCGTTCGAGACCGCGTAGGCGACGGCGTCGGCCTCGAGCCGCGAGTACGTGTCCCGACCGGGGTCCAGCGGGTCGCGGATGCCGCCGAGGCTCATGTTGATCACGCGGGCGCCGTTGTCGACGGCCCACCGGATCGCCTTGGCCTCCGCGTCCACCGAAATCGACCGCGAGCGGGTCACGACCTTCGCGACGAGAAGCTGCGCCGACGGCGCGAGCCCCGCGATCCCGATCCCGTTGTCCACCCCCGCGGCGATGAGGCCGGCGACGAACGTCCCGTGGCCGAAGGAGTCCGTGCGAGCAGAGCCACCCACGAAGCTCTTGGCGTCGAGGATCTTCCCAGCGAGCTCCGGGTGACCGGCGTCGATGCCCGAGTCGATCACCGCGACGGGGATCGGCTCGAACGCCGGGAGCGTGACCCATGGCTGGTAGAAGCCGCTGTAGGCCAGGTACCACTGCTTCGAGACGAGAGGGTCGGTGGGCGTCATCGCGACCGTCCGCGCGCGGATCGGCTCGACGTAGCGGATCCCGCGGATGCCCGCGAGCGAGACTCCCCGGGGAACCCGCGCGACGAGCGCGGGGATGGGAGCGAGCGACTCGGGACGGGATCCCGTCCGACGCTCGATCACCCGCGCGACGGCGGCGGCGTCCGCGCTCGTCGCGAGCCCGACCGCGACCCGCGCCTCGTCACCGCGAGACGGCTGCGCGAGCGACGTCGCGCACGCGACGAGGGCCAACGCCGTGGCGCAGGCGCTCGCCGCGAGCCTCCCTCGCGTCAACCCGTCACCTGGAGCACGGCCGACCGGGCCTCGCCCAGACCGTCGGTCGCGCCGATCCTGGCGCGGTACGCGCCTGGAACGAGCGCGAGCTCGACCCGGAACCCACCGGCTGCGTCGACGACACCGTCCGCGACCGCCGCCCACACGCTTCCCTTCCGTCGCTCCACGGACACGATAGCCCCGGAGAGCCGCGGGCGGACGGTGCCGGTGAGGACGTCCGGCTCGGTCGGAGGCGAGAGCTGGATGCGCGGCGCCACCTGCACGAGCTGCGCCGGGGAGGCGGCGTCGTCGGCGACGATCCGGTAGCGCGAGGTCCTCTGCGGCTTCGCGTCCAGCGCGAAGGCGCCGGACGGATCCGGGGCGAGCGGAGGGCCTGCCGTCCAGCTCTTGCCGTCGAGCGAGGACGCGAGCGCGGCGAGGTTGACCCCCCGGACGATGCCGGCGAGCCTGACGCTGGAGCCGAAGGTGATCGTCCCCGTAGCGGGGCGGTCGAGCCGCAGCACGCCGACCGTGATCCAGGTCGAGCGCAGGCCGAGAGCCGTTCGCACGAGCGACGCGGGGACCGTCTCGGTGCCCGCCGTCGTCGTCAGGGCGAGCGAGCGGATCCTCCCGGAGGGCGTCCCGACCGCACGCGCGTCGACGACCCGGGCGTCGGCCCCGAGCTTCGCCTGCACGGTGCGCGCGCCGAGGAGCACGGGGCCCCAGCGGAAGTACGGCGACCCCTTGTCCCAGGGGTCGGGACGCGAGACGAGGTAGGGGACCGGCGCGCCGAACACGTCGGCGGCGCTCGCCGTCCTCCCGCCGGACGACGAGAAGTAGAGCGTCGAGGCGACCTTGCCCGCGTACGTGACGACCTGCCCGGCGGTCGCCTTCACCGCCTGGGTCGTGCTCGGCCTCTCGCCCGCGACCCCGGCGTAGACCTGGCTCCGCACGTCCGCGTAGAGGTCGAACGGCTTCCCCTTCACGAGGTTCGCGAGCGCGTAGGAGCGCGCGGCGACGGCCTGCGCCTGGAGCGCCTCGGCGGGCCAGCCGTGCGGCATCTCCCCTGGGACGACTCCCTGGAGGTAGCTCTCGAGGCCCACAACGTTCACGACCCGCAGGTACCCGCCCTGGACGGCCATCTCGAGCTTGCCCCGGTACGGACGTCCGTCGAGGGAGAGCGGCGCCGTGGACTTGCCGGGCGCGACGAGGAGCGGAGGCGTCGGCTCGGGCTGCTCGAACGCGGCGCCCTCGTCCGGGACGGGCAGCTCGAGACCCGGCCGGAGCGTGAGCGGGCCGGCCGGGAACCGATACGTCCTCCCCGCCGCGTCCGTCGCCCGGAACGGAACCGTCGAGGCGACCGTGACGGCGCTCCGGCCCTCCGCGAGGAGGACGCGCACCTCCTTCGTCGCCGCCCGCCCGAGCTCCGTTCCCGCGTAGTAGTGCGCGAGGATCTGGTCGTGCGTCCTGCCCGCCTTCGCCTGCCCGAGCGCGCCGTACTGGCTCATGCCGACGCCGTGCCCGTACCCCCGGCCGGAGACGACGAAGAGCGCCTCCCCGTAGGCGGCCGTTGGCCGGGGCGACTGCGCCGAGGCCGTCGTGGCGACGGCCGCCGCGAGCGCCAGGAAGACGAGTGACGTGCGCACGAGGGGGATCACGGTAGCTCCGCAGGGTTAACCATTTGTGTTCTCGGCCGGAGGCCGCAAGCCTTGAGCCGGATCGGCCGGAACGAGCGCCGTCAGCGCCAGGCCGACTCTTCGACGGGAGCGCGCGCCTTGAGCGGCTCCCACCACGCCCGGTTCGCCGCGTACCACTCGACCGTCTCCGCGAGGCCCTGCTCCCAGGCGTGCGACGGCGCCCAGCCGAGCTCCTCGCGGATCTTCGTCGCGTCGAGGAGGTACCTGCGGTCGTGCCCCGGGCGGTCGGGGACGATCGTCTTCAGGGAGGCGGGCTTGCCCGTGTGGCGCAGCACGAGGTCGGCGATCTCCTCGATCGTCGCCTCGACGCCGGAGCCGACGTTGTACGTCTCCCCTGCCCGCCCGTTCCGGAGGACGAGGTCGATCGCCTCGCAGTGGTCGAGGACGTGGAGCCACTCCCGCTTGTTCTGCGTCGACGCGTACATGGGGAGCGGCACGTCGTCGAGCGCGTTGGTCGTGAAGAGCGGGATGACCTTCTCGGGGAACTGGTACGGCCCGTAGTTGTTCGAGCAGTTCGTGATCGTGACCGGGAGCCCGAAGGTCTCGAAGTACGCGCGCACTGCGTGGTCGGCTCCCGCCTTCGAGGCGTTGTAGGGCGTCCGGGGGCGGTAGGGCGACTCCTCGGTGAAGACCTCGTCCGTGTCCAGCGGGAGGTCGCCGTACACCTCGCAGGTCGAGACGTGGTGGAACCGCTCGACGCCCGCGGCGCGCGAGGCGTCGAGGAGCGTCTGCGTCCCGAGGACGTTCGTCCGGAAGAAGCGCGTCGGGTCGACGACGGCGAGCGAGTTGTGCGACTCGGCGGCGAAGTTGACGACGACGTCGATCCGCTCGTCGCGGAGCGTGGACTCCGCGAGCTCGCGGTCGCAGATGTCGCCGTGGACGAACACGATCCCGGCCTCGACGTCCCGGAGGCTCTCGCGGTTCCCCGCGTACGTGAGCAGGTCGTAGACGACGACGTGGTCGTCGGGGTGGCGCTCGAGCCAGTAGTGGGTGAAGTTCGAGCCGATGAAGCCGGCTCCGCCGGTCACGAGGAGGCGCATCGCGGGAAGGCTAGCGGCCCATCTCGGCGAGGCAGGCGCGCAACCCCTCGCGCCAGTGCGGGAGGACGGGCGCTCCCTCCCGCTCGCTGCGCAGCACGGAGTAGGCCGGCCGTGGCGCCGGGCGGGCGAGATCGTCGGTGCGGATCCTCCGGACGGCGCACCGGAGGCCGGCCTCCTCGAAGATCGCCTCGGCGAAGTCGGCCCACGTGCAGTCGCCCGCTGCCGCGAGGTGCCAGACGCCACGGTCGCGCCCGGCGTCGACGAGCTCCCGGACGGCCGCGGCGAGGTGCCCGACGTAGGTCGGCGAGCCGCGCTGGTCGTCCACGACGGAGACCTCGTCGCGCTCGGCGCCGAGGCGGAGCATGGTGCGCACGAAGTTGCGGCCCGTCGGGCCGAAGAGCCAGGACGTGCGGACGATCCAGGCGTCGGGCCCGGCGGCGGCCTCCGCGTGCAGCTTCGTCCGTCCGTACGCCGAGAGGGGGCTCGGGCCGTCCGACTCGACGTACGGCGTCGTCTTGCTCCCGTCGAAGACGTAGTCGGTGGAGAACGTCACGAGCGGCGCTCCCAATGCGGCGGCGTTCGCCGTGCCGCCGACGTTCACTGCGGCCGCCGCCTGCGGATCGGCCTCCGCGCCGTCCACGTCCGTCCACGCGGCCGTGTGGAGGACGAGGTCGAGCCCCGCTCGTGACACGGTGTCACGCGCGGGCAGGGTGACGTCCCAGTCCGCGTGGGTGAGCGCGAGGACGTCCTCGTCCGAGAACGCCTGCGCGAGCGCCCGGCCGAGCTGGCCGCCCGCGCCGGTGATCAGGACTCGGCGGCGGCGTCCCGCGCGGACAGGATCGGGGTGCTCGAGCTCCATAGGTGCGCGACGCGCGGGTCGTTCCAGGGAACCGTGTGCTCGTCGGGGTCCTGCGGGTCGTACTCGACCGTGACGTGGTAGCAGAAGAGGATGTCCGTGAGCGCCTCGAAGCCGTGCGCGCAGCGGCCCGGGACGTAGATCGCGACCGGGTTCTCGTCGCCGATGTCCTCCGTGAAGTGCTCGCCCGTCTCGAGGTCGAGCACGACGACGCGAGCCGTCCCGCGCAGGCAGGCGAAGAGGTCGTCCTGGCCGCGCTCGTGGTAGTGGAGGCCGCGGACGACGCCCGCCTTCGAGAAGGAGACGTTCGTCTGCGCCATCGGCTTCGGAAGGGCACTGTCGCGCCGGAGCTCGCAGAACCAGCCGCGCTCGTCCTCGTGGAGGCGGAGCGGGATGCGCAGGAGCCCCTCGATCACGGCGCCCGCTTGTTCGCGCCGGTCTCGTCGATGCGGCGACCGATCTCGGCGAGGTGCTGCCAGTGCTTGCCCGCGTCCTCCCACCAGCCGACGACCTCGGATGCCTCGAGCCGGTGGGCGTGCGCGTAGTACCGGTTCACGTCCGTGATCTCGAGCTCGCCGCGCGAGGAGGGCGCGAGGGTGGCGATCACGTCGAACACGTCGGGCGGGTAGCAGTAGAGGCCCACGACGGCGTGCGCGGAGGGAGGCGTCTCGTAGCGCGTGTCCACGACGCCGGCCTTCTCGACGATGTCGGCCACGCCGCCGTCCTCGCCGTACACGACGACGCCGAAGTTCTCGGGGTCCGAGACCTCCTTGACGAAGATCCGCGCCCGCCCCGGATCGTCCGCCCACTCGCGCAGCGCCTCGGCCTGGGAGTACTCGAAGATGTTGTCTCCCAGGACAACAACGAGCGGAGCGCCGCCCGCGAAGTCGCGCGCCATGCCGACGACCTGCGCGATGCCGCCCGGCTCGGTCTGGACCTTGTACGTGAGATCGAGCTCGAGGATCGGGTCGCCGCCGCCACGAGGGGCGAGGCGGCCGTCGCCGAGCAGGTCGATCATCTGCCCCGCGTGGCCCTTGCCCGTGACGACGAGGACGTCCGTGATCCCGGCGAGCTGCAGGAGCTGGAGCGGGTAGTAGATCATCGGCCAGCTGCCCACCGGGAGCAGGTGCTTGTTCGACACGCGCGTGAGCTCGCCGAGGCGCGTGGCCTCGCCACCGGCGCAGATGAGGCCCTTCGGCTGCACGGGCTGATGCTACGCGCGCCGTCCCCTCAGCGCTCGCCCGTGGGCGTCCGCCGCGCCCTCCCGGAGCGGCGAGGGCTCGACCCGCACGAGGCGCGCGAGCCGCGGCGGCAGCCACCAGTTCCAGCGCCCGAAGAGCTTCATGGCGCTCGGGACGAGGAGCGCGCGCACGATCGTCACGTCGATGAGGATCGCCGCCGCGAGGCCCAGGCCGAACTGCTGGAGGCCGACGAGCGATCCCGCGACAAAGCCCATGAACGCCGCGAACATGATGAGCCCCGCGGCGGTGACGAGGCGGCCCGTCTTCGTCAGGCCGAGGACGACGGCCTCCTCGTTCGTCGCCCCGCGATCCCACTCCTCGCGCATCCGCGAGACGAGGAAGACCTCGTAGTCCATCGAGAGGCCGAACACCATCGCGAACAGGAACACCGGGATCCAGCCCTCGACCTGGTCGTACGGGGTCAGCCCAGCCCACTCGCCGGCGCCCTGCTGGAACACGAGGACGAGCAGCCCGAAGGCCGCGCCGATCGACAGAAGGTTGAGCAGGATCGCCTTGAGGGGGAGCACCAGCGAGCGGAACGCCCGCATGAGCAGCACGAACGTCGCGGCGAGCACGGCGAGCACGAGCCACGGGAACCAGCGGTAGACGAGATCGAGGAAGTCGCGACCTCCGGGCGGCCCGCCTCCCGCAACGACCGTCGCAGAGTCCGGGAACGCCGCGCCCGGGATCAGCTCGCCGCGAAGCCGGTCGACGAACTCGAGGCTCTCCGGCCGCCCGTACTCCTCACGGCCGATGACCTCGACGTTCACGTACCTGCCGGCCGGATCGACGTGCTGGGGCGTCCGGTCGAGCACGACCGCCGCCACCTGCGGGTCGGCGGCGAGCAGGCGGCCGAGCCGCCCGAGCGCCGCCTGCACCGGGGGATCGTCCACCCCGCCCGCCCTGCCGGTGTCCACGACGACGTTCGTCGGGGCGACGGCACCCGCGCCGATCGCGCCGGTGAGCACCTCGTACCCCTTGATGGCCTCGAGGCGCCTCGGGATCCCCTCGTTGGAGCCCGGCCCGAGCTGCAGCTCGAGAAGCGGGAGGGTGAGCAGAAGCAGGAACCCTGCCGTGACCCCGGCGACGGGTGCCGGGTGGCGCATGATGAAGCGGGCCAGCGTCGCCCAGAAGCCGCGCTCGTGGTCGGCGCGCTCGTCGAGCCAGCGCTGCGGCAGGAGCCGGACACGGTCGAGGCGCTCGGCGAAGAGGGAGAGGAAGACGGGCAGGAGGGTCACCGCGGCGAGCACGGAGACCGCCGGGATGAAGAGCCCGGCGAGCCCGAACCCCCGCATGAAGGGGAGCGGCATGAAGAGGAGCATCGCGAGCCCGATGGCCACGGCGGTACCGCTGAACACGACGGCGCGGCCCGCGGTCGCCATCGTCTCGACGATCGCGTCGTCGCGCGTCCGGCCCGCTCTCAGCTCCTCGCGGAAGCGGTAGACGACGAGCAGCGAGTAGTCGACGGCGATGCCGAGCCCGATGAGCGAGACGAGGTTCTGGAGGTAGGTCGAGAGCTCCATGACGTTCGCGAAGACCCACACGATCGCGAGCGTCGTCGGGATCGTGACGGCGGCGAACGCGAACGGGATGAGGAACGCGAGCGTCCCGAAGGTGAACACGAGGATGAGCAGCGCGATCGGGACTGCGATGAGCTCGCCCTTGAGGAGGTCGCGCGAGAAGACGGGATCGAGGTCGTGCTCGATCGCCGCCTGCCCCGTCACGTAGACGTCGGCGCTGGCGATCTCTCCCAGCGCCCGCCGCATGTCGTCCGTGCGGCCCTTCGAGTCGGCCGGCTCGAGCTGCGACACGATCTGCGCGACGACGACGTTCGGCGTGACCGCCCGGACGTCGACGAGCCTCCCGGTCGGGAGGACAGCGGCGGCGCGAGCGGCTCCCTGCCGGAGGTCCGAGATGACCGCGGTCGCGTTCCCGTCGGTCTTGGCGACGATCGTGAACGAGCCGGTCGAGCGCTGCCCGAAGTGCTCCTGGAGGACGACCTCGGCACGCCGCGTGTCCGTCCCGGGGAGCCGGAAGCGGTTGGTGAGGAGCTCGGAGAGCTGCGATGCGGCCACCGCCGATGCCGCCAGCACGACCACCCATGCAGCCAGGACGTACCACCTCCGGCGGAGGACGAAACCGGTGAGGCGCTCCATCTACGCGGCGTCGGGCGGCCGCCGCGGACGGCTCCGCCAGGCCTCTCGAGCGGCTGCCTTGCGGCGCCTGACCCCGGGTACCGCCCGCACGGACGCGTACCAGAGGTACCCGATCGCGGTCACGATGCCTCCGAGGAGCGCGACCAGGCGCTCCGGATGGAGCACGAAGAACGTGATCCCGCCCACCAGGGCGATCGTAGCCGACATACTTCGGGCTGAGTCGAAGAAAGGTGGAAGGGATATGGCGAAGACGAAGGAGAAGCCCATCGTCGCCGCGGACGCGCTGAAGCCGTACGTCCAGCGGGCGATGACGGACCCCGAGCTCAGGGAGGACCTGCTCGCGGCGTTCGCGACCGCGCGCGCTCTCTACGGCCAGCTCTCGAAGGGCAAGGGCGTGAAGCAGCGGGCCGAGAAGGTTTCCGACAAGGACTTCCAGAGGGACCTCCAGGAGCTCATCGCGGGCCTGACGGTCGCCTCCGAGCGCCTTCAGGGCAAGGCGGAGAAAAAGAAGAAGAAGAGCCACAAGGTTCGGAACCGAGTCATGCTCCTCACCGGGGTGACGCTCGGCGTCCTCTACAACCCGTGGACGGGCCAGGCGACGCGCGACTGGATCATGGACCGGGTCGCGGGCGGTGACGGCACCGGGATCGAGGAGCTCGAGCAGCTCCAATCCGATCTCGCCGCGGACGCGGAGGCCGCAGCCGAGGCCACCGAGACCGCCGTCGCCGAGGCGACGAGCGGCAACGGCAGCGAGTAGCCCGGGCGGCGCCGGGGCTCGCCTGCGCGAGCTCCGGCCTCGTCCGCGCTCTCAGCGCGTGAGCGCCCGCTCGAGCGCTCCGGGCTCGAGGCCGCTCGTCGACGCGATGTCGTCCAGCTCGAGGAGAACGGCGCCCGGCGGGGGCACCGTGGCCGCGCCGCCACTCCCCACCGGCGTGTAGACCCTCCCCGCGGAGAACGAGATGTCGTCGGCCCGCCTCCAGGCGAGGAGGATGGGGTACGGCGCGACGACGCCGTCGTAGCCGAGGCTCGCCATCGACGCCGGGTGGATCTCGAAGTGCAGGTGCGGGCTCCCTTCGGCGTCCCCCGTGTCGCCCAAGAAGCCGATCACGTCGCCCGCGCGGACACCCCGGCCCTCGACGGCGAGCGGGGAGTACGCGGAGAGGTGCGCGTAGTAGAACTCGTTCCCGTCGTCGTCGCGGAGCCAGAGCCGGTAGCCGCCGATCCGGTTGAACCCGATCGTGTGGAGCGTGCCGTCGGCCACGGCGAGGAGCGGGGTGCCGGGCGGGGCGAAGACGTCCTCCCCGTGGTGCCAGCCCCCTTCGACGTTCGGGCGGGGAGCGCCGAAGCTGTCGCCGAACGACGCGGGGCCGAAGACGGGGAAGACGAAGCCGCCGCGGGACAGCCGCGCGGACACCTCCGGCGCGACCTTCACCGGGCCGCCCGGGACGTCGCCGTCCACGCTCGGCTCGGGCGCGGGCGGCAAGGTCGAGGGCCGCGCCGGATTGGGGCGGGCAGACGGCTTCGAGGTGCCCGGCCTCGGCTCCGGCAGAGGAGCGGAGACGTCCGCCAGTGCCGTCGCCTCGACGCTGCCGACGACGATCTCGGTGCCCGCCGGAAGGCCGGCGTGGTCGGCGACGAGCCGAACGCGTAGGCCCGTGGCCGAGGCCTGTGCCCCCGGAGGTGAGGCCTTGCGAACGCCGCTCGTCTGCGAGAGGACGGTGAGCGTGCCCCAGTCGCCGAGGGACAGGATCGCTCCCGGGGAGGGCGTCACGTCCTGGCCGAGGACGCGGAGCCCCTGCACGGACGAGGCGGAGGCGTCCGCCTTCGACGACCGGGCGCTCGCCCCGGCCGACGCGGACGCGGTGACCCGCGCCGCCACGACGTCGCCGTCGAAGAGCGAGAGGACGACGACGTCGGCCCGCGCCTGCGTCGTCGCAGCCGCCCCGGGAGACGCGAACACCGTCGCCTGAGAGCGGCCGATGCTCACGATCGAGCCGGAGTCGGGGTACCGGAACGACTGGACGTCGGCGGTCGTGCTCGTCGGCCACTCGAGCTCTCCGAGCGCGACGGGGGCGATCCCGGGGCCTCCGATGCGAACGAGCACCGCGCTCGCGCCGGTCGTCGCACCGGGCGACGGAGGCGCCGCGGCGGCGAAGGCCGTCGAGAGGGCCACGGTCGCAAAACCCGCTGCGAGCAGGCGGATCATGGTGCGTCAGGGTAGCGGCGGCGGGAGCGGCGCGCCCGCCAGACGAGTTGGGCCGCAACCCCGAAGAGGAGCACGCCGAAGAGCCTGCGCAGGAGCGTCTCGGGCAGCTCGGTGACGATGCGCGCCCCGACCTCGACGCCGACGATCGACGAGACGCCGAGCAGAACCGCGGTCCGGACGCGCATGTGGCCGTACCGACGCTGATTCCAGATGCCCGCGGCAGCCGTCGGCAGGATGGCGAGGAGTGACGTCCCCTGCGCCTCGAGCTGACCGAGGCCGAGCGCCACGAGGGTCGGCACGAACAGGATCCCGCCGCCGACTCCGAAGAGGCCGGCCATGACACCGGCGGCGAGGCCGAGCAGGATCGCGAGCGTGACGGTCGTCGCGCTCACGTCGCGAGGAGCCAGATCCCGAGGGCGACGAGGAGACCGGAGAAGGCGTACGTGAGCGTGTCCACGTGGATGCGCTGCTGGAGGGTCGTCCCCGCGACGGCCCCGGCGGCGGCGGCGAGGCCGACGAGCGCCGCGTACGCGGGATCGACCTCTCCCCGCGCGGCGAAGACGATCACGCCCGCGGAGGCGGTGATCGCGATCATCCCCAGCGAGGTGGCCGCGGCAGCCCGCTCCGGGACGCCCGCGAACAGGATCATGAGCGGCACGGCGAGGATGCCTCCGCCGACGCCGAAGAACGCGGAGAACACCCCGGCCGCGATCCCGATGGCGACGAGGCGCACGGGCGTATCGTACGAGCGTGAGCCGTCGAGGACCGCTGGTGGCGTTGCTGGGGGTCGCCGCCGCGACGCTCGTCGCGCTCCCGGCCGCCGCCGGGCCGCCAAGGGTCGGCTCCTCGTTCTACGTCGTCCGCGCGGACCCGCGGCTCTGCCCGTCGCCTCTCTGCGGCGGCTCCTGGGTCGCCCTCGCGAACGGCGAGCGCACGCGCTGCTCGGACGGCGCCCTGCGCGCGCGGTGCTACGTCGCGCGCGCCGTGGACGAGCAGCGCCATCCCCTCGACGCGGCCGTCCCCGACGGCTCGCTCGCCCGCGCTGAGATCGAGCCCTGGAGCTTCGAGGGGGTGGGCGAGCTCGGAGCGCTCGTCGTGGCCCGGGCCTTCGCACCGGTCGGCCGCGGAGCGCCGGCGGGTCGCTACGTCCGCGTCGTGGACACCGGGATCCGCTGCGTCAGGGCGCCGTGCTTCTCGCTTCGGGCATCGCCCTTGAACCGCACCGGGCGCACGAAACTGTCGGGGATCGACCTCGGTGCCGCGCCCGTCGACGCGCGCAACCGGATCGAGGCCGCCCTCGAGACGAAGAGTGGCGTGCTCGCCCGCGGCCGGATCGTCCCGAGCGGAGACGGCGGCCGCGTTCTCCGCGCGACCCGCTTCTACCTCGCCTCAGAGCCCTGAGGCCTCGCGCCGGAGCACGTCCCACGCGAGGCGCACGTCGTCCTCGGTCGTCCTGAAGTTGCCGATCGCGAGCCGCAGCACGAAGCGGTCGCCGAGACGCGCGTGCGAGAGGAACACCTCGCCCGAGGCGTTGACGCGCTCGAGAAGCCGCTCGTTCTCCTCGTCGGTGCCCTCGCGCCGGAAGCAGACGAGGGAGAAGTGGCGCGGCGCGACGACCTCCCACCCCGGCTCCGCGTCCACCCAGCTCTCGAAGAGCTCCGCCAGCCGGACGTGCTCGCGGATCCGCTCCTGGAGCCCGGAGCGGCCGTAGCAGCGGAGCACGGCCCACAGCTTGAGGGCGCGGAACCGGCGGCCGAGGGCCTGCGTGTACTCGCTGAGGCTCGCGACCTCCTCGGAGACGCGGAGGTACTCGGGCACGAGGCTGAACGCGTCCCGGAACGCGTCGGGCCGGCGTGTCCACAGGGCGGAGCAGTCCATCGGCACGCCGAGCCACTTGTGCGGGTTGACGACGATCGAGTCGGCCCACTCCCACCCGGCGAAGTGCGGGCGCAGCTCCGGGCACACGGCCGCCGAGCCTGCGTAGGCGGCGTCGACGTGGAGCCACACGCCCTCCTGCGCGCAGGCGCCGGCGATGGATGCGACCGGGTCGATCGCCGCCGCGGCCGTCGTCCCGATCGTGGCCACGACGGCGCAGGCGTCTTCGAGATCGAGCAGCTCCGGCCGCAGGCGGAGCTCCTCGTCGACGGGAGCCCTGCGGAGGTCGAGCTCGAGCAGCCGTGCCGCCTTCTCGACCGACGAGTGCGCCTGCTCGGAGCAGAGGACGATCCGTCTTCCGGGCCGGCGCGTGCGCGCGACCGCGAGCGCGACGGCGGTGCTCGTGGAGGCCGTGTCCTCGAGGTGGCCGCGGAACTCCTCGGGCAGCCCGAGGAGCTGGCGAAGCCAGTCGAGCGTGAGCTCCTCGAGCTCCTGGAGCGCAGGCGAGGTGCGCCAGAGGATCCCGACCTGGTTGAGCCCCGCGATCAGGAGCTCTGCGAGGACGCCCGGCTCGGAGCCCGTCGTCGCGAAGTAGGCGAAGAAGCGAGGGCTCTGCCAGTGCGTGACGCCGGGCATGAGCACGGCGTCGAGATCCCGGAGCACGTTCGCGAATGGCTCGGGCTCGTCGGGCGGCGACTCCGGAAGCGCCGCGCGAATCTCGCCCGGCTCGACGCGGGAGAGGACGGGGCGGTCGCGCACGTGCTCGAGGTAGGACGCGACCCAGTCGAGCGCGGCTGCGCCGTCCTCGCGGAACGTGCTCACTTCCGCAGCCTCACGATGTCGCGCCAGGGCCGCGTGTTCAGCACCTGCTCCTTCGTCAGCCATGCCCGGCGGGCCTGCGCGATCCCGAGCTCCGCGTACCCGAGCGCCTCGACGGAGTGCGCGTCCGTCGTGACCGCGATCAGCACCCCGGCCTCGCCCGCGAGCCGGGCGTGCGTGTCGCGGAGGTCGAGCCTGTTCGGCTGGCCGTTGATCTCGAGCGCGGTCCGCGTCTCGGCCGCGCGCTCGACGACCCGCTCGACGTCCACCGCCGCGCCGTCGCGCTGCAGCAGCCTCCTCCCCGTCAGGTGCCCGATGCAGTGCACGTGCGGGCTCTCGATGGCTCCCAGGATCCGCTCGGTCGGCGAGCGGTCGAGGGACGTGTGCAGCGAGGCGACGACCCAGTCGAGCTGCGCGAGGACGTCGTCGGGGACGTCCAGGGAGCCGTCGGCGCGGATGTTGGCCTCGATCCCCCGGAGAACCCGGAACCCCTTCAGCGCTCCGTTCACGGACTCGATCTCCGCCCACTGCGCCTCGAGCCTCCCCTCGCGGAGGTAGTGCGAGTGGTCGGTCAGGCACAGGAAGCGGTACCCCCGCGCCTTCGCGGCCCGCGCCATCTCCTCGATCGTCGCCTTGCCGTCCGCCGACCAGGTGGAGTGGCAGTGCATCTCGCCCACGAGATCCGGGAGCTCGACGAGCTCGGGCAGCGTCCCCTCCCGCGCGGCCGCGATCTCGTCCGTGCCCTCCCGGAGCTCGGGCGGCACGTAGGCGTAGCCGAGGAACTCGTACAGCTCCTCCTCGGTCGCGTGCGTCACCACCTCCCCCGTCTCCACGACGGTGACGCCGTACTCCGAGATCGAGAGGCCGCGGCGCTGGGCCTCCTCGCGCAGCGCGATGTTGTGGTCTTTCGAGCCCGTGAAGTGCTGGAGGACGTTGCCGTAGCACTCGGGGGGCACGACCCGCAGGTCGAAGCGGAGGCCGTCGTGGCCGACGACGGTCGCCTTCGTGTCGCCGCGGGCGACGACCTCGGCGACCCAGCGCCCCGTGCAAAACGCCTCGATGAGGGCCTCCGGGTCGCTCGACGTCGCGACGAGGTCGAGGTCGCGGACCGTCTCCTTGCGCCGCCGGACGCTCCCGGCCTCCGAGACGGCGATGGCCGCGGGGTGCGCCCGAAGCTCGTCGACGACGCGGCGGACGGCCGGAAGG
>CAZODN010000019.1:19132-27917 GCA_964578545.1 uncultured Gaiellales bacterium
CCGAGGCTCTGCTCCACCGTCTCGACACAGCCCTCGCCGAGCAGCGTCCGCGCCTCGGGCTGCTCCCCCAGGCCGGCCTCGAGCGCGCGCAGGATCTTCTCCTCGCTCCGGGCGCCCATCCCCGAGAGCGCTCGCAGCCGGTGCTCCTCCGCGGCCGCCTTCAGCCCCTCGAGGCTGGTCACGCCGAGCTCCGTCCAGATGCGCGCCGCCGTCTTCGGCCCGACCCCCGGCAGCCGCAGGAACTCGACCACCCCGGCCGGCACGAGCCCACGGCGCTTCGTGAGCGCCTTCATCTCCCCCAGCTCGACCACCTCGACCGCCTTCGCCTCGATCGTCTTCCCGATCCCGGGCAGGTCCTTCGCCTTCCCCTCGAGCGCGAGCTCGGCGACGGGGAGCGGGGACTCGCGGATCCGGGTCGCGGCGCGGCGGTAGGCGATGACCTTGAACGGCTCCTCGGCGAGGATCTCCGACAGGTCGGCGAGGAGGTCGAGCTGGTCCGCGATCTCGGCGTTCCGGGGGAGGGCCCTCGACACGCAGCGATCATACGGAGGCGGCCCCTGGGGGAAGACGGGCCGCGAGCGCGAACGTGTTCCCCATGTCGGAGGGCTCCGGCGGCATCCGGGCGGTCGTGTGCCTCCCCACGTACGACGAGCGCGAGAACCTCGAGCCGATGATCCGCGCGCTCGGCGGGGTGCTCGACACGACCCGGGACCGCGTGCTCGTCGTGGACGACGGCTCGCCGGACGGGACCGGCGCGATCGCCGACCGCCTCGCCGCGGAGCTGCCGTGGGTGGGAGTCCTCCACCGCGAGCGCAAGGAGGGCATCGGCCCGGCGTACGTGGCCGGATTCCGCCGCGCGCTCGCCGACGGAGCGCAGTTCGTCCTCGAGATGGACTGCGACTTCTCGCACGACCCCGCCGATGTGCCGCGCCTGATCGCCGCCGCGGAGGAAGGCGCCGACCTGGTGCTTGGCTCCCGGTACGCGCCCGGCGGGGGGACGCGCAACTGGGGGCTCCTCCGGCGCGTGGTCTCGCGCGGCGGCTGCCTGTACGCGCAGCTCGTCCTCGGCCTGCGCGTGCGCGACCTGACGGGGGGCTTCAAGTGCTTTCGCCGCTCGACGCTCGAGGCCATCGACCTCGGCGCCCTCTCCGCGCACGGGTACGCGTTCCAGATCGAGACGACCTACCGCGTCCACCGGGCGGGGTTGCGCGTGGTCGAGATCCCGATCACGTTCGTGGAGCGGCGGGCCGGCGCGTCCAAGATGACGGGCTCGATCGTGCTCGAGGCGATGTGGAAGGTGCCGCTGCTGCGCCTGCGCGCGCTCACCGGCCGCCTGTAGGGGTCAGGTCTTGCATTCCGACATCTCGATGTCGGAATGCAAGACCTGACCCCACTTTCCGCTTCCCCGGGCAGCGCGTCCGACGCACGGAGCATGATTCGCACCGTCCACGTCACGCCTCCGGAGGGCCCTATGGAACTGATCATCGTCCTCGCTGCCGTCGTGCTCGTCGTCGCGGGCTGGTGGAAGATCTTCGAGAAGGCCCGCGAGGAGGGGTGGAAGGCGATCATCCCCATCTACAATTTCCTCGTCCTCCTCAAGATCGTCGGCCGCGACTGGTGGTGGATCATCCTCGCGCTCATCCCCTTCGTCGGGATCGTGGTCTGGATCGTCGTCTCGCTCGATCTGGCGAGGAGCTTCGGGCGAGGCACCGGCTTCGCGATCGGGCTCATCTTCTTGCCCTTCATCTTCGTGCTCATCCTCGGGTTCGGAAGCGACACCTACCGCGGCCCCGCCGCGCATCCGGCGACGGCCTAGCCGCGCGACACCTCGCCTGGGGATCGGTGCCCGGCTCGCGTGGAGTCGGCACCAACCCCTACCCTGACAGCGTGCGCGAGGTCACCGACGCGACGTTCGCCGAGGAGGTGCTGGGTTCCGAGCTGCCGGTCGTCGTCGACTTCTGGGCGCCCTGGTGCCGCCCGTGCGACGCGATCGAGCCCCACCTGCGGGCGCTGGCCGAGGAGTGGGAGGGGCGCGCGCGCTTCGTCCGGGTGAACGTCGACGAGAACCTCGCGACCTCGGGCCGCTACGGCGTCCTCTCCCTTCCCACGGTCGTCCTCTTCGCCGGGGGCGAGCCGAAGGCGACGATCCTCGGAGCCCAGCCACGGAGCCGGTTCGAGCGCATTCTCGGCGCATTCCTGTGACCGCGAGCGTGCTAGCTTCGCCGCATGAGCGCGACGCCGACGACGGACGTGACGGCGCGCTTCCTCGACGCGCTCGCGGCTCGCGACTTCGGCGCCCTCGCCGCGACGTTCGCCGACCACGCCGGGCTCCGCGGGCTCGCACCGAGCCGCGTTCGCGAGGAGCACGGGAGCGAGGCGATCGCGGAGCGCTTCCAGTCCTGGTTCGGAGACACGGACGAGTGCGCGCTCGTGAAGTCGAGGGTCGAGGAGCTCGCCGACGTCGTTCGCACCCGCTGGCGCGTCGCCGGCATGGACCAGGAGGTCGGACCGTGTGTCACGGAGCAGACGGCGTACGCGGCGGTCGACGGCGGCCGCAGCTCCTGGATGAGCCTCGTCCGCTCCGGCGACCGGCCGCTCCCCCGATGAGCGTCGCCGGCGAGGTCGGGGGGAGGCTCCTCGACGCCATCGCGCAGCGCGACTACCGGCGCATCGAGGAGTGCTTCTCCGGCGACGCCGTCATGCGCGTGCTCACCCCCGGGCCGCTCCGCGAGTTCGAGGGCGCGGCGGACGCCGCCGGTCGGTTTCGGTTCTGGTTCGAGCCGCTCGAGGGCTTCGAGCTCGTCGAGGGCGACGTCGAGGAGATCGCCGACCGCGTCCGCGTCCGCTACCGCTTTCGCGGGCGCGACCCGGAGAAGGGCTGGCAGCTGAACGAGCACACCGGGTACGCGAAGGTGCGGAGCGGGCGCATCAAGGCCATGAACGTGACGTGCACGGGATTCAGGCCGACGAAGCAGCCGTAGCGGCCTGGAACGACCTGCTCGGCGAGGAGGAGGTCGCGTACCGCGGGCTGGAGCCCGCTCGCGCCGGTCGCCCGGAGGCGCTTCCCGACGACCTCGACCCGGCGGTCGTGTCGTCCCTCGTCGCGACGGGGGTCACGTCGCTCTACCGCCACCAGGCGGAGGCGTGGGAGGCCGCGCGCCGCGGCGAGAACGTCGTCGTCACCACGGGCACCGCGTCCGGAAAGTCGCTCGCCTTCAACCTCCCCGTCCTCGACGCGATCGCGCGGGAGCCGAAGACGCGGGCGCTCTACCTCTACCCGACGAAGGCCCTCGCCCAGGACCAGGCGCGGGCGCTCGCCGCGCTCCGCCTGAAGCGGCTCCGCCCGGCGATCTACGACGGTGACACGCCGAGCGAGCGTCGGTGGCAGGTCCGGAAGTGGTCGAACGCGATCCTCACGAACCCGGACATGCTCCACGTCGGCGTCCTTCCCCACCACGACCGCTGGGGCGACGTGCTCGCGAACCTCCGCTACGTGGTCGTGGACGAGGCGCACGTGTACCGGGGCGTCTTCGGCTCGCACGTCGCCAACGTGCTGCGCCGGCTCCGCCGGCTCGCGCGCGTGTACGGCTCGGAGCCGCAGTTCCTGCTCGCGTCCGCGACCATTGCGAACGCCGGCGAGCTCGCGCTCGCGCTCACGGGGGAGCCCGCGGCGGTCGTCGACCGGGACACGTCGCCGAGGGCCGAGCGCGAGGTCGTGATCTGGAACCCGCCGCTCCTCGACGTCGAGCTCGGGCTCCGCGCGAGCGCGCTCGGCGAGGCGTCCCGGCTCCTCGCGCAGCTCGCCTCGCGCGGCCTGCGGACGATCTGCTTCGCGAAGAGCCGCCGCGCGGCAGAGCTCATCCACCGCTTCGCGTCCGAGCGCGTCGACGTCGCGACCGCGAGCAGGCTCGCCCCCTACCGCGCCGGGTACACGCCCGAGCAGCGGCGGGAGATCGAAAGGCGCCTCGTCGAGGGCGAGCTCCTCGGCGTCACCGCCACCGACGCGCTCGAGCTCGGCATCGACATCGGCCTCCTCGACTGCGCGGTGTCGGTCGGGTTCCCCGGGACGGTCGCGTCCCTGCGCCAGCAATGGGGGCGCGCGGGGCGTCGGAGCCGCGGGCTGGCGGTGCTCGTCGCGAGCGACGACGCGCTCGACCAGTTCTTCGCCCGCGAGCCCGGCGCGCTCCTCTCCCGCCGGGTCGAGGCGGCGATCCTCGACCATGCGAACCCCCGCATCCTCGACCCCCACGTCCTCGCAGCCGCCTTCGAGGCGCCGGTCGACGAGGCGGACGCGGACACGCTCGGGAGCGAGGCCCTGCGCCGCGCGGTCGAGCTGCCCGAGCTCGAGCGCACGCCTGCGGGCTTCGTGTGGAGAGGCCGCGACTACCCGGCCGCGCGCGTGTCGCTGCGCTCCGGGGACACCGAGGCGTTCACCGTCGTCGAGTCGATGACGGGATCGCTGCTCGGGCTCGTGGAGCGCGACCGCGCATACTCGACGGTGCACGAGGGCGCGGTCTACCTGCACCTCGGCGAGGCGTACCTCGTCGAGCGCCTCGACCTCGAGTCGCGTGTGGCGCTCGTCGCCCCCACAAGCGTCGACTGGTACACGCAGGCGAAGACCGAGACCGAGACCGCTATCGAGGAGACGACGCGCGTCGCGCACAGGGCGGGCGTCGATGTCCACTTCGGGCGGGTCTCGGTCACGGAGCAGGTCGTCGGCTACGCGCGCAAGGCGGTGCGGGACGGCTCCACCCTCGACGTCGTTCCGCTGCTCCTCCCCGAGGTGACGTTCGAGACCGAGGCGGTGTGGTTCTGCCCCGAGCCCGGCCACCTCGAGGGCCTCGAGCAGCTGCCCGCGCTCCTCGGGGCCCTCCACGCCGCCGAGCACAGCCTCATCGCCCTGCTCCCGCTGTGGGCGATGTGCGACCGCTGGGACATCGGCGGCCTCTCGACGAACCTCCACTTCCAGACCGGGCGGCCGACGATCTTCGTCTACGACGGCCACGCGGGCGGCGTGGGGATCACCGAGCGCGGGTTCGACCACTTCGAGGACTGGGCGGAGGACACCGCGCGGCTCCTCCGCCGCTGCCCGTGCGCGGCCGGGTGCCCGTCCTGCGTGCAGAGCCCGAAGTGCGGGAACCTGAACGAGCCGCTCGACAAGACGGGAGCGCTCACGCTCCTCGAGCGCATGGTCGGCTCGACTGTCGATTCCGGTCGCAGCCGTTCGTCCTAGGGACGCACACCGAGAACCGGAGGAGGGCACATGGAGTACCTGGCTCTGATCTACGCCGACGAGACGTGGTGGAGCGCGCTCACGGAAGAAGAGCGCGGCGAGGCCTACGACCGCTACCGCGCGTTCGCGGCGGAGGCCGAGGAGGCGGGCGTCATGCGAGGGGGCCACGAGCTCACGCCGACGGGCGCGGCGACGACCGTGCGAGTCCGCGGGGACGAGACGCTCGTCACCGACGGCCCGTACGCCGCGGTGAAGGAGGCGCTCGGCGGCTACTTCCTCCTCGACTGCGCCTCGCTGGACGAGGCTCTCGACTGGGCCGCGCGGATCCCTGGCGCCGAGCACGGCGCGGTCGAGGTGCGGCCGGTGCGCGTCGATCCGACGGAGGTGCGGCTGTGAAGTACGCGCTGCTCGTCTACGACGACGACTCGGCCTGGATCGACCTGCCCGCCGAGGAGAGGAACGCCCTGCGCGCGGAGGACGTCCCGCGCTGGCACGCGCTCTTCGAGGAGCTCGGGAGGGCCGACCCGAACGTCATCGGCAAGGAGCTCTCGGGCCGAGGCTCCGCGAAGGTCGTGCGCGTGCGCGACGGCGCCCGGATCGTCACGGACGGCCCCTTCGCCGAGACGAAGGAGATCCTCGGAGGGCTCGTGCTCGTCGACCTCCCAGACCTCGACGAGGCGATACGACTGGCCGCGCTGCTCCCCGCCGCCGAGCAGACCGGGGCATCGAGATCCGCCCGGTCGTGGAATAGCGAGAGCGTGCCGGGAAGCATCGAAGGCGTCTTCCGCGAGGAGTGGGGCCGTGCGGTCGCGATCCTCACCCGCGTCCTCGGGAACCTCGAGCTCGCCGAGGACGCGGTGTAAGACGCCTTCGCGACCGCCCTCGAGCGGTGGCCGCGCGACGGCACGCCCCGCGCTCCCGGCGCCTGGATCGTCACGACCGCCCGTAACCGCGCGATCGACCGCATCAGGCGCGACCGCGTGTTCCAGGAGAAGGCGAAGGCTCTTGCGCGCCTCGAGGAGCTCCCGGACGAGGAAGACGAGGTGACCGCGATCCCCGACGACCGCCTCGCCCTCGTGTTCACGTGCTGCCACCCGGCGCTCGCCGCGGAGAGCCGCGTCGCCCTGACGCTCCGCGAGGTCGCGGGCCTCACGACGCACGAGATCGCGCGGGCGTTCCTCGTCCCGGACGCGACGATGGCGCAGCGGCTCGTGCGGGCGAAGCAGAAGATCCGCGACGCGGGGATCCCGTTCCGCGTCCCGCCGGATCACCTCCTGCCGGAGCGCCTGCGCTCGGTGCTGGCCGTCATCTACCTCGTGTTCAACGAGGGGTACGCCGCGAGCTCCGGCTCGGATCACGTCCGCGACGACCTGTGCGACGAGGCCGTCCGGCTCGCGAAGCTCGTCGCGGTGCTCATGCCCGACGAGCCGGAGACACTCGGCCTGCTCTCGCTCGTGCTCCTCCAGGACTCTCGGCGCCGCGCGCGGGTCGGCCCGACCGGCGATCTCGTGCTGCTCGAGGATCAGGACCGCTCCCTCTGGGACGAGACGCGCATCGAGAGGGGGCTCCGGATGCTCGAGCGGGCGGCGGCGCTCCGCCGCCCGGGGCCGTACCAGCTCCAGGCGGCCATCGCCGCCGCGCACGCCGAGGGGCGCAGCTGGGAGGAGATCGTCCCTCTCTACGACCGCCTCGTGGCACTCGACCCGTCGCCGGTCGCCCGGCTCAACCGGGCCGTCGCGATCGCGCTCGGGCGAGGAGTCGACGAGGGCCTCGAGGAGCTCGGCACCGTTCAGGGGCTCGACGGCTACGGGCACTACCACGCCGCACGGGCCGATCTCCTGCGCCGCGCCGGGCGGCTGGACGAGTCCGCCGACGCGTACCGCAGGGCGATCGAGCTGACCGCGAGCGAGACGGAGCGCCGGTACCTCGAGGGGCGCCTACTCGAGGTCAAGTAGCGCGAGCGCGACCGCCTCGGCCGGGGTCTCGGCCGAGAGCGCTCCCTCGACCCTCGGCGCCCCGGCCAGCGCCACGACGGGGCGCCCGAGACGGAGCGCGAACGCGATCTCCGAGATCGTCCCGTAGCTCCCTCCCACGGCGATCACCGCGTCTCCGGACGCCGCGACGGCGAGGTTGCGCGCGTGGCCGATCCCGGTGACCACGACGTGGTCGGCCCACGGGTTCGCCGCCCGGCGGTCCTCGCCGGGAAGGATCGCGAGGGTCGTCCCTCCGGCTGCCTTCGCGCCCCGATGCGCCGCCGCCATCACCTCGTCGAGGCCCCCCGTGACGACGACGCACCTGCGCTCCGCGAGCAGCCGGCCGACCTCCTCGGCGGCGCGCTCCCACTCCGCGCCGCTCCCGACGACCGACACCTGGAGGCCCACGTGCTAAGCATGACGCGTGGAGCGACGCGAGGCACGCGGAGGCACGCTCGTGCTGGGAGGCGGGTTCGCCGGCAGCTACGTCGCGCGGCTCCTCGGGCGGCACGGAGCGACGATCCTCTCGCCCGAGAACTTCATGCTCTACACCCCGCTGCTGCCGGAGGCGGGAGCGGGAACGCTCGAGCCCCGCCACGTCGTCGTCCCGATCCGGCAGATGTGCCCGCATGCCGAGCTCCTGCTCGGGCGCGCGACCGCCCTCGACGAGGAGCAGCGGCTCGTCGTCTCGGAGACGCTCGCCGGCACGATCGCGATCTCGTACGAGCGGCTGGTCGTGGCCCTCGGAGCGGTCCCGCGCACCCTTCCGATCCCCGGTCTCGCCGAGCACGGCGTCGGGTTCAAGGACCTCGCGGACGCGATCGCCCTGCGTAACAGGCTCCTCCTCCAGCTCGAGCGGGCTGCGATCGACCCCACCGACCCCTCGGAGCTCGGCTTCGTCTTCGTGGGCGCGGGGTACGCGGGCGTGGAAGCGCTGGGCGAGCTCAACGACCTCGCGCACGCCTCGCTCCGCTCCTACCCGGCGCTCCGAGGCATCCCGCAACGGTGGGTGCTCGTCGACGCCGCCCCCAAGATCCTCCCCGAGATCCCGAGACGGCTCGGGGAGTACGCGACGCAGATGCTCGCAGCGCGCGGGGTCGAGATCCACGTCTCGACCACGCTCGAGAGCTACGACGGCCGGGAGGCCGTCCTCTCGAACGGCGTGCGCGTCCCCGCGCGCACGCTGGTCTGGTCGGCGGGGGTCCGCGCGAGCCCGGCCCTCGCCGACCTCGGCCTCCCGCTCGACGAACGTGGCCGCGTGCCGGTCGACGAGTACCTGCGGGTGCGAGGACGCGAGCACGTCTGGGCGCTCGGCGACTGCGCCGCCGTTCCGAACCGCCGCACCCCCGGCGTCAGCGATCCTCCCACGTGCCAGCACGCGCTCCGCCAGGCCCGGCGGCTCGCGAAGAACCTCACGGGGACGCCGAAGCCCTACCGCTACCGCATGCTCGGCCAGGTGGCCACGCTCGGCTACCACAAGGGCATCGCCGAAGTCCCGGGGCTCCATCTCCGGGGCTTCCTGGGGTGGTGGGTCGCGCGGACGTACCACCTGTACCAGCTCCCGCTCCTCTCCCGGAAG
>CAZODN010000020.1:0-27594 GCA_964578545.1 uncultured Gaiellales bacterium
AAGGTGGCGGTCGGGAAGAGCACGGGCGCGCGAAGCGTACGGAAACCCGGGGTCGTTCAAGGACACGGCGTCACGCCTGATTCACAGCTCGTGCCCATACTTGTGCGGTCCTACGGCTCTCCCCCCGCAGCGGTCGCATAGCCTCCACGCACATGTTCTTCAGTCTCAGCAGTCTCGAGCTCGGGCTCCTGATCCTCGGCGTCGTGCTCGGTTCGACGCTCGTCGGGATCGCGCTGGGTCGCTGGCTCGCCAAGCACTCCGACACGCTTCGAGAGCCGTTCGGCGTCCTGCAGGCTGCGCTCTTCGGGCTCGTCGCGCTCGTCCTCGCTTTCAGCCTGGCGCTGGCGGTCGGCCGCTACGACGCACGACGCACCGCGGTCATCGACGACGCCAACGCGATCGGCACCACGTATCTGCGGGCGCAGACCCTCGCGGAGCCCATCCGGACTCGTTCCCTGCAGCTCCTCCAGCGTTACACGGACACCAGCATCCGCCTCTCCGAGACGGTGCCGGACACCAGGGAGGAACGGGAAGCGATCGCCGACGGAGCTCGGCTCCAGCGCGAGCTCTGGCGGCTCGCCGCACAGGCGATCGCCGACTCTCCTCGAGACAGCGCCCCGCGCCTGTACATGGAGACGCTGAACGAGCTGATCAACATGCAGACGGTTCGGATCTCGTTCCTGAGCAGCAGGGTGCCAGGGGAGGTGCTCGCCGTCGAACTGCTCGGCGCCGCGCTCGGTCTCGCGCTGTTGGGCTTCTATCTCGCGATGTTCCCGCGAGGCGTTGCGTCGGTGATTCTCGCGGCCGTGCTCGTGTCGGCACTCCTGTTCGTCACGTTCGACCTCGACCGTCCGACGCGGGGTCTCATCCGGGTTCCCGACAGGCCGCTCACCGACCTCCGCGCGTCGATGGAGCTCCCGCCCGCGGCGTCGGCTCCCGTCGGCTAGTCCTGTCTCCGGCAGCTCGAGCCGGGGTTCACGGCTGATTCACGTGCGCGCGCGAGACTCGTGTCACATGGCCTGCGAGCGGGCGGAACCGTAATGGAGGTATCGATGACGACGACCACGACCGCGCCCATGGCTGCGAGAGCGGTCGACGCACGCAAGACGTACGGTTCCGGCGATGCCGCGGTGCATGCGCTGGCAGGCGTCAGCGTCGACTTTCCCGCCCGGAAGTTCACCGCGATCATGGGGCCGTCGGGGTCCGGCAAGAGCACGCTCATGCAGTGCATCGCCGGGCTCGATCGCCTCACGTCGGGCTCGGCCTTCATCGGCGACACGGACATCTCCAAGCTCTCGAAGACGCAGCTGACACTGCTCCGCCGCGACCGGCTCGGCTTCATCTTCCAGCAGTACAACCTCATACCGACCCTGTCTGCGAAGGAGAACATCCTCCTCCCGTTGACCCTCGCCGGGCGCAAGCCGGACTCCGGCTGGTTCGACACGATCGTCGGCACGGTTGCGCTCGGCGACCGGCTCAAGAACCGTCCGAGCCAGCTCTCGGGCGGCCAGCAGCAGCGTGTTGCCGTCGCGCGCGCGCTCGTGCCGAAGCCGGACATCGTCTTCGCGGACGAGCCGACCGGCGCCCTCGACTCCTCCACCGGCACCGAGATCCTCACGTTCATGCGGCAGGCGGTGGACGAGACCGGCCAGACGATCGTCATGGTCACGCACGACCCGCATGCGGCTTCGTATGCGGACGATGTCCTCTTCCTCGTGGACGGCGAGATCGTGGACTCGATGGCCGACCCGACGACGGATCGCGTCCTCGATCGCCTGAAGCAGTTCGAGGCGTAGCGCCGTGCGCCACCTCGCCTGGCAGGGCATCCGTCGCAATCCGGCTCGCTATGCCGCGACCCTCGTTGCGATCATCACCGGCGTCGCCTTCTTCTCGGCGAGCGGGTTCCTCGCAGACCGTGTGATCGACACGCTTCAGGGTGACGTCGACCGCCGTTACGCAGCCATCGACGCTGCGGTGATCCATGACGACTCCGGCGAGTCGGCGCAGTTCGCGGGCCAGTTGCGGATCTCCGAGGAGTCCGCGGACGAGATCGCCGGCGCCGACGGTGTCGAGGCGACGGCGGGCGTCCTCACGGGATCGGTCGCCTTCCGAGCCACGGACGGCGGGACGTTCGCCGACGACGCGACCGGTCGACTCTGGATCGAGGACGACGACCTCAACCCACTCACCGTCGACGAAGGGAGAGCGCCTAGAGCGGCCGGGGAGATCGCGGTCGACAAGGGGATCGCGACGAAGAACGCCCTCTCGGTCGGTGACCGGGCAACGCTCCTGACACTCGCAGGGCCACAACCGGTGACGATCGTCGGGGTCACGAGCTTCGGCAACGCGAACTCGATCGACTCGAAGGGCACCGTGTCGCTGGGGAAGGCGGACGCGTTCGACTGGCTCGCCGGAGGACAGGCGGAGTACCAGGAGCTGTACGTTCGGGGCACAGGAGATCAGCAGAAGCTCGTTACGGAGATCGAGCCCTTCGTGCCGGACGGGTTCAAGGCGCAGGACGGCGCGAGCTATCTCGCTGACAAGCGGGTAGAGATCGGCGCGCCGGCTACGTACCTCAAGCGCGCGCTCCAGGGCTTCGCGCTCCTGGCGATGCTCGTCGGCGGCTTCGTCATCTACAACACCTTCAGCGTCATCGTGAGCCAGCGCCTGCGCGAGCTCGCGGTCCTGTCCGCGATCGGTGCGACCCCGAAGCAGATCAAGAGCGCGCTCCGGTGGGAGGGCGTCGTGATCGGCGTCCTCGGCTCGTTACTGGGCCTCCTCGTCGGATTCGGGCTCACGTTCCTGCTGGCTGCCGTCCTCCAGGCTTTCGGCATCGAGCTGCCGGGTAGCGGCGCCGCGATCCGAGCGACCAACGTCCTGTCGGCCGTCGTGATCGGGACCGCGATCACCGTCGTATCCGTGATGGCGCCGGCGAGAAGGGCTGCGCGCACGGAGCCCATCGAGGCGCTGAGGTCGGCCGCGGTCGAGCGGACCCCCTTCTCCCGAAATCGCATCGTCGTGACCGCGCTCCTCCTCGGTGGCGGGGTCGCGGGTCTCGTGGTCGGCACGAGCGGGGCGATGATCGGCCTCGGCGCCCTCGCGCTCTTCGTGGGCGCGATCGCGGCCGGCCCCTTCGTCGCAGTCCTCGGCGCAGGCCTCCTGCGCCCGATCATGTCGGTCCTCGGGCTCGAGGGCCGCCTCGCCACCGACAACATCGCCCGGAGCCCACAGCGAACGGCAGCGACCGCAAATGCGCTCCTCATCGGCGTCTTCCTCGTCACCCTCATCGCGGTCGTTGGCACGACCGCGAAGGACTTCGCCCTGAGCGAGCTGAAGAAGCTGGAGACCGCCGACTACATCATCACGTCGAACGGCGGCACGATCGACCCGGCGTTTGTCGACAGCCTCGAGGCGATCGACGGAGTGGACACCGTCGTGCCGTTCCGCCGCGAATCGGTCACCGTCGACGGCACGGCCTCGCAGATCTTCACCGGTGACATCGACGCGCTGCAACAGATCGCCGGGATCACCGCGAAGCAGGGATCTCTCAGCGACATCACGGCCGGGGAGATCGCGCTGCTCGGCGGGGCAGACGGAACGAGGGTCGGCGCGACAGTGGTCGTGAAGGACGCGAATGGCAACACCGCCAAGCTGAAGGTCGCGGCGATCCTGAAGAGCTCTCTCGACACGCTCACGACGGGCAGCTACGTCGCGAAGGAGAGCTTCGATGCCCTCGTCGGCGACACGGCCCCGACGGTCGCGTTCCTCGACACCGAGCCGAATGCGCAGTCGGAGACGTCGGATGCGATCGACGCGCTCGCGGCCGAGCGGCCCGACATCGACGCGACGGAGGGCAACTTCCTCGGTTCGCTCGTCGGCCAGGTCTTCGACTTCGTGATCAACGCGGTCAACGGCCTTCTCCTGATGAGCATCGCGATCGCCCTGATCGGGATCGTCAACACCCTGTCGCTCTCCATCTATGAGCGACGGCGCGAGCTCGGGCTCCTCCGGGCGGTCGGGATGACCGACCAGCGCGTGCGACGAATGGTCGCGCTGGAGTCGGTGCTGATCTCCATCCTCGGGACGGTGAGCGGGGTCGCCCTCGGCGTGTTCATGTCGTGGGCCCTGATCCACGCGATCAACCGCCTGAGCGACTCCGACGTCGCGTTCGGGATCCCCGTCGGGCGACTCGGGCTCGTATTGGTGCTTGGCGTCGTGCTCGGAGCACTCGCCGCCTTGATCCCGGCGCGCCGCTCGACCCGGCTGGACGTGCTGGACGCGATCCAGGCAACTTAGGTCGCCACTCGCCCGCTGATGGCCGACGGCCTCTCGATCAAACGAATGGAGTCGGAGGCGCCCGCAGGCGAAACCCTTCGCCGGAAGGCGTACGAGCGGGAGCTCGTGCGGCTCCAGATCGAGATGCTGAAGGCGCAGCTCTGGGTGAAGGAGAACGGCGAGAGGCTCGTCATCCTCTTCGAGGGTCGGGACGCGGCCGGCAAGGGTGGAGCGATCCGCCGCTTCACGGAGCACACGAACCCCCGTGGCGCGCGTGTCGTCGCCCTCCCGAAGCCGACCGACTCCGAGCAGAGCCAGTGGTACTTCCAGCGCTACGTGGCACACCTTCCGACTGCGGGCGAGATCGTCCTCTTCGACCGCTCGTGGTACAACCGAGCAGGCGTCGAGCGCGTCATGGGATACGCGACTGCGGAGCAGGTGGAGCAGTTCTTCGGCCAGGTGACGTCGTTCGAGCATCACCTCGTCGAGTCGGGCATCCGCCTCTTCAAGCTCTGGTTCACGGTTTCACAGGCAGAGCAGCTCCGGCGCTTCGAGGCTCGACGCGCCGATCCGCTCAAGCGGTGGAAGCTGAGCCCGACCGACGAAGCCTCGATCGCGCGCTTTGCCGAGTACGGCGCCGCGCGTGACGAGATGCTGACCCGAACCGACACGACGCACGCACCATGGACGGTCGTCAACTCGAACGTCAAGAGGCGCGGTCGCCTCGAAGCAATGCGCCACGTCCTGAGCGAGCTTCCCTACGCCTCCAAGGACGAGTCGCTCGTGACCGCGCCGGACGCGCGAGTCGTCCAGCGCGCGGCCGAGCTCTTCCCTCCCGCCGATGGGCGCCGGTAGCCCGGAGCGCTACGGAACGAGCTGGCGAACGGCCGTGCGCTGGCCGTAGACCGTCCGTAGCGGCGGATCCTGCATCCACGAGACCGGTGCCGCCTCGAGGAGGGACACGCGGAAGTGGTCGGTGGCGACGCTCGCGAGCCAGGCCTGCTGCGCACCGGCCGCGAGCTGCTTCCCTCGTCCGCACCCCGGACGCCCGGACGGCGCGTCGTTCGCCTTCAGGCGCGCGAGCGTCTGGTTGTAGTAGTTGTGGTTCGCGCCCTGAAGCGTCAGCTGGTAGGCGGGCTCGGTCCGGGGCGTGCCGCGCAGGGCCGCGAAGTACTTCGCCCCCTGGAGGCGCGTGTCGCCGTCGCACGTGCCGAGAGCGACGGTGGCCGGGACGTCGGCGATCCGCTTCGCCGGGTCGAAGAACGGTGCGAGCAGGAACGTGGATCGAACGGCGCTCTTCCCCTTGCCCCACTCGAGGACGTTCATGCCTCCGCGAGAGTGGCCGAGCACACCGAGGGTGGAGAGATCGAGTTTCCCTTGCAAGGGGATCCCGAACCGGGTCTTCTGCCCCCGGTTCTCACGGGCGAGCTCGGCGAACGTGGCATCGACTACCTGGCCGAAGCGAAGCGCCTCTGCGTTCTTGACCTCGCCCCAGCCTCCCGTATGAGCGGCATTCAGGTCCGGCGCGAACGCGACGAAACCAGCCCTCGCGAGCGCCCGAACCAGGTAGCGGAAGCCGAGATCGTTGCGCTGCTCGCGGGCGAAGCACGGCCAGGTGCCGAACTCGCCCGGACAGCCGTCGCCGTGCGCGCCGTGCGCGACGAGAACGACGGGGAACGGCCCCGTGCCGGTCGGCGCGGCAATCGTGCCCCAGAGCCGAATCGGCATCTTCGAGAGCTTCCCGCTCAGCCCAGGCTGGGGAAACGCGCGGACCCCGAGGTCGTAGTCCTCCCCGACGACCCCGGCGCTGACGCCCGCGGCGACGTGGCGAGCGGCAGACGCACTGCCGACCACGGCGATGGCAGCGACCAGGAGCCCGGCACGGGCGAGCCGCGCGACACGGCTTCGGGATGCTCGATGCGTCGGTCTCATCGTCTCACCACGTGACCCGAAGAGAATCGCAGCGGCGTGAATCGAGTGTGAACGGGGAACGCCGTCGACGCCCCTGCAACGCCGGTACACATCGGGGGCGAGGCTCGGAGATGCGCAACGAAGAGAGGTAGGGCCCGCCTCGAGGCGGGCCCTACCGGGTTCCGTCCGAACTGGAGAGCGTCGGACGAGCTAGGACGCGACGGTCGCGCAGATCGCGTAGACCTTGAGCTGCCAGATCACCGGAACGGACGTGCCGATGTTCTGGCCCTCGCCGGTGAAGGCGGTTCCGTTCGAGCTCGGATAACCGCCGTTGCTGGCGATGTACTGCTTGCCGGCGCCGAGGATCTGAAGACCGCCTCCAAGAACGCGCTTGCCGGATGGGCAGTTCGCGGTCAGCTGCTTCGTCGCGGCGGCGTCGCTGACGGAGTCGGCCTCGACGACCTGATAGCCGCTGATGCCGGACGGGCCGGCGGGGCCGGCCGGGCCCTGCGGACCGGCGGGGATCTGACCCTCGGCGAAGTCGGCGGACGTGAGAGACCCGTTCAGGACCTTCGAGCTCGTCACGGCGTTGTTGGCAATCTTCGGGTTGTTGACGGCCCCGTTGCGGATCTTGGGATTCGTGACGGCGTTCGCTTTCAGCTGCGCGGGGCCGACGCTGTTGGCGGGCACCTGGAGGACGGTCGCGTACCCCGTCCCGGCGAGGGCGAAGAGCAGGGCGAGACCCGACACGACGAGCGCGGGCGACGGGCGGCGAAGCAAGCGATGCATGGAACCTCCTGTGGCTCGATCGGTTGACTGAGAACACGGTAGGTCCCGTCCGTGAATGGGCCGTGAACCCGAGGCCTACCGAGCTCCAGCCTCGATCGTGCCGGCGTCAGCCGCGTGCGCTCGCCCTCGATCTCTTCCAGCTGGCCAGGTCGAAGACACGACGCAAGGACTTCGTCACTTCCCGTGCGATGATGTCCCCACCGGAGCGGTCGAAGTGAACCCCGTCGTCGGCACGCACTCTGACCAGCTCCCCGCTGGGTCTTCTCAGGTACTCGGCGAAGCCCCCATCGGGGCCGGCGAGCAGGGTGCTCGTGTCGACGAATGCGACCGACTCGGGACGCCGGCGGGCTTCGGCGAGCACCGCGGCATTCAGAACGCCGAAGCGACGCGTCTGTGTCGAGCTGGACGTCTGTGGGAGCCCGAGCCAGACGGTGAACGCTCCCGCGCGGCGGATTGCATCGAAGAGCCCCCCGACTCTTCGTCGGTACTCACGCTTCCAGGTCGCATCGCCGAAGTCCGAGACCGAGACGCCCTGAGGAAGGCCGGTCATGTACCCGTGATCGTCGTTCCCTCCGAACGCGAGCACCACGACATGGGGACGGTGCCGCGCGAGCTGCGCACGGAGCTCCCGGAACCAGTTGAAGACGTCGGGCCGCGTGAGCCCAGTCCCGATCCGGCCGTCGACCCCGAGCGTCTCGACGACACTCGTCTTGCTCGCCGCCCGTCGTATCGCGTAGCCGGGCGTCACGACGAGTGAGTCACCCGCGATCCACAGCCTGAGCTTCCGGTCCGGGGTGAATGCGAGTTTGGGGGCCGCCTTCACTGGAAGTCCGGCGCCGCCCCCGGCCTTCGATCCGCTCCGCTTCCGTCCCGACGCCGTAGCCGACAGCGCGAGACCTGGCTTCTCGATTCCGAGCTCGACGTCGATCTCGTCCTCCCCGCTCCTGCCCAGGGCCGCCTGGAGGCCCGCCCGCGGCCGATCGAGCAGCAGCGCATGGCTCGCCGTCTTCAGCGGGCCGGTGAGCGCGAGCGCGAGATCACGCTTCCACCCCGGATCCTGGTTGTACGCGTGCTTGTACGAGCCTGGTGCGTTGAGCAGGAGGCCGATCCCGAGCGCGAGGATGCACGTGACGATCGCGTGCCCCGCACTCCACAGGCGTCGACCGTCCACGTGACGAGCCGAAGGCCGCGCGCGGCCTTCGTGTACGGGCGAGGGAACGGAGGGGGTGCGGTCGTCCATCCAGGCGCATGAATCGTGAGTGCGGGACGCCGGCAGGGCAACCCGGCAGAAAGAGCGTAGGGACGCGTCAGGCCAGGCCCGACGTCGCGTTCACGCGCGATTCACGGGGATCAGTGGGCTGCAGCGGCCCGGAAGACGTACGGCCGCAGGAAGCGGGCGAGCTCGGTCGCACCGGTCGCGCTCATGTGGAGCCCGTCGCTTCCGAACCACGGCTTCCCGGCGCTGTACGCGTTCCAGTCGGCGACGTACAGCTGCGGCCAGCGCTTCGCGGCGCGCCTGATGGCGACGTTCGTCCAGTGGTACGTGCTGCTCGTCTCCTTCAAGGTGACCCAGACGACGCCAACGGCCCCTTGGGAGAGCGCCGCACGCATCACGCGGTCGACTCCCTGCCCGTAGCCCTGCGACGACTCGTTGTAGCCGACCTTCACGACGAGCACCTTGCCCAACGAGCGCCCGTACGACTGGACAGCCTGGAGCGCGGTGGTGGGTGTCGTGCCCTGGTAGCTGCAACTCGGCTGGACCAGTCGTCTGCACACCTTCACGTCCAGCCGCACGTCGAGCCCGCGCTTCAGCTGCTTCTGCGCCGTCGCGACGTACGAGATCGACGCGGCGACGGAGTCGCCGACGAACGTCACACGTAGCGGCGCCTTGCCGGCCGATGTCGAGGCTGCAGTGGCGGACGCTCCGAAGAGGCTCGCGATGGCAAGGAGTACGAGGGCGATACGCACGATTCGAAGGTAGCCAGATGAGATCAGCATCCTGTAAGGGCCGGCCGCTGTTGTCGGTTCGCCGTTCACGTCATGACCCCTCTCGGCTACCAGTCGTTGTAGACGCGGATCGACCCCGTGTAGCACGCAACCCACACGCGCCGAGTCGCCCGGTCGTACGTGATCCCGATCGGGTGGTAGCACGCGTTGATCGTCTGGATCGTCTTCATGTCCGACGTCCGCAGCTTCGAGATCGTCCCGCTCTCGTAGTTGACGACGTACAGCGCCTTGCCGTCGGCGGCGAGCGCGAGGCTGCGGGGCGCGCTTCCGGTTGCGACCTTCGCAGTCACCGCTCCCGTCCGGAGGTCGAGTTTCGCCACTCGGCCTTCCGCGTTGAGCGACACGAAGACGTAGCGATCCGAAGGGTGGAACTCCGCGGCGCGCGGCCCTGCGCCGACCGGGAAGCTGGACTTCGTCCACCGGTTCAGATCGACGCGGACGAGCACGTTGCTCCCCATGACGGCGACGTACGCCGCGTTCCCCTTCGGGGAGACGGCTATCCCGCGCGGGTACGCGCCGATCGGGACGCGCTTGACCTCTTTGCCCTTCTTCGTCGAGATCACGCTCAGATCCCACGTGCACCAGTTCGTGACGAGCACGTAGCGGTCGTCCGGCGTCACGGCGACGACCTTCGGCACGGCCCCGACGCGGTACGCCCTGTCGATCTTCAGGGACTTCATGTCGATGCGGTAGACGAAGCTTCGGTCGTACCCCGACGACGGCGTGCAGCTGTCGCTTCCTTCGGGCCCGAACCCTGCCCCGTACATCGAGTAGTTCGAAACGTAGGCGTACCGCCCGTCGGGCGAGAACGCCGCCTCGACCGGAGCGCCGCGGACCGTGCCTTGGTACTCCGGATACCCGAGCTTGGAGAGCTGCACCGCGTCCGAGACCGTCTTGACGAGCTCGAACGAGCGCGAGTCGTAGACCGTGACGGAGTGTCGGTACATCATGTTCTGCGCGGTCACGTACCCAGCGCCGGACGAGGCCACCGACTTCGGCGAGATGTTCCCCGTGATCACCTTCGCGAGCTTCAGTCGCGCCCTGTCCGACGGCCTCCCCTCTCTTCCAACGGCGGGTCGCGCCGGCTCCGCCCGCGTCGTTGCGGCCTTCGGATCTGCGCTGACGCGGGCAGCGGCCGAGCTGGTTGCGGAGTCGACGACCGCGCGTGCGTCGTCCGTCCCGCGCAGGAAGGCAGCCCACCCGAGCGCTGCGCTAACGGCGAGCGCGATCGCCGCGACGAGCGCCCGGCGGCGTCGAACCTCGCGTCGTCTCTTCTGCGCGCGGCGCGCCCGCCTGTCGAAGCTGGATCCGTCCCGAGGTGGACTCACGGCAGAGAAACGGTAGCCGGGCACGAGGCTCGAGAGCCCCGACGGCGTGAAAATGGCGTGAATCTCGCCGGACGGCAGGTGCGCCCGGGGTCCTCTGGGCGGGTACCGTTACGCCCACGCTTCCATGGTCGCCCGGCCACGGAAGGATCGCCGCGGTTCCCGGTCGAAGCCCACCCGAGCCCCGATGCATGAGCCGATGACACGTGAAGAGCGGCGCGCTCGCCGCGAGCGCCGTCGCGTCGAGTTGCGACGACGTCGGGTGGGTGCCCTGACCGCCCTCGGCACTCTCGCATCACTCGCGTTCGTCCTGGGCATCTGGGCGGCGGGAGGCGAGGGCGAGGCGACGGCCAGCCCAACGACGACCACTGCGAGCCGGACGATCCAGATGGAGAAGCGCCGTGCCGCTCCCGCGACGCCTGAGCGCTCGCGACTCGGTAGCGGCAAGCCCGTGACGCTCGCCTTCGCCGGCGACATCCACTTCGAGAGCCCGATTCGCGAGAAGCTGGCTGCGTCGCCTGCGAGCGTCCTCAGGCCCATCGCGCCCGTGCTCTCGCGTGCGGACATCGCCGTCGTCAACCTCGAGACGGCAGTGACGGATCGGGGAACTCCCGCACCCAAGGAGTACGTGTTCCGCGCGCCCACGAGCGCCTTCTCCGCGCTGAAGTCGGGTGGCGTCGACGTCGCCTCTGTCGCGAACAACCACGGCATGGACTTCGGAACCACGGGACTGCGGGACACGCTCAAGAGCGCTCGCGCCGGCGGAGTCCCGGTCGTCGGGGCAGGCTGGAACGACAAGCAGGCGTACGCCCCTCACCGGGTGACGGTGAACGGGCAGCGCATCGCGATCATCGGCGCGACTCAGGTGCTGGACGACCACCTCATCACCGCGTGGACGGCGGGCCCGGGGAAGATGGGGCTCGCGTCTGCGAAGGACGAGCCGAGGCTCGTGCGCGCGGTCAAGGAGGCTCGGAAGACGAGCGACACCGTCGTCGTCTTCCTCCACTGGGGGCTCGAGCTCTCGAGTTGCCCGACGAGCTTCCAGACGTCGCTCTCGAGCAAGTTGATCGCCGCGGGCGCCGACGTCGTCGCCGGCTCGCACGCCCACGTCCTCGTCGGGGCCGGGATGAAGCGCAAAGCGCTCGTCGCGTACGGCCTCGGCAACTTCGTCTTCTATGCCTCGCGCGAGAGCACCGTCCAGTCGGGCGTGCTCGAGGTCACCGTGACCGGCCGCAGGATCGACGACTATCGCTGGGTGCCCGCGCGAATCTCGGGCGGGATTCCCTATCCGCTCTCGGGGAGCAGCCGAGCGCAGGCGGTGTCGAGCTGGCGCTCGCTTCGCTCCTGCACCGACCTCGAGCCCTGAGCCGCCCCGTTACGAGCGGCGGACCCGGGCGGTCCGGCTGTCTTCCACCCCGGTGGATTCGCGTGCGACGCGAGGAGCTGCGGCTCAGCTAGCGCTTCGCGCCGAGCGCATCGAGGAGGCGATGCGCAGCTCGCTTTCCACGCCCCCAGTCCGTCACGGCGAACGTCGCGCCAGGCTGGATCGAGAGCCGAGTCTCCGACGCCGACGTCTCGTCGAACCGAACCGTGAGCTGGGAGCCCCAGGACCACAGCTTGGCGCCCTGCTTGAAGACGAGCACGTTCGGACCCCCGTGGCCTTCGGCCAGGGCCCATCCCTGTGTGGCCGCAACGCTTCGCGTCGCACTGATGGCCTGGTCGAGTGGTTGATCGAGCGTTCCGGTCACGATGCCCAAGACTCACACCCCTTCTTCGACTGCACAGCAGCCGAAATGTAGCCGTTCGTGGAACCTCCGTGAACCTGGGAGGAAAGGGGATTCACATGCGTTTCACGTGCAGCTCCGATACTCCGGCACGTCGTGCGCAGGTGCTCGCCCTCCCACAGACACAGGACTGGTGCGCACTGACCGCAGCAACGACCTCGACCAACGAGCGACGCCGGATGTCGTGGTCGTTCCTCGCGACCTCGCTGCTCGCATTCTTCTTCCTCGACGCGATCGTCAGCGTGATCGTCGTGCATGGCGACGACGTGCGAGAGGAGCTGACGAGCGTCTCCAACGTGACGCGGGCCTTCATCGTCCCGGAGGCGGTCAGTGTCCTCGTCGCCTGTGCGGTCACGCAGCGGCTCGGCTGGTGGGACCTCGTGCTCCACGAGCGGCGCCGTGCCCCTCGCTGGGTGTGGATCGTGCCGATCGCCTTCACCGTCGCCTCTCTGGCGCTCGTCGACTACGGCCGGCTGCGAATCGCCGGCCCGGCGGTTACCTTCGCGTTGCTGCTCGGCACCCTGCTGGTCGCGGTGGGCGAGGAGCTGATGTTCCGCGGCGTCGTGCTGCAAACCATGCGCGACCGCTATTCGGAGCGGACCGCCGCGCTCGTGACAGCAGCCATGTTCGGGTGCTCCCACTTCCTCGCCGGGCCCTTGAACGTGCTCTTGTCGGGCCTGTTCGGCTACTCGCTCTACTGGTGCAGGCGCGTGTCCGGCGGGCTGCTCGTCGCGATCGTCGTCCACGCTCTCTGGGACTTCTGCGTCTTCAGCGGCTGGACAACTCCCGACCGCTCCGAAGCGCCGGCGGCGCCTCTCGTGCTCTCCGTGCTCACGCTCGCGCTGCTCGTGCTTCTGGCCGTGAGAAGGAAGTCGCTCGAGCGCCTGCCAGGAGCGGCCGAGAGGCGGCCGGCGATTGCCGGCCGCCTCGATCGTGGGCAGCTCTAGCCCGCTGTCCCGCCCTCGGCGACGAAGCCCGGGCACGCACTGACTACCCGGTCGGCGCGCCGGCGCAGCTCCCCTCGAGCGTCAGTTCGTCACCGCTGTCGTCCCACGTCCCTTCAACGGTGAAGTCGCCGGCGTCCCCGACGGTCACCGACGTGACCTCCCCGCTCGCGTCGACGCCATCCTCCTCGCTGCCGCCGGTGTAGGCGATCGTCCCCGTTCCGTCCGGAGCATCGACCTCGAGGACGAACCCGCCCTCTCGCTCCGCGCTCAGGACGAGGTCGGTCTCGCCCTCGTTCGTGCACTCGGTGACCTCGAACTCCAAGGTGTCGAACGACGGCGACGTGAGCGTCACGGTGGCGGCCGACGTCTCGGCCGTGGCTTCGGTGGTCGTGGCTTCCGTGGTCGTGCTGGACTCGTCGTCTCCGCCGCAGCCGGTACCGACGAGCGTGATCACGAGCGCCCCGAGGGCTAGGGCTCCCGTGATGGTTCGTCTACGCGTGCGCGTCAATGCAACCTCCTCGACTCTCGATGAGCTGTGTGCTCGGGTGGACACGGACCGCGTCGGGCGAGCCCGTTCGGGAGGGCACGAGCATCGCGAAGAGCCGTGAATCCGCCCGAAACGAAGAGGCCTCCGACGATCTGCGAGATGCGTTAGCGTGCGAGCGGGAAATTCGCGCTAATCGATCGAGGGGAGGGACTGTATGAGCGAAGTCGCAGGTCGCAGGCCGGTCGGTGTCAGCGTCATCGCCGTCGTGCTGACCATTCAGAGCATCATCGCCGCGCTGCTGGGCGTGGGGTTGATCGTCGAGCGGAACAGCGACTCGCTGCTCGAGCACGTCGACCAGGGCAGCAGTGCGATCCTCTCGTACGGGATCGTCGCAATCGTCTGGGCGGTCGTCGGTCTCGCCGTCGCCTGGGGGCTCTGGACCGGGAAGAATCCCGCGCGGATCCTGGCCGGCATCGTCGAGGTCGCACAGCTCGCCGGCGGCGTCTACATGCTGTTCGCCTGGAGCGGCCACTACCTCTGGCAGGGGGTCTGGCAGATCGCAATCGCGCTCCTCGTGCTCTGGATCCTGTTCAACCGGCGCGCCGACGACTTCTTCGCAGGCCGCACGTCCTGAGTTCACGGAGAGCCGGGCCGGACGACGTGACGTCGGCCGGCCCGGCTTCTCGACGCGGTACCGTCCGCGTTCGTCGAGTGCCCGTCAGCCGAGCGTGACGGCCGTCCCGCTCGCAGCCACCATCAGCATGTTGTTGCCGACGGTCTCGTAGTCGAAGTCGATGCTGAGGATGGCGTTCGCGCCGAGCTTCTCGGCTTCTGCCTGCAGCTCGTCCTTCACCTGCTCGACTGCCTTCGCGATCTCGCCCTCGTAGGCACCCGATCTCCCGCCGACGATGTTCCTGAGCCCGGCAGTGATGTCCTTGCCGATGTTCACGCCCATGATCGCCTGAGCGGAGACGACGCCGAGGTATCGGGAGACCGGGTGGCCTTCGATTGTCGAGCCAGTTGTGAGGATCACGAGAACTCCCTTCTTGCAGTGGGCTGATGTCCGGCCTCGATCGTGCCCGAGCCGTGTGAATCATCCAGAAAACGCGGAGTGCGTCTAGCCCCCGAATCCGAGGAGCCCGAGGAGCACCGGGTACACGACCTCGGGATTCGCTGCGGGCTGCTGCACGTCGACGACGTCGTGCGGGAGCCCGAGCGCCTTCGGGAACTCGTAGGTCGTGACCTTTGCGCCTCGCGCGCGCCAGGTTCCGGCGAGCTCGCCGATGTCCTCGTTGTCGACCTGGCCGTCGTTCGCATTCGTGACGAGGACGATCGATCGAGCAGCAGGAGACGCGTGTGCCGCGGCGTCGCGCACCGAGTGGGCGAGCAGGTACATGGAGGCGAGGGCGGCCGTGGACTCCCCCGCATACGCGTGATCCAGCCCGGACCCTGGAAGCGAGAGGTTCGGAAGGCGGCTGAACAGGTTCCGGAACATCGAGTCGAAGAAGCCCGGCATGTGGGGAAGCGAGATCGCCGGCGCGACGGCGACGACGCGGTCGACCGCGCGGTTCTGGGCGATCCAGGCAGCCACGACGCCGCCCATCGAGAGCCCGAGGACCCGGACGTCCGCGCCGAGCCCGTCGGCGATGTCGACCGCTCGATCGGCGTAGCGCGTCAGCTCCCCCGGCTTCAGGCCGGCGACCTCGGAGACGCCGCCGATCTTCTTCCCACTGCCGTCTGCGAGCCCGTGGCGCGGGAGCCGAAGGACGAGAACGTTCGCCCCGAGAGCGTGGATCTGCTCGCCGAGCTCGAGGAACTGCCGAGGACAGTTCGTGAGACCGTGCACGAGAATCACGGCGACCTCCTGCCGGCGTCCATGGTGGAGAAGCCGCGACTTGCACGGCTCGTAGACGCCCTCCTGCTCCTCGGCCGCGGCGATCTCGCGGAAGCGCGCGACCGCACCCGCGTAGTCCGTCGCCGGCTTCGGATTGGACTCGACCTCGCCGGCCGACGCCGGGACGAGTGCGAGCACGAGGACGAGCCCGAGCAGGCAGATCAGTCCGACGCCGAGCGTCTGGGCCGCGACCGTTGCCCATGAACGACGGCGCACGCGGGGCCTGGTGGCGCCTACCTTAGAACCGGGAGCGCGTCGAGGTCGACCGTGATCCACTTGCGCTCCAGGCGATCGATTGTCCCGTCGGCCTCGAGCGCGGCGAGTGCCTTGTTGACAGGGCCGAGGAGCGCGCTTCCGCGGGGCATAGCGATCCCGTAGTCCTCGCGGGTCTCGATCACGCCCGCGAAGGGCCCGTACCGAAGTGGCGCGCGGCTCTTGAGCGTCCCGAGCGCAGGCGCGTCGTAGACGACGGCCTGGCAGCGTCCGGTCTGGAGGTCGAGCATGAGGGTCGGAACGTTGCCGACGAGGAGCACCGGCTGCCTGGGAGCGATGACCTCCCTCGCGACGACTGCGCCGGTCGACTTTGCGAGCGCGCAGATCTTGAGGCCGCGGAGCCCGGCGATGGTCTTCGGCACGCGCTTCACCGTCTGAGCCACAAGAACTCCCTGATCGACCTCCATGTATGGCCGCGAGAACGCGGCGGTTCGGCGGCGCTCCGGGGTGATCGTGATCTCGGCGATCGCGATGTCCCAGGGCTTGGCGCCCGTCGAGTACAGCCTGTCAAAGCGGCTCTGCACGAAAGCCGTCTTCGAGAGTCCGAGCTTCGCAGCGATGGCGCGCGCGAGATCGATCTCGAGCCCCTGCGCGTAGACGACCTCGGATCCCTTCACGACGCCGACCTGGAAGCCCTCGCTGGGAAGCGACACGCCCACGATGAGCTGCCCCGGGACCTGCGTCGGAGGCGACGCCGCGGAGCCGGCCGTCGCGAGAGCCAGCGCGCCCGCGAGCACAACGAGTGACAACAGGGATCTCATCGGGAGCTCGTGATTACCTTCACCGGCATGCCGACGCGGGAGAACTCGTACATCCAACGGGCGGTCGCGTGCTGGTTGCGGACGCAGCCGTGCGAGGCGGCATACGCCGGCACCTCGGGGAACTCGTGGAAGGCGATCCCGCCGTTGAACGGCACGGCCCAGAGGAGCCACTCGCGGAACGGGACCGACCACCACTTCGCGATCTTCGCGTACACCTTGTAGTCGCCCGGAGGCGTAGGCGTGGATCCCTTGCCGGTCGACACGTGGATGACCCTCACGAGCTTGTTGTCTTCGATCGCGAGGGCCACTTGCCGGTCGAGCAGCACCTCGGCCCGCCTGCCGCTTCCACCTCTCGTACGCGGCTCGGGTCGCGTGGCAACCTGCAGCCGCTTGAGCGTCTGCGGTCCGAGTACCCCGTCCCGCTGCAGTCCCTCCCACTTCTGGAATGCGAGGACGGCACTCTGCGTCGTGAGTCCCGCCTGCCCGTCGACGTCCTTCGCGAGGAGGTATCCCAGCTCGGCGAGCCGCTGTTGTGCAGCGCGAACCGTGCCCAGCACGGGTGAGCTCGTACCCGAAGGCGGCTTCGGGACGGGAGTGTCCGGGGTCTCCAGGTACGAGACAGTGATCGGGCCTGCGACGAAGACGCCGGGGAACAACCCGAGGGGCACACCGCCCTCCACGAGCAGCTTGACCCTCGTTGACCCCTCAGGCCCGGTCGCGGTGTGGACGAGCTCCGAGAGCCGGGCGCGTAGGCTCGAAGCGTCGCGGCCCTTCACAAACGCGAGACCGACGTCGATCGTTGCGGTTCCGTTCCGGACCGACGCGCTGCGGAGCACGGTTCCCTTCGGCACGTAGGTGCGGTACCCACGCTTCTGCTCCGCCGCGGTGGGGCCGGACAGGAGCTGGCGGACGGCGTCCTCGACCGTCTCACCAGGACGCTGGACGGGAACCATCTGCTCTCCCTGGAGGAACCAGACCTTGACCGTCTGCGCACTCGAGGCGGACGCCGTAGCACCGATGAGAAGCCCGGCCACCACCAGCCCTACGAAAGCGGCAGAGACCCGCGCGAATGTCCGAAACGTGGTTGTCATCCTGTCGACTCGATATGGAACGGGGTCCGGGCCGCGGCCGGACGCGCGGGGAGGCTACGGACCTGTCGTGAAACGGCCGTGAAGCACGTCGTCGCCACCGCGCGCCCTCTCTGCGGGCGCAGGGAGATTCGCGTCGTACTCACGCGATCCTGACCCAGAGCGCCCCTCTTCCCTTTCCGTGCAGGCTCGCCTGGTCGGCGAGCGTCGCGACGTCGTCGGCAGGGCCTTCGGCGAAGGACACGACGAGACCCGCCTCGCCAATCCGGAGCTTCGGCGCTCCCGCGCGGTCGGTGAAAACGCCGTCGAGAACCTGGAGGACGTGGTCGGGCATCTCGAAGCCCGGCACGGGGTCGACGTGGATGCCGTGCTCCGTATCCAGTCGCGCGAGCGCAGCGCCGCGCAGTCCGAGCCCGCGTTCCCGCGCGGCCTCACCCAGGGCGATCGCCCAGCCTCGCGCGGCGATCTGGCTCTCGAATCCCGCAATGACGTGCATCAGCGCCGCCGACCCTCCTTCGCCTCGATCTCGGACCTCGCTCTAACCGGCCGGGGCATGCTCGCAACCGACCGTGAATCAGCCCGAAACGCATCATCCCGGCTCCGGACGCGAGCCGGGTCACGGCCGATTCACACCGCCTTCGTACCGTCGGATGGAACCTGAATCGACCTGGGAGGCTCGATAGTGACCCATCTACGAAGCACGCTCGTCTTCATCGTGACCGTCCTCACGGGAACGATCCTCGCCGCGACGTCGCTCGCAGGAACCGCGAAGCAGCCGACGGTCAAGGTGGCAGGTCCGACGTACGGACCGAAGACCTTCAAGGTGATCCGCTGCATCAACAAGGGTGAGACCGATCTCAATCTGACCGGCACTGCTCCTGGTGGCGACGTTCCTCTGCGTCTACGGATCGTCGGCAAGTACCGCTCGGGCACGCTCACCATCCGCGGCGACATCAATCTCGACGGCAAGCTGACGTCGATCGTGGTCGGTGACGCCGGCGCCGTCAACGTCAAGGGTCGCTTCACCACGGCCGGCTCCAAGGGGCCGTTCACGGCCACCGGCCGGTGCGGGTAGGTGGCGACGATGAGCATGCGCTCGCTCAGGCTGGGGCTCGTCGCAGCTCTTGCGACGCTCGCCGGCACAGCTGCTCTCTCCGCGCCGTCGTTCGCGGCGCCGAGCACGATCTACTGCCTGAACGGGGTCTCGACGACGCTGCCGGCGACTGTCAGCGCGTCGAGCATGAGTGCAGGGAGTAGCTCGACCTCTTTCTCGGAGGCGTATGCGCTGGAGGCGATCTCCTCAGGTGGAGGCGTCTTCTACTACGGGTACGTCTCGTCCGGGCCTTTCACTCCGGGCTGGTACCTCAGCCGAGCGCCCGGGGTCCCTGTGGCCACGTCCTACTTCGAGGCCGGGTATACGACGAATACCGTCGGTCTCGGTGCTTGCGTTGCAGCCGCAGCGCCCGCTGTCACGAACGTGGGCGTCTGCAAGCTGCTCCCGCGTGCCGACGGCACGACGGGGCTCTTCCAGCAGATCCCGCTCGCGCAGTGGAACGACCCCGAGAGCCGGTACTTCGACGCTCCCGCTGCGAATTGGGTCGAGGGGCTCGGTCTGACCTGCGACAACCCGGTGGCTCTCGGCTTCAAGGCTGCGGGCTACAGCGTCGCCTGGGGGGGCAAGCAGGACCCGGCTCACGACCCGAAGGGCGTCCGCGGGTCCGGCTTCAACAACATCTACCCGTACTTCACGAAGTAGGCATCAGGAGAGGAGCTCGCTATGGACACGACATCCCTGATCATCTGGGCAGTCGTTGCCGTCGTCGGATTCACGGTCTTGTTCAAGATGGCGCAGTCGCGCGGCCGCAATCCGCTCGGCTGGGGGATCTTCGGAGCGCTCGCGTTCCTGATCGCGCTCATCGCGATCCTCATCGTCGGCCCGACTGACGACAGATCGTCCGTCTGACACAGGTCGAACGACGTCGCGTGCCCCGCACGTCCCCGCGGGGCACGTGGACGCCTCGAACGCCCGAGCAGGCCCCGTCCTGGCGCGCGCTGCCCGCTCGCTAGAGGCGCTGCCCGCTCGCTAGAGGCGGTCGAGGAGCTCGCGCTTCTTCGCGTCGAACTCCTCCTGCGTGATCAGGCCGCGCTCGCGCATCTCGGCGAGGTGACTGAGCGACGAGTCGAGATCGTCGGTTGTCATTCGATCGGCTGTTGGCGCGACCGTCGGCTGCACCGTCGTTGCCGCGATCGCGTCCTGCAACGCACGCCCTCCGCCGACCTCGAGCTCGTACTCGTGCTTGGCATCGAGGAGCGCCGTCTTGAACGCGTCCGCCTCGGGAAGGAAGCGGATCTTGCTCGTTCCAGCCTCGGACGCCGTCAGCAGGTCGATCTCCCCGTAGCCGAAGATCCGGCCGAGCCACGGGTGGCTCACGAGCATGTCCGTGATCATCGCCAAAGACGTGTCGCGGGTGTACTTGTTGATCACGCCGCCGGCTTCGATCACTCGCCGAGTCGTCACGAGGTACCGCTCGGCCCGCCAGTTCAGGAAGTTCCAGGCCACGCCCACGATCCCGACGAGAGCGAAGATCCAGACGGCCCAGCCGAGCAGCGTGCTCAGTGGACCGGCGATGCCGCTGTCAGGCACGGCGCTGTTCACTGCCATGAGCCCGATCCCGGCGAGGAGTGCGAGCACGAACCAACGTCCTGCCTCGACGAATGTGAGCCAGTGGCGCCGTCGGACGAGGAGCACGCGTTCACCTGACGCCAGGAGGGAGGCGAAGGCAGCCGTCTCGTCGACGGGGGTAGGAAAACCCTCCTGCGGCGGTGACTGGTCTCTGTCGGCTGTCTCGGACATGGTGGGGGGCGAGCGCGCACGCTCGCGACTGCTCTGACCCTGCGTATCGCCACCTAACTGTCGCAGAACCGCGTGAATAGGGGCGAAATTGGCCGTTCCCGACCCTCGTCGGGCGACCTCAGCGCCTGAGCGCCCGCGCGCGTGCAAGAGACGCAGGCGCGAGGGCCAGCGCTCGGGAACGCCTCCCCGCTCCCGACGAGCCGACCGCGCGATTTCGGCTCGATTCACGCGGCGAGTGCATGGTGGTTTACGGCACTCGACCCACTCGGAGGACCCCATGAAGCTCGGCTCAGTCGTACTATCGCTCTTGGTCGCGCTCGTCGTCAGCGCTCTGGCGACGGCGGGTACGACTGCCTCGACGCAGAGCGCGTCCGATCCTGCACTCGCGAAGTTCTACGGGCAGAAGCTCGCGTGGAAGGCGTGTGGCACAGGGTTCGACTGCACGAAGGCTCTCGTCCCACTCGACTACGCGAAGCCGAAGGGGCCGACGATCAAGGTCGCGCTGAAGCGCGTGAAGGGGACCGCAGCCAAGCGCGTGGGCACGCTCTTCTTCGATCCCGGCGGACCCGGGGGATCGGGTGTCGACCTGGTGGCCCAGATCGGGCCGTCTCTGTCCACGAACCTGCAGGGAAGGTACGACATCGTCGGCCTCGACCCCCGCGGCGTGGGCGCGAGCAAGCCGATCGAGTGCATCAGCGACGCGCGCCTCGACGCGTGGTTCGCGAAGCCCGCAGCACCGGCGACCGTTGCGGCCAAGAGGGCGTTCACCGCGGCTGTCACGCAGTTCGGAAAGGGCTGCCTGCGAGCGTCCGGCGCACTGGCGGCGCATGTCTCGACGGTCGAGGTCGCCAAGGACCTCGACGTCCTGCGGGCGGTCGTCGGTGACCGGAAGCTGAGTTACCTCGGCTGGTCGTACGGGACGAAGATCGGCTCGGTCTACGCCGAGCTCTTCCCCACGCTCGTCGGCCGGATGGTGCTCGACGGGCCGGAGCACCCGCGGTTCGTGGGTGTCGACGCCGAGCGCTCGCAGCTTCGCGGCTACGAGATCGCACTGCGAGCGTTCGTCCGAGACTGCGTCACGCGCGCCGACTGCCCGCTCGGCACGGGCGACGCGGCGATGCAGAACCTCGCGTCGTTCGTCGAGGGGCTCGCCCGCAAGCCGATCCCGACGGACGACTCGCAGCGTCCGCTGACGGACTTGCGAGCGAACCTCGGCATCATGGGCCGGCTCTACAACCCGTCAACTGGCTGGCCGCTGCTGCGAGCCGCGCTCACGATGGCTCTCCAGGGTGACGGGACGTTGCTCGCCAGCTTGGCGGATCGGTACATCGGACGGCAGGAGTCCGGGTACGCGAAGAACGGCAACGAGTTCGAGGCCAACCAGGCGGTCATCTGTCTCGACAGCGCGAGTCGTAAGGGCGCGTCGGTCGCGGAGAAGGCCTTGCCCGAGTTCAGGACGATCTCGCCCGTCCTCGGCCCGATGTTCGCCTGGAACGCTGCCGTCTGCGAGCTGTGGCCGATCAAGGCAGCGAACCCGCGACCAGTGATCAGCCCGGTCGGGGCGCCGCCGATTCTTGTCGTCGGCACGACGCGCGACAACGCGACCCCGTATTCGCAGGCGGTTGCGCTCTCGAAGGCGCTCCCGAAGAGCGTCCTCCTCACCTTCGACGGCGATGGACATCTCGCCTACTTGCAGCGGGGCTCGACGTGCATCGACTCCGCGGTCAACCGCTACTTCCTCACCGGGAAGCTGCCGCCCAAGGGCACGCGGTGCACGTCCTGAGGCACGCAGGCTGAGGCTCGCGCGGGCGCTCAGCGCCTGAGCGCCCGCGCGAGCTCGCTCGTCGCGGCCGAGGGCTCGAGCCCGATCTCCGCGAGCGCGCTCGTGCACTGGGCGTAGGCGGCGGTGACCCCGTCGTAGTCGCCGAGCAGGCCGAGTGCGCGCATGCGCAGGCGCCAGGCGCGCTCGAGCAAGGGATCGGCATCGAGCGTCTCGTCGACGAGCGCGAGCGCGCGCAGGTGGCGGTCGGCGTCGAGCAGCAGCTCGGCGGCGTCGAGGCGGACGTCCGAGAGGACGCTCTCCAGCCGTGCCCGGCGGTCGTCGACCCAGCGCACGTCGCTCGAGCCCGCGAGGAACTCGCCACGGCCGGCGAGCTCGAGCGCCTCGAGCAGGTATCCCAGGCGGCCGGGGCCGGGATCCCGCGCAGCCTCGGCGAGCTGGGCCTCGAGCTCGTGCGACTCGGAGGTGATCGCTCCCTCGACCGAGAGCGTGTCGCCCTCGGCGGTGACGGAGATCCCCTCGGGGAGCACGTCTCGGAGGTGGCGCAGAGCCTGCCGCAGGTAGGCGCGCGTGGAGTCGTCGTCGCGACCGTTCCAGAGCGCGGTCAGGACCTCCTCGCGCGAGACGTCGCCCTTCGCGGAGGAGAGCAGGTAGGAGAGGAGCTCGAGGCTCTTGCGGATCTTGGGACGTACCACACGGTGTCCCTCGACGATGAGCGCGGGCTCGCCGAACTCGCGCAGGTGGGCGCTGACGGGCGCGACCACGCGCGCGCCGGGGCCACGCGCGTCGTGGACGAGCGCGCGACCGAGCGAGTGCCAGGGGCTCTCGGAGGCTCGCTCGACGTCGAGCCGGCGCGAGAGCACGCCCGGGAAGTCGGCGAGCGAGAGCATGAGCTCGCGCAAGCTCCCCTGGCGGCGAGCGACCTCGTAGGCCTCGTCGGCTGCCTGGTCGGAGGCGTCCTCGTTGCCGAGCCGCCACTCGGCCTCGGCGAGGTAGACGAGCGCCCGCGAGAGCGCGAGCGTGCGATCGCCGCGGCGCATGCTGGCGACGGCCTCGCGCAGAACCTCGGCGGCGGCCTCCGGCTCGTCGGCGAGCAGGTGCGCCGCCGCCTCCCAGGTGGCGGCGAGCTCGCGGAAGAAGACCGCGCGGGCCATGCCTCGCGTGGGCAGCTCACGGATCGCGGCCCGCGCGAGGCGCGAATCGCGCTCGAGCCGGATCGCGAGCTCGGCTCTTGCGAGCGGCGACCAGATCGAGCTGCCTCGTTGCTCGAGCTCGGCTACGCACGCGCTCGCCGCTCGGACGTCTCTCGAAGCCACCGCCTGCGTGAAACGCGAGAGCACTTGGATGAACAGCGGCACAGAGGTCGGGCCGGAGCCACTCGAGTCGAGTCCCGCGAGCGTGTGCGTCCCGGCGCTCTCGGCCCAGGCCGTCTGCCCGGCACGGAGCTCACGGAGAAGGCCACGCGAATAGAGTGCACGCGCGATCACGACATCGAGGACGTCTCCGGCAAACGGCGGAATCGGAGCGAGCGGGTCGTCTTGGGCGACCGAGAGGATGAGTCGGGCCACGTCGGCGGCTCTCCCTGCAGGAATCATTGCGAGAACGTCCGTTGCCATCTCCTGGCGATTCGAAGCTAAGGCATTGCACGCAATGACGCCGATCGCGGGCTCTTCGGCGATCAACTCCGGCAGGCGGCCGTCCGCGACGAGCGGCTCGAGGACGGCCTCCAGTGCCGAGATGCTGGCGCGGATCGCGGCGAGCACGAACCGCCCCACCACCACTCTCGCGGGCTCGGGGTCGAGGCGGACGGCGGCCAGGTAGCGCTCGGCCAGCTCGACGTCCTGGCGCTCGACGACGTCGAGGATCACCTCCGGGAGCAGGCGACCTGCGGCCGCCTCGTCGTCGGTCTCCAGGTACAGGTCGAGCGCCCGCTCGAGCTCACCCTCGCGCTCGAGGGCGCCGGCGGCAGCGCGCAGGACCGCGCGGCGGCGCTCGGCAGGGCCGGTCAGCAGCTCGTCGCGGAGGAGCTCACGGATGCGGACGTGGAGGCGGACTGCCGATCCGTCCGCAGCGAAGAAGGCAGGGACGCCTGCCTCGCGCAGGGCCAGAATCCAGGCTCGCGGATCCTCGACGCCGAGCGCCTCCGCGCGGGAGGCGTCGACCTCGTCGAAGACGCTCGAGGCGACGAGGAGCTCCGCGACGTCCTCGGCGAGACGAGGCCGAACTTCGCGCTCGAGGTAGGCGCGAAGCGGATCCTCGCTCAGTGGCCCGAGATCGCCGGTGCGCCAGGTCTCGAAGACGAGACCCGCCACCCAGCCGTTCGTCGCCTCGAGCGCCTCGGCAACGTCGACCGAGGAGCCGAGCGCAGCGAGGATCTCCGAGGCTTCGTCCGCGCTCGCGCGCAGGAGCTCGTCGCCGACGGTCGCGTCCGGGTCGTGGGACTCGACCCCGACGCCCACGAGGGGAAGCGCGGTGCGTCCGACGAGCACGACGTGGAGCCCAGGGGGGCCTCGGCGAGCGAGAGCGGCGAGGACGGCGACCGCATCCGGGGAGTCCTTCAGCAGGTGGCAGTCGTCGACGACGAGCAGCGCGTGCTGCCGACGCAGGAACGAGCCGATGAGCGCGGCGACCTCGCTCGCCTCGGCTCCTTCCGCGCGGGCGCGACGTACCTCCCCCTGCAGGCCCGGAGCGACGGGCTCGAGCGCCAGCACGAGGTCGTCGAGGAGCTTGCCGGGCGAGCGGTGCCACTCCTCGAGCGTGAGCCAGGCGAGCGAGCGGCCGAGTCCTTCCGTCGCCTGGGCCACCGCGGTCGTCTTGCCGGAGCCGGCGGAAGCGACGACCTGCACGAGGCCGTGGCGCTCGATGCGCTCGACGAGAGCGTCGCGCACGCGGGGTCGCGGGATGACGCGGTCGGAGACCAGGGACAGGACGTGCTGGCGCTGAGGGCTCACGTCCCCTCTGCGGCGACGCCCGCTGTCCTCGTCCGGCTGGCCCCCACGTCCGCTTTCTGGCGAACGCGCCGCAAACAGCGCGTGCGAGAGGCGAGATCTGGACACTGAAAAGTCAGTATGGGGCTCGTTTCACGCGTCTTTCACACCTCAAGCCTACTGTCGGCAGCCAATGAGCGAAGGCATCGAAGCCGTCACCACGAGCGAGCCCCCCGAGCGGCGCTACCGCGACCTGTTCGGCGCTCGATCCGTCATCGGGGCGCTCGTGATCGTCGGCGTGCTCACGATCTTCGCGGTCGGGATTCCGGCGCTCGACGAAGCCGTGAAGAAGAGCGACACGTTCGCAGTGGGAAGCGCGTACGAGGTATCCGACACGACGTCGTTCACACCCGCTCCGGGCTGGGTGATCGATCCCGCGGGGACGACTCCGGGGAGTGTCGTGACGGCTCACAAGAACGGATGGACGATCAAGGTGATCGGCATTTTCGTGGTGCCGCCGGATCAGACGTTCGAGGAGTACATAGGAATCTTCCAGGAAGGCGACAAGGCGAACAAGGATCAGTTCACGCAGGTCAGCGACATCGAGTCGTTCACGACGGCAAGCGGCCAGACCGGCGGTACGTGGACGGCGCACGGCCCACAGGACGCGGCGCAGCAATGGGACGTGGCGGACGGCACCACCGTCGGGCAGATGCGCGCGGACGGGACAGCCGCCAATCTGGACAGTGTCCAGGCAGAACTGGACGAGATGGCGAAGTCACTCGTCGTCACCGCTCCGAAGGGCGGAGGCTCCGGCTCGTGAGCGAGAGAGCGACAGCCATCGCCCCTCCTCCGACCGGGCGACCGACGTTCTTCGACCTCCAGTCGTTCGTCTTCTGGGTCTTCGCCGCCGTGGTCGTCTACGCCGGCGTCCACGTGTACTCGTCGATCACATCGGCGCCCATCCTGGCCGTCAAGCCGGGCATTGGTTGGCTCGCCCTCGTCCTCTGGGGGCTCTACGGCGCAGCGTTCCTCGCGATCGTCTACACGCACCAGTTGTTCGTCCGGCGCTCCCCCCTGATCACGGTGGCCGCGCTCCTGTGGGGCGCCTTCGCGGGGACCTGGTTCGCCTCGAACGCCAACGCTGCTCTCGAGGACGTGTTCAGCCACTGGTTCGGGATCGGCTTCAACGACCGCTGGGGCACGGCGATCGCCGCAGCAACGAACGAGGAATCGCTCAAGCTGCTCGGGCTCGTGGCACTCGTCTTGCTTCCGCTCGCGGGCGTTCGAAGCGTGCTCGACGGCTTCTACTACGGGGCGATGATCGGCCTCGGGTTCCAGGTGGTCGAGGACTACACCTACACGATCCAGAACTCGGCAAGTAACGCCGACGTGGTGGGGTTCATCTTCACCCGCGGGTTCGTGGGAGGGATCTGGAGCCATGCGATCTACACGGGTATCGCAGGCGCCGGCGTGGGCTACCTCGTGGCGCGTCGCGACAAGCCGTGGCTCACGCGGATCGGGGTCGCGGTCGGACTCTTCGCCGTCGCCTGGGGCTTCCACTTCCTCTGGGACACACCGTTCCTCAACGACTGGGTGGGTGACAGCTTCGGCTCGCAACTCCTCGCCTTCGCCCTGAAGGGCGCTCCTGCGCTCATCACGCTTCTCGTGATCCTGCGCTGGGGGCGAAACCAGGAGCGGCGGGTGTGGAGCGAGTTCGTCGACGGCAACGTCGATCGCGAGCTGATCAGCGAGGCCGAGGCGCGGGCGCTGCTCGACCGAAAGTCGCGGAAAGCGGCGCGCAAGGAGGTCCGAGAGGCGAAGGGCCGGAAGGCGGGACGCCTGCAGAAGCACCTGCAGTACGCGCAACTCCGCTACGCCCAGTCCGTCGCCGAGGAGGGAGCAGAGAGCTCTCAGGCTGCGAAGAATGCGGGCAAGATCCGCGAGCTCCGGTCGCTGATCGCAGCCGCCTGACTCGGCCGACTTCGTCCCTCGCCTCCACGGCCGGTACCACTCTTCACTACGGGTAGGTCGAGCGCGAGTCCCGACCTACCCGCGACGCTCTCCCTACGTGCCCTCGTCCCACGAGGCGAGGTACCTCGCCTGCTCCTCCGTCAACCGGTCGATCTCGATCCCCATCGTCTCGAGCTTGAGGCGGGCGATCTCGTCGTCGATCTCGCGCGGGACGTCGTACACGCGCCGCTCGAGGCCGGCGGCGTTCTGGATCACCCACTCGGCCGAGAGCGCCTGGTTCGCGAAGGACATGTCCATCACGAGCGCCGGATGCCCCTCGGCGGCGGCGAGGTTCACGAGACGGCCCTCGCCGATGAGGTAGAGCCGACGCCCGTCGGCGAGCGTGAACTCGTCCACGAACGCACGGGCCTCGCGCGTCTCGACGGCGAGGTCGCGAAGCGCGGCGATCTCGATCTCGACGTTGAAGTGCCCCGTGTTGCAGAGGATCGCGCCGTCCTTCATCCGCTCCATGTGCTGGC
>CAZODN010000021.1:0-27243 GCA_964578545.1 uncultured Gaiellales bacterium
GTCGCGGGCGCGCGCAGGACGAGGTTCCGCCCGCTCGAGACGTCGCCCACCGAGACGACCGTGCCCTGCTCGCGAACGATCCCCGTGAACACGGTCGAACCGTACTGTCTGGTCAGGGCTCGTGGACGTAGGCCTGCAGGAGCACGTCCGGGCCGATCTCGCGGGCGTCGAGCCGCGAGAGCGCGACGGCTCCGGGGAGGCCGGCGAGCATCCCCGGCCCGTCGCCCGAGAGCGTCGGCGCGACGAAGACGAGGAGCTTGTCCACGAGCCCTCGCTCGAGGAAGGCCGCCGCGAGCGTCGGCCCGCCCTCGAGCAGCAGCGACTGCACGCCGTCTCGCCCGAGGGCGGCCAGCTCCTCCTCGAGCGGCCCCGACCGGAGCTCGAGCTCCGATCCCTCCGGCAGCGGCCCCCGGCCGAACGCGAGGCGCCGAGGCTGGCGGACGACGGGGACGTCGCGCGCGTCGAGCCGAGGGTCGTCCCAGCGCACCGTGCCCATGCCCACCGCGACCGCATCGGACTGCGCGCGCAGGAGGTGGACGAGCCGGCGCGACTCCTCGCCGCTCACCCAGCGCGCGCCCGGCACGGTCACGCGCCCGTCGAGCGTGACGGCCACCTTGTACGTCACGAACGGCCGGCCGAGCGTGACGAACGTCCGCCACTCCTCGATCTGCTGCCGGCAGCGGAAGCCGAGCTCCCCGTCCGCGACGTCGACCTCCACGCCCGCCTCGCGAAGCCGCTCGAGCCCGCCCGCGTGCCCCGGATGCGGGTCGCGCTGCCCCACGACGACGCGTGCGACCCCGGCCGCGACGAGCGCGTCGGCGCACGGCGGCGTCGCGCCGTGGTGGGCGCACGGCTCGAGGGTCACGTACGCCGTCGCGCCGCGGGCGCGCTCGCCGGCCCGCTCGAGCGCGACGACCTCCGCGTGCGGCCCGCCCTTGCGCTCGTGCCAGCCCTCGCCGGCGACCTCGCCGTCGCGGACGAGCACGGCGCCCACGATCGGGTTCGGGTGCGTCGTCCCGCGGCCGCGCTCGGCGAGCTCGATCGCACGCGCGAGGAAGCCTTCGTCCATCCCGGTGATCCTAGGTGCGGGCCGTGCCCGCCGAGGGCGCGAGCAGGCGCGCGACGAAGAAGCCGGCCGTCCCGTGCACGTGCGGGAGCGTCTGGAGGAGCTCGGGCCGGCGCGCGTGGCGGAAGCGCGGCCACTCGTCCCCGAGCGTCGGGTCGACCGGCAGGCCGGACGCGTCCACCACGCGCTCGCCCTCGTCGGCGTTGACCGTGCACACCGAGTACACGATCGTCCCTCCGGGCCGCACGCGCTCCGCCGCCGCCCGCAGGAGCTCGAGCTGGAGCTCGGGGAGCGGCTCGGCTCGCCAGCGGAGGTCGGGGCGGCTGTTGAGAACGCCGAGGCCCGAGCAGGGGGCGTCGACGAGCGCGCGGTCGAAGCCCGTGAGCCCCTCCGGGAGCCGGCGCCCGTCCGCGACGACGACGCGGAGGCTCCGCGCGCCGAGCCGCTCCGCCGTCCGCTCGAGCTCGCGCGCGCGAGCCTCGTTCACCTCGACCGCCGTGACCTCGCCGGCGAGCATCGTGGCCTTTCCTCCCGGGGCCGCGCACAGGTCGAGGACACGCTCCCCCTGCACGGATCCGACGGCGTGCCCGACCAGCTGGGAGGCGACGCTCTGCGGCCACACGCGGCCCTCGGCGAGCGCGCCCTCGTCGAGCCTCGCGACGTGCCACGCGCCAGGGACGTCGGGGTCGGGCACGCCGTCGACCGAGCCCCGGACGAGGCGGACGACCGTCTCGGCCGGCTCGTTCAGGGCGCGCATGAGCGCCACGGCGTCGGCGGCGCCGAGGTCGCGCCACCAGGTCTCGGCGACCCAGTCGGGGTACGAGTACCTGAGCGCCGCTTCGGCGGGGGTGGCCTCCGGCAGCGAGCGGAGGAGGTCGCCGATCCCCTCCGCGACCCGCCGGAGCACCGCGTTCGTGAACGCCACCGCCCGCTCGAGGCCGTGACGGCGCGCGAGCTCCACCGACTCGTTGACGGCGGCGTACCGGGGGACGCCGTCCACGAACCCGAGCTGGTACGCGCCGAGGCGGAGCGCCGCGCGAACGGGCGGGTCGAGGCGAGCCACGCGGCGCCTTCCGAGCACCTCGATCGCGTGGTCGAGCGTGCGCACGCGCTGGACGGCCCCGAACGCGAGGCGCTGCGCGAGCGCGCGATCTCGCTCGTCGAGCCCTGCCGAGGCGGCGCGGAGCGCGTGATCCGCGTACGCCCCCTCCTCGAACACGCGGACGAGGACGCGGTACGCCGCGAGACGCGCGGGGCCTATGGACGGAGCCCGCGCAGCCATGCCTCGTAGGCCATGCGCCGTCCACCGTCGGGCTGCACCTCGAGCGGCTCGAAGGAGCCGTCGTCAGCGACCCGTGCCCGCCAGACCGTCACGTCGCGCCCGTGGAGGCGGGCCCGCGCCCCGATGTGCGGCGAGAGCGCGCGAACGACGTTCACGAGGGTCGCTGCCGGGAGCTCGAGGTCGAGCCACCGGTCCTCGGCCGTGATCTTCGCCGCGTACGTCGCGCCCGCCGACGGCTGCTCTCTGAACGTCGGGCCGTCGAGCACGCCCGCGAGGAGCTCGGCGGCGAGCTCCGCCGCCTTCGCGTACACGGCTCCCGCGTCGTCATCCGGAGCGATCGGGAAGGCTCGCTGCGCGGCGATCGGCCCCGCGTCGAGCTCCTTCACGAGGCGGATGACGGTGACGCCGGTCTCGGAGTCGCCCGCCATGAGCGCGCGCTCGACGGGGGCGGCCCCGCGCCAGCGCGGGAGGAGCGACGGATGGACGTTCAGCCACAGGCGCTCGGCGAGCACCTCGTCGGGGACGATGAGCCCGTACGCGACGGCGACGACGGTCGGCGCGCCGAGGTCGATCCCCGGGACGAGCCGCTCCGGCTGCAGGACCGGGATCCCGAGGCGCTCGGCGACGACCTTCGCGGGCGGGGGGCTCACCCTGCGGCCCCTGCCCGCCAGCGCGTCGGGCCGCGTGAGGAGGCACGAGACGTCGTGCGCGGCCGCGATCCGCTCGAGGACGTCCGCGCCGAACGGCGCGGTGGCGGCGACCGCGACGGCGTGCGTCAACGCGCGCCGAGGACGGGCTGGGGCCTGAGCGTCGCGAGCGCGGCGCGCCGCGAGGCGTCGTCCGTGCGGTCGATGATCAGCACGCCGTCCAGGTGGTCGAGCTCGTGCTGGACGATCCGGGCGGACGGGAGCTCGAGCTCGTACCTCACCGGCTCGCCCGCGAGGTCGACGCCCTCGATGGTCACGGCCTTCGGCCGCTCGACCGGCACGAGGACGTCCCGGAGGGAGAGGCACCCCTCGTCGTCGACCTCCGTGTCCTTCGACGACGCCGTGAGGACGGGGTTGACGAGCACGCGGTCTTCCCCGTCGTCCACGAACACGAACACGCGCCGGAGGACGCCGACCTGGGTCGCGGCGAGCCCGACCCCGTTGGCGTCGTGCATCAGGGCCGTCATTCGCTCCGCGAGCCGCGCGAGGTCCTCGTCGAAGGCTTCGACCTCCCGCGCCTTCATCCGGAGGACGGGGTCGCCGTACTGGCGGATGCGCGAGAGCGCGACGAGCCGCCGCGCCTCCCGCTCGATCTCGACCTCGTCGAGCTCGCGCTCGTCGTAGGCGTGGTCGTGGTCGTGGTCGTGGTGATCGTCGTGATCGTGGTCGTGGCTCGCCATCGCGCGGCGAGTGTAGCCCGCCGCGCGATGGCCGAGCCGTCAGCCGCCGAACCCCGTCGGTTGCTGGCCGACCTCGACGCCCTCGGCGTCGAGCGCGACGAGTGCCGTCGGGCCGAGACCCCGTCGGAGATCGGCGCGCGAGAACCGGTAGCCGAACGCCTTGAGATCGTCCGATCCGATCCTCGCCTGCCTCAGCCGCACGACGCGCTCGGTCCCGTCCGTCATGAGAATCCGGACGGACGCGACCTCCGGCGCCGCGAGGCCGAACACCGTCGCCGCGGACACCCGCCCGTGACCCGGGCCGCCGTCGTAGCTCAGCGTCGCCGAGATCGCCTCGCCGTTCAGCGGGTCGTCCACGGCGTTGCAGCCCCCGCCCCGCTCACGAGACGTCGCCGAAGGCGCGCCCCAGACGCAGAGATGGCCGGTCTTCGTCAGCTGGACGAAGACGCCGAGCGCTCGAGCGCCGTCGCCGGCGGGGATGTCCGCGACCCGTGTGAGCGGAGCCTCCTCGATCGCCGTCGCGAGGTCGCTGCCGTCGTCGAACCGCGCCGCGACGACGGCGCTCGTCACGACGCCCGCGGCGAGCAGTCCGAGGCCCACGGCGGCCCACCGCGTGACCCTCCGCCTACCGGACATTGCAGCTCCCCCAGAAGTAGCTGTGCGAGACGCAGTGCGCCTTGTACGTGCCGTCGAACGGTGGGTACGTCTCCAGGTAGGAGGACGTGCCGCGCCGGGTGTTGTACCAGCCGTAGGTCCCGCTCTTGATGAACGTCACGGACTTGTCCGTGCCGGAGCCGTACGTCATGAAGTAGTTCGCGAGCCAGTCGCTGCTGTACGTGCTCCCCGCGCTCGCGCCCGGCGTCCAGCTCCGGGGCGGGGCGTACTGGTAGGCGGCGAACGCCGTCGACGCACACACGAGCGCGACGACGACCGCGACCACCGTGACCCTTCGTCTCATGGATGCCTCCTTGTCGTCGGACGGAGCCACTGTGTCCCGACGGCGCCGCCGGCGCTAGTGGCCGAAACGGCCAGGTCCCCCGTGGACGCGCCCGCTAGAGAGACTGCGGATCGACGTCGACGACGGCGCTCAGGCCGGCGCGTCGCATGAGCGGCGCCGCGCTCGCCAGGACGGCCGCCGCGCGACTCGCGAACGCGCGTGGTCGGTCCGTCTTCGCCAGCAGTTGAGCGCGATAGCGGCCGCGAAGGCGAAGGAGCGGAGCAGGCCCGAGGAGCGTGGCGCCCGTGTCGGCGAGCGCGGCGCGAATCTCTCGGAGAGCGTCTCGAGCGGCGTCCGGGTCAGGTCCGGAGACGACGAGTGTCACGAGATGTGAAAAAGGTGGGTAGCCGAGCTCCTCGCGCCGCGCCAGCTCGTGCGCGAGGAAGCCCGCGACGTCGTGGCGGAGGGCGTACGCGAACGGCGTCGCGTCGGGCTGGAAGGTCTGGACGACCACCTTTCCGGGCGCGTCGCGCCCGCTCCTCCCGGCGAGCTGCGTGACGAGCTGGAACGTCCGCTCCTCGGCGCGGAAGTCGGGAAACGCGAGCCCGGCATCCGCATCGACGACGGCCGCGACCTCGACGCCGGGGAAGTGGTGGCCCTTGGCGACCATCTGCGTGCCGACGAGCACCGCGGCGGGCGTCGTCGCGAACCGGTCGAGCGTGTCGAGCAGCGCCGCGGGGGAGGACGCGGCGTCGGCGTCGAGCCGCATCCGCTCGAGTCCCGGCACGCGGCGCGCGAGCTCGGCCTCGAGCCGCTGCGTGCCGGCGCCGATCCGTGCCAGCTCCACCGAGCCGCAGGCCGGGCAGGCGTCGGGCATGGGCTCCGAGTAACCGCAGTGGTGGCAGTGGAGCCGCTCGTCGGCGTGCAACGTCAGCGAGATGTCGCAGCTCCCGCAGCGCCGGGTCTCGCCGCACGCGCGACAGTGGACGGCGCCGGAGATCCCTCGCCGGTTGAGGAGGAGGATCGCGCGCCCGCCCCGCTCCGCGACGGTGGCGAGCTCCGCGAGGAGCGGAGCCGAGAGCGGGTACCCGGCCTCACGCCGGAGGTCGACGAGCTTCACCGTCGGCAGCGGGGCGCCGATCCGCGCGGGGAGCTCGAGCCGCGCGAGACGCGACCAGCTCTCGGCCCGTGGCGTGGCGCTGCCGTAGAGGGCGACCGCTCCCTCGAGCGCCGCGCGCTTCGCGGCGACGGTTCGGGCGTCGTAGCGTGGATCGGACTCCTGCTTGAACGAGCCGTCGTGCTCCTCGTCCACGACGACGAGCCCGAGGTCGCGCACGGGCGCGAAGACCGCGGAACGGGCGCCGACGACGATCCTCGCCTCGCCGGCGGCGATCCGCTCGCGCTCGTCGCGCCGCTCGGCGCCGGAGAGCGCCGAGTGGAGGACGGCGACGGTCTCCCCGAAGCGAGCCCCGAACCGCCCGACGGCCTGGGGCGTGAGGGCGATCTCGGGCACGAGCACGATCGCCGAGCGGCCACGCTCGAGGACCGCGGCGCACGCCCGGAGGTACACCTCCGTCTTGCCGCTGCCGGTGGGGCCGTGCAGGAGGAGGTGGCCGCCCCCGCCGTCGAGCATCTCGACGACGCGCGAGACCGCGTCGCGCTGCGCCGGCGTCAGCTCCGCGGGAGCGGGCTCGCCGGCGAGCGCGTGCCGGAGCGCGGGGTCGCTGCGCTCGCCTCGCCTCGCCGCCATGTGCGGGGCGACCAGGGCGAGCGCCCGCGCCGGGGTCGAGCCGTAGTAGTCGGCGACCCAGAGCGCGAGCTCGACGAGCGCAGCCGACACCCTCGCGAGCACCGGCCCGGCGTCCGCGATCTCCACCCCGGCGGGCGCCTCGACGCCGACCCGGACGACGACGCCGCGGACGCGCCTGCGGCCGAACCGGACGGCGAGGACGTCCCCGGGCCGCACGTCCTCGGGGACGCGGTAGGTGAACGCGCGCGCGAGCGCGCGCGCCGTGACGAGCGGGAAGACCTCGGCGAGGGGCACGGCGGCGAGCGTAGCCGCCCGGGCCCCGGGCGCTCGTCGCGGCGACCCGGAGGAGCGCGGGGACGTTGCCGAACGGCGCTGTGTAAGGTTTGCCTTACATGGCCTGCCCGATGATTCGCCTCGATGGCGCGACGAAGCGCTTCGGCGACGTCGTCGCGGTTCGCGACGCGTCCCTCCACGTCGAGCGCGGCGAGGTCGTCGCGCTCCTCGGGCCTTCGGGCTGCGGGAAGACGACGCTCCTGAGGCTCGTCGCAGGCTTCGAGCGCCCGGACGAAGGGGTCGTCGAGGTCGGCGGCCGCCGCGTCGCCGGCGGCGGGAGCTGGGTGCCACCGGAGGAGCGCCGCGTCGGGATGGTGTTCCAGGACTACGCGCTCTTCCCCCACCTCACCGTCGCGGGCAACGTCGGGTTCGGGCTCCCCCGCAGGGATCGTCCCGCGCGCGTTCGCGAGCTCCTCGCCGTCGTCGGGCTCGACGCGCTCGCCGAGCGCTACCCGCACGAGCTCTCGGGCGGCCAGCAGCAGCGCGTCGCGCTGGCCAGGGCGCTCGCACCCGCTCCCGAGGTCGTCCTCCTCGACGAGCCGTGGTCGAACGTGGACCCGTTCCTCCGGGAGACGCTGCGCGCCGAGGTCGCCGAGATCATCCGGCCGCTCGGCGTCACCGTGGTGCTCGTCACCCACGACCGCGAGGAGGCGTTCGGGCTCGCGGATCGGATCGCTCTCGTCCGGGACGGCACCGTCGTCCAGGTGGGGACGGCCGAGCAGCTCTACTTCGCGCCCGCCTCGCAGTGGGCCGCGGAGTTCGTCGGCGCCGCGAACGTGCTCACAGGGCCGATCGTCCACGGCTACGTCGAGACCGCCCTCGGAGCGTTCCCCTCGAACGGCGCTCCCCCCACGGGGGAAGCCCGCGTCCTCGTCCGCCCGGAACTCCTCGAGCTCGAGCCGGACCCGGCAGGCCGCGCCGAGGTCGTGAGCCGCGAGTTCCGCGGCCACGACGTCTTCTACCGCGTCCTCCTCGACGGCACGGAGCTCGTCTCGCAACGCCCGTCCACGGAGGTCGTGCCCCTCGGCGCCCGCGTCGCGATCCGGGTGCACGACGGCCGCGTCCCTGTCCTCCCCTGAGCTGATCAATACTGGTCAGATGGTGTGTAAGGTGCGCCTTACACCGCGGCTCTGGTGCGTCTTACACAGGAGGGACGAGATGAAGAAGCTGACGACGACACTGCTCGCCGCCCTCGTCGCGGCGACCGCGCTTACCGCGGGCGCAGCGACCGCGCCGGCGCAGACGACGACGCTGACGATCTACTCGGGACGCGAGGAGACGCTCGTGAAGCCGATCCTCGACCGCTTCACGAAGGAGACGGGCATCGCGCTCAAGGTGCGTTTCGCCTCGTCGGCCTCGCTCGCGACCGCCCTCGTCGAGGAGGGCAACTCGAGCCCGGCGGACGTGTTCTGGGCGACGGAGCCGGGAACGCTCGGGCTCGTCGCCGCCCGCGGCCTGCTCGCACGCCTCCCCCAGGCGACGACCGGCAAGGTGCCCCAGCGGTTCTCGACGAGAAGCCGGCGCTGGGTCGGGACGAGCGCCCGCTCGCGCGTGCTCGTCTACAACACGCAGGCGCTGACGCCGGCGCAGCTGCCGACGTCGGTGTGGCAGCTGACCAACGCTCGCTGGAAGGGCAAGATCGGCCTGGCCCCGACCAACGGGTCGTTCCAGGCGTTCCTGGGCGCGATGATCCACCTCCACGGCGAGAGCCGCGCCCGGGCCTGGCTCGAGAGCCTGAAGGCGAACGACGTGAAGTTCTTCCCCAACAACACGACGACCGTGCAGGCGGTGGGACGTGGCGACGTCCAGGTCGGTCTCGTCAACCACTACTACCTCTACAACGTGCTCGCGAGCACGCCGGGCCTCCCGATCCGCAACCACTGGTTCCGGAACGGCGACCCAGGCGCCCTCGTGCTCGCAGCGGGCGTGGGGATCGTCTCCGCCTCGTCCAAGACCGGCGCAGCGCAGCGCTTCGTCGACTTCCTGCTCTCGAAGTGGGCGCAGCGCTTCATCGCCCGCGGGCCGGGTGCCGCGGAGTACCCGGTCGTCAAGGGCGTGCCCCGGCGTCCGGGCCTGCCGGCGCTGGCCGACGTCAAGGGCCCGACGTACCCGCTCGGGCGGCTCGCAGCAGACCTCCCGGCGGCCGTCCGCCTGCTCATCGAGGTCGGCTTCATCAAGTGAGCCTCCAGGCTGTGACCGCGGCCGCGCCCTCCGGTCGACGGGCGCCGCGACTCCTCGTCGCCGCAGCTGGCGCGGTCGCCGTCGTCGCGGTCGTCCCGATCGCCTACCTCGTGGCTCGCGCGCTCTCCGCAGACGCGGAGGCGCGCGAGCTCGTCTCGCTCTCCACCACCGTCGAGCTCGTCCGGAACACGGCGTTGCTCGCGCTCGGGGTGGTGATCGCCGCCCTCGTCGTCGGCGTCCCGTTCGCGTGGCTCGTCGTCCGGACGAACCTGCCCGGGCGGCGCCTGTGGGGGCTGGCGGCGGCGCTCCCGCTCGTGCTCCCGAGCTTCGTGGCGGCCCTTGCTCTCCTCGGTGCGCTCGCCCCGCGCGGGCTGCTCCAGGAGGTGCTCGAGCCGCTGGGCGTCGAGGCGCTCCCCGACGTCACCGGCTACTGGGGGGCGCTGCTCGCGCTCACGCTCTCGACGTACCCGTACGTCTTCCTCCTCGCGGCCGCCGGGCTCCGGGGCATCGACCCGTCCGCGGAGGAGGCGGCCCGCAGCCTCGGCGCCGGGCGCGCCGAGGTCTTCCTCCGCGTGACGCTTCCGGCGCTCCGGCCGTCGCTCGCAGCCGCGTCGCTCCTCGTCGCGCTCTACGTGCTCTCCGACTTCGGGGCCGTGTCGCTGATGGGCTACTCGACGCTGACGACCGCGATCTACGTCCGCTACGAGTCGCTCCTCGCCCTCGAGGCCGCTGCGATCCTGGCGCTCGTGCTCGTCGCGCTCGCCGCGCTCGTCGTGCTGGCCGCCTCCCGCTGGCGCCTCCGCGGCGCCGTCTACCGCAGCACGCCAGGCGCCGGGCGAGCCGCGGCGCCGGTGCCGCTCGGCCGCTGGCGCTGGCCGGCGCTCGCGTTCTGCGCGACGGTGGTCGGCCTCTTCCTCCTCCTGCCGCTCGGCGTGCTGGTCTGGTGGTCGGCCACGACAGACCCGGTCACGGGTCGGTCGGAGGTCGCCTGGGACGCAGCGGCGAACTCGGCGCTCGTCGCGGCGATCGCCGCGCTCGTCGCGGCGGTCGCCGTGCTCCCGGCCGCCGTGCTGGCGTGGCGGTTCCCGTCCCGGACGTCCCGCTGGCTCGAGCGCCTGACCCTGGTTCCGAGCGCGATCCCCGGCATCGCCGTCGCCCTCGCGATCGTCTTCGTGGGCGCGCGGATCGGAGCGCCCGTCTACCAGAGCCTGGCACTGCTCGTCGTCGCGTACCTCGTGCGGTTCATGCCCTACTCGCTCGCGTCCACGCGCGCCTCGCTCGACTCGATCAACCCTCGGCTGGAGGAGGTCGCGCGCTCGCTGGGCCGCTCGCCGGCCTCCGCGATGGCGTCCGTCGCCCTCCCGCTCGCCCGCTCCGGCATCCTCGCGGGAGCCGCGCTCGTCTTCCTGAGCACGGTCAAGGAGCTCCCCGCCACGCTCCTGCTGCGGCCGATCGGCTTCGAGACGCTCGCGACCGAGATCTGGAAGGGGACCGCGCTCGGCGCGTACGCCGAGGTGGCGCCGTCGGCGCTCCTCCTCGTCGCGATCGCCGCGCCGCTCGTCTACCTCCTCTCGTGGCGGAACGCCTGGGAGCTCGGCGCGGCCGACTGACCCGCCGGCCGAGCCGGTGGCCGCGGCTAGAGTGGAGACGATGGCGCAGCCGCACGGCCACTCGATCGACGACTACCTCGAGACGATCTACTTCCTCGCCTTCCCGATCGGGGAGTACCGGCCCTCGACGGGCTCGACCGCGATCGCGTCCCGCGTCGCCGAGATGCTCGGCGTCTCCCGGGCGTCGGCGGGGGAGATGCTGAAGCGGCTCGAGGCCGAAGGCCTCGTCGAGCGCGGCGAGCAGAAGGAGGCGATCCTCACGCCCGAGGGCGCGGAGCGCGCGAAGCGTGTCGTGCGGAAGCACCGCATCATCGAGCGCTTCCTCACCGACTTCATGGGCTACACCGCCGCCGAGTCGCACGTCCACGCCGACGAGCTCGGCGACACGTTCACCGACGAGATGATCGAGCGCATCAACACGCGCCTCGGGGAGCCCGACCGCTGCCCGCACGGCTGGCCCGTCGACACCGAGCTCGAGCAGGCCGAGAACGCCGAGCTCGTCTCGCTCGCGGAGCTCGAGGCCGGGCGCGCCACGGAGATCGTGAGGCTCGCCGAGCACGACGGCGAGCTCCTGCACTGGTTCTACGACGAGGGGCTCGCGCCGGGAACGGCGATCGAGGTGCGCGCCGCCCGACCCGCGGCAGGGCAGGTGGACGTCGTCGTGGAGGGAGCTGAGCGCACGATCGGCGAGCGCGCCGCGCACGGCATCTACGTCCGCGCCGCGTAGCGCCGCTCGCCTTTACGAATCGCTCAAACCGCGCTTAGGCGGGGCACACATCGCGGTGCGAGCATGTGCGGGCAATCGGGGGAAGCACGAAAGGAGACAGATCGGGAATGAGAGTCGATCGGTACGCAGTCGGCGCCCTGGTCGGCGCCGCGACACTGCTCGTCGGCGGCAGCGCGGCGCTCGCCGGCAACGGCAAGGGGCAGGAGCGCTGCGACGCCCTGCTCGCGAAGATCGCCGAGAAGCGCGGCGTCTCCGTCGCGCGGCTGGAGGCCGAGCTGAAGGCGCGCCTCGTCGCGCGCATCGAGGCCGCCGAGGCGGCGGGCAAGATCTCGCCCGAGCGCGCGGCGGCGCTGAAGCAGCGCGTCTCGGAGGGGAACCTCTGCCGCGCCGGGAAGGTCCGCCAGCACAGGGCCGCCCGTGGCATGGTCGCCGCAGCGGCCTCGTTCCTCGGGCTGAGCCGCGAGGAGCTCCGGGCGCAGCTCCCGGGCAACTCGCTCGCAGGGCTCGCCCAGAAGCAGAACCTGAGCGTCGACGCGCTCGTGGATGCGATGGTCGCTCCCGCGAAGGAGCGTCTCGGGAAGGCCGTCGCCGGCGGGAAGATCGAGCCCGAGCAGGCGAAGGCAGCCCTCGAGAGGCTCGAGGAGCTCGCCGGCAAGCTGGCGACGAAGGTGTTCCCCGCGAAGAAGTAGCGCGAGGCGACCACGCGGCGGACGGGGCCCGGAAGGGCCCCGTCGCGCTTCTTAGGAACCTCTCAGCCGGCTCACAGGCCAGTCTCAGGAGGGCACGCTTTCCTGGAGCTGCCCGTCTTCTCCCCTCCGACGACGGGCCTGCCCTCCATCCGAAGGCCCGCGCTGCGGGCCTTCGGCGTCGAGCGGCCTACGCCGGGGTGGCCGGTGACTCCACGAGGAGCCCGGCGGCAGCGCGAAGGTCGTCGGCCCGGTCCGTGCGCTCCCACGTGAAGTCGCGGTCGTCACGGCCGAAGTGGCCGTACGCCGCCGTCTTCACGTAGATCGGGCGCAGGAGGTCGAGGTCGCGGATGATCGCGCCCGGCCGGAGGTCGAAGCGCTCGGACACGAGCCGCTCGATCGTGGCGAGCGGCACGGTCTCCGTCCCGAAGCACTCGATGTTGACGCTCATCGGGTGCGCGACGCCGATCGCGTACGCCACCTGGATCTGGCAGCGGTCGGCGAGGCCCGCGGCGACGACGTTCTTGGCGACGTGGCGCGCCGCGTACGCCGCGGAGCGGTCGACCTTCGTCGGGTCCTTGCCGGAGAAGGCGCCGCCGCCGTGCGGCGCGGCGCCCCCGTACGTGTCCACGACGATCTTCCTGCCGGTGAGCCCCGTGTCCCCCATCGGGCCGCCGATGACGAACTTCCCGGTCGGGTTGACGTACAGGAAGTCACGCTCGCCCAGGCGCCGCGGGTCGAAGAGGTCGCGGAAGTCCGCGTGGAGGATCGGCTCGACGACGTGCTCGAGGAGGTCGGGCTTCATCAGCGTCTCGACGTCGAGCCCGTCGCGGTGCTGCGTCGAGATGAGGACGCGCTCGATCTCGACCGGCCGCTGGATCCCGTGCTCGTCCACCTCGTAGCGCACGGTCACCTGCGACTTGCCGTCCGGCCGGAGGTAGGGCAGGACGTTCGCCTTGCGCACCTCGGCCAGCCGCTTCGTGAGCTTGTGCGCGATCACGATCGGCATCGGCATGAGCTCGTCGGTCTCGCGTGTCGCGTACCCGAACATCATCCCCTGGTCTCCCGCCCCGAGGAGGTCGATCGGGTCGGTGTCGCCGTGCTGCGCCTCGAAGGACTCGTCCACCCCCCGCGCGATGTCCACCGACTGCTCGTCGATCGCGACGACGACGCCGCACGTCTCGTAGTCGAACCCGTACTTCGCGCGCGTGTACCCGATCTCGGCGATGCGGTCGCGCACGAGGGAGCGGATGTCGACGTACGTGTCCGTCGTGATCTCCCCCGCGACCACGACGAGCCCGGTCGTGATGAGCGTCTCGCAGGCGACGCGGCCGTTCGGGTCGTCCGCGAGGACGGCGTCGAGGACCGAGTCCGATATCTGGTCGGCGATCTTGTCCGGGTGCCCCTCGGTGACGGACTCGGAGGTGAACGAGAAGGAGCGCTTCGCCATGACCGCGGAAGGGTACCTGCGCGACCCGGCTACTCCGTGGTCGGCGCGCGGCGCATCAGCTGGGAGACGAGGTCGGCGATCGAGGTGCCCTCGAGGACGGCACAGACACCCTCGGTGATCGGCATCTCCACGCCCAGCTGGCGCGAGAGGTCACGGAGCACGGGTGCCGTCGTGAGGCCCTCGACGACCATCCCGATCTCGGCGACCGCCTCGTCGGGGCTTGCGCCCTGGGCGATCAGCTCCCCCGCCCGCCGGTTCCGCCCCGACGGCGACCAGCACGTGACGACGAGGTCGCCCATGCCCGCGAGGCCGGCGAACGTGTCGGGGCGCGCGCCCGAGACCTCCGCCAGCCGGCGCATCTCGGCCAGCCCCCGCGCGACGAGCGCCGCCTTCGCGTTGTCTCCCAGCGAGAGGCCGTCCGCGGCGCCGGCGGCGAGCGCGATCACGTTCTTGGCCGCCGCGCAGAGCTCGACGCCGGCGACGTCGTCCGTCACGTAGACGCGGAAGATCGCGGAGTGCGCGACGAGCTGGAGCCGCACTGCGAGCGCGAGGTCATCCCCGGCGACGACGGCCGCCGCCGGGAGGCCGCGGGCGATCTCGTCGGCGATGTTGGGGCCGGAGAGCACGGCGACGGGGCGGCCCTCGACGAGCGTGGAGAGCCGGGCTCCGGACACGGGGTCGAGCCCCTTCGTGAGGCTCAGGACCGGCGCCGTCCCGGGCAGGGCGCGGACGACGTCGGCGAAGACGCTGCTCGGGACCGCCACGACGACGACGTCGGCGTCGGCGATCGAGGCCGCAGCCACGGTCGTCGCCGCGACGCCGCGGAGGTCGACCCCCCGCGCGTAGCGCGGGTTCCGGCCCGTCGCCTCGATGGCCGCGGCCTGCTCGGGGTCGCGCGCGGCGAGCGTGACGGCGTGGCCGTTGGCGCGGAGCAGGCCCGCGAACGTGGTTCCCCACGAGCCCGCGCCGACGACGACGGCGTTCATTCGGACGTCACGAAGTCGATGGAGACGGGCACGCCCTCGAGCCTAAACCGTCTCCGGAGCTCGTTCTCGACCCAGTAGCCGTAGTCGCGGGTGACGAGACGGCGGTCGTTGACGAAGAGGCGGAACCGCGGCGGCCGCGCGCTCACCTGCGTCCCGTACATGAGGTTCAGCCGCCGGCCCTTCCTGCCCGGGGGCTGCCTGGCCTCCCGGAGCTCGGCGAGCGCGCGGTTCAGCTCGGCGGTCGGGATTCTCGCCGCGTAGCGCGCGAACACGTCCTCGATCAGGTCGAGGAGCCGCTCGAGGCCGCGGCCCGTGTGCGCCGAGACCGCGATCAGCGGCGGGCGCTGGCGAAGCCGGCGGGAGAGCTCCGGGCGCGCGTCCTCGATCCGGATCCCGGTCGCGTCCCACTTGGAGAGGACGACGATCGTCGCGCACTGCGCCTTGCGCGCCACGTCGGCCACGGCGAGGTCCTGCTCCACGATGCCCTCGCTCGCATCCACGAGGACGAGCGCCACGTCGGCCCGCTCCGCGGCCTCGAGCGCGCGCAGCTCGGAGTAGAACTCGACGCCCTGGCGCTGCCTCCGCTTCCGCCGCAGCCCCGCGGTGTCCACGAGGACGAAGGTGGTCTCCCCCCTCGTGAGGACGGTGTCGATCGCGTCCCGCGTCGTCCCGGGCACGTCCGAGACGATCACGCGCTCGCCGCCGACGAGCGCGTTCAGGAGCGAGGACTTCCCGACGTTCGGGCGGCCGAGGATCGCGACCTTGATCGCCTCCTCCCCGACCGGGCGCTCGCCGTGGCCCGGGAGGCGTGCGACGACCTCGTCCAGGAGGTCGCCGGTCCCGTGGCCGTGGAGCGCGGAGATCGGGATCGGGTCGCCGAGCCCGAGCCGGTGGAACTCGAGCGCCTCGAGGTCGCGCCTCGGGTCGTCGAGCTTGTTCGCGACGACGAGGACCGACCTGCGCGACGCGCGCAAGATCTCCGCGAGCTCCTCGTCGCCGGGCGTGACCCCCGCCTGCGCGTCCACGACCAGGAGCACGAGGTCGGCCTCCTCCACGGCCCGCCGCGCCTGCGCGGCGATCTGGGGGCCGAACGGCCCGGTGTCGGCGCGGTCGACGCCGCCCGTGTCGATGAGCCGGAAGTGGGTGCCCGACCAGTCGCAGAGGAGCTCCTTCCGGTCGCGGGTCACGCCCGGTAGCTCGTGCACGACGGCCGTCCGGCTCTCCGTGAGCCGGTTGACGAGCGTCGACTTGCCCACGTTGGGGAAGCCGACGATCGCGACGGTGCCGGCGATCTCGACATCCTGGGGCGCGCTCATGCCGGCGGCGTCGCGACGGCCGGGCGCCCGAGGGCGTGGATCCCGGCGAGCCAGGAGGAGAGCCTCCTGAGCTCGCGCTCGATCTCGGCCGACGCCTCCCTGTAGCCCCTCCCGCCACGCGGGAGCCCCTCGAAGCGCAACGGCGTCCCCCACGCCACGGAGACGGGCCGGAAGCTCCCGAGGCGCCACTCGTAGCTCCCGTAGATGGCCACCGGCACGACCGGCACGTCCTCGGTGATCGCGACCATGGCCGCTCCAGGCTGCACCTGGCCGAGCTGCCCCGACCGCGACCGCGTGCCCTCGACGAAGACGCCGAGGGCGTGCCCGTCCCGCACGAGCTGCCGCATCATGCGCACGGCGTCCCGGTCCGACTCGCCGCGCCGCACCGAGAACGTCCCGAAGAGCCGCATCAGCTCCCCGAGCCCCGGGATGCGGTGGGCCTCGATCTTCGCCATGAAGTAGACGGTGCGCGGGCAGGCCGCGCCCAGAACGGGGGGATCGATCCAGCTCAGGTGGTTCGCGGCCAGGACGACCCCACCGCTCGCGGGGACGCGCTCGGCTCCGTACACGCGAAGCCGCGTGACGAGCTCGGTCGCCGGCTGGATGGTCCTCCGCCCGATCGCCCACGCGACGTCGGTCCTGCTCATCGCGCCGCCTCGACGAGCTCGGCGATCCGGTCCACGACCTCGTCCACGGTGAGGTCGGTCGTGTCCACGAGCACGGCGTCGTCCGCCGGGAGCGTGTTCTTCGCGTCGCGCTCGTCCCGCCGCCGCAGGTCCTCGGCGAGCGCCTCGGACGTCACGCCCTCGCGCTCGGCGTGACGCCTGCGCGCGCGCTCGGACGCGTCGGCGACGAGGAACACCTTGACCTCCGCGTCCGGCACGACCACGCGCCCGATGTCCCTCCCCTCGATGACCGAGTCCCCGAGCGCGGCGAGCGCGCGCTGCCGCTCCCGCATGACGGCGCGCACCTCGGGATGGCGCGCGACGACGGGGACGAGCCGGTCGATCTCGGGCTCGCGGATCGCGGTCGTGACGTCCACGCCGTCCACGTCGACGCGGCCTCCCTCCCCGAACGAGACCGGATGCTCGTGGGCGAGCTCGGCGAGCCGAGAGCCGGCGTCGAGCGCGACACCGTCGCGGCGCGCGACCCACGTGAGCGCGCGGTACATCGCCCCCGTGTCGAGGTACCGGAAGCCGAGACGCTGCGCGAGAGCCCGGGCGACGGTGCTCTTCCCCGACCCGGCGGGGCCGTCGATGGCGACGATCATGCAGCCGGAGGGTAGTGGACCGCGCCCGGAGCGACGAGCTCGAGGAGGTCGTAGAACCCCGGGAAGCTCGCAGCCACGGCCTCGGCCCCGCGGAGCTCGACCCCCTCGCGCGAGGAGAGCCCCACGACGGCGCCGAGCATCGCGAGCCGGTGGTCACCGCGGGAGTCGACGACGCCGCCGCGCAGGCGGGCGGGCACCCCGCGCACGCGGAACCCGTCGCGCGTCGCACGGATGTGCCCGCCGACCCGGCGGAGCTCCTCCACCACGGCCTCGATCCGGTCGACCTCCTTGAAGCGGAGCTCGGACGCGCCGCGCACAACCGTCGCGCCGCGGGCGTGGCACGCCGCGAGCGCGAGGAGGGGCAGCTCGTCGATCAGCGCCGGAACCTCCTCGGCCGTCACCGTCGCGCCGACGAGGTCGTGCGCGCGCACCTCGACGTCGCCCACGGGCTCGCCGCCGAGCGAGCGGCGGTTGTACACGGCGACGCGCGCCCCCATCCGCTCGAGGACGTCGAGCAGCCCCGTCCGGCGCGGGTTGAGCCCGACGCCGTGCACCGTGAGCGCGGAGCCTGGGATCGTCGCCGCCGCGACGAGGAGCGGCGCGGCCGACGAGAAGTCGCCGGGGACCTCGACCTCAGCCAGCCGGAGGACGCGACCTCCCTCGACCGACACGCTGCCCGGTCGCCGCGTGACGGCGGCCCCGGCCCGCTCGAGCATGCGCTCCGTGTGGTCGCGCGTCGGAACGGGCTCGACGACCGTCGTCCTCCCGGCGGCGAGGAGCCCCGCGAGCAGGACGGCCGACTTCACCTGCGCCGACGGCACGGGGAGCACGTAGTCGACCGCCCGCAGGTCGGCTCCCTCGACGACGAGCGGCGCGTGCCCGTCGCTCGTCTCGACGCGCGCGCCCATCCGCCGGAGCGGCTCCGCGACGCGCTCCATCGGCCTCCGCGAGAGGGAGTCGTCGCCGACGAGCTCGAAGCGCCCGGCCTGGCCCGCGAGGGCACCCGCGAGGAGCCGCATGAGCGTCCCGGAGTTCGCGCAGTCGATCGGCGCCCCGGGCGCGCTCAGCCCGCGGAGGCCGCGGCCGGCGACCGTGAGCTCGTCGGCACCGTGCTCCTCGACGGCGACGCCGAGCGCCCTGGCGGCGGCGATCGTCGCCTCCGTGTCCGCCGAGCGGCCGAAGCCGGAGATGCGCGTCTCACGCTCGCACAGGCTCGCGACGAGCACCGCCCGGTGCGAGATCGACTTGTCCCCCGGCACCGCGACGTGCCCCTCCAGCGCGGGCACCGGCTCGATCCGCATCGCCGTCAGCGGGTCAGCCGACCGTCTTGCCCATGAGCGCGACGACGGTGTAGATCTCGTCGGCGACCCGGGCGAACTCGCCCACCCGGATCTGCTGCGGCCCGTCGCAGAGCGCGTCCTCGGGCTGCGGGTGCGCCTCGATCATCACGCCGTCGGCGCCGGCCGCGACCGCAGCGCGGGCCAGCGGGAGCACGAGGTCGCTGCGCCCGGAGGCGTGGGACGGGTCCACGATCACGGGGAGGTGTGTCTCTCGCTTGAGGATCGGGACCGCCGAGATGTCGAGCGTGAAGCGGGTCGAGCGCTCGAACGTCTTGATGCCGCGCTCGCAGAGGATGACGTGCTCGTTGCCCTCCTTCGCCACGTACTCGGCGGCCATGAGGAGCTCCTCGATCGTGGCCGACGGGCCCCGCTTCAGGAGGACGGGCTTCGGGACCCGGCCCACCTCGGCGAGCAGGTTGAAGTTGTGCATGTTGCGGGCGCCGATCTGGATGACGTCCGCGACGGCTGCGACCTCTTCGACGTGGCGCGGGTCGAGGAGCTCGGTGACGACCGGGAGGCCGGTCTCCTCGCGCGCCTCAGCGAGGATCTCGAGGCCCTTGCGGCCGAGCCCCTGGAAGGCGTACGGCGACGTCCGGGGCTTGAAGGCGCCGCCGCGGAGCATCGTCGCGCCGGCGGCGGCGACCGCGCGCGCGGTCTCGAGCGTCTGCTCCCGCGTCTCGACCGAGCACGGCCCCGCGATGAGGCCGAAGAAGCCGTCGCCGATCCTGCGCCCCCGCACCTCGATGACCGTCGAGTCCGGCGTGAGCGCGCGCGCGACCAGCGGGTACGGGAGCAGCTCGGGCGACGAGTGGATCTCCATCCGGGTGAGTGTAAAGGTGCGCCCCCGTCGTCCAGCCGGTCCAGGGAGAATCCCGGGATGCGCATCTTCTCGGGCATCCAGCCGACGGGAGCCAAGCACCTCGGGAACTACGCGGGCGGCTTCCGCCAGTACGCGGCCACGCAGGAGCAGGGCGAGGCGTTCTTCTGCATCGTCGACCTGCACTCCATCAGCGTCGAGTACGACCCGCAGGACCTGCGCGAGCGGACGCTCGATCTCCTGGCCATCCTCATCGCCACCGGGCTCGATCCCGAGCGCTCGACGATCTTCGCGCAGAGCCACGTCACGGCCCACGCGGAGGCGAGCTGGCTCCTGTCCTCGGTGACGAGCTTCGGCGAGCTCAGGAGGATGACCCAGTTCAAGGACAAGTCCGAGACGCAGGAGTTCGTGTCGGCGGCCCTCTTCACCTACCCGGTGCTCCAGGCGGGAGACATCCTCCTGTACCAGACCGACCTCGTCCCGGTGGGGGTCGACCAGCGCCAGCACGTCGAGCTGACGCGCGACGTGGCAGAGCGGTTCAACTCGCGGTACGGGGAGACGTTCACCGTCCCGCGCGGCGTCTACCCCGAGGTCGGCGCGAAGATCATGGACCTCCAGGATCCCGAGAAGAAGATGTCGACGACGGGTGGGACGGAGCAGGGAACGGTGCTCATCCTCGACCCGCCGGACGTGATCCGGAAGAAGTTCAAGACGGCGGTGACGGACTCGGGGCGGGAGATCGTCCACTCGCCCGACAAGCCGGGCATCTCGAACCTGATCGAGATCATGACCATCGCGACGGGCGAGTCGATCGCGGACGTCCAGGGTCGTTATGACGGCCAGGGCTACGGCGTCTTCAAGACCGACGTGGCCGAGGCGGTCATCGAGCTCCTCGCCCCCTTCCAGAACCGGTTCCGCGAGCTCCGGTCCGACCCCGGAGAGCTCCAGCGCCTGCTCAGGCTGGGCGCCGACAAGGCGCGCGAGGCCTCGGGGCCGACGCTCGAGGCGATGTACGAGAAAATGGGCTTCGCGCGCCCCGCGTAGGGGCTACGCGTCGTCCTCGGCGCCTGCGAGCCTCCGGAGCGACTCGACCTCCTCGGGGGTCAGCTCGCGCCACTGCCCCGGGCCGAGGCCGACGAGGCGGAGGCCTGCGTACCGCCTGCGGTGGAGGCTCTGCACGGGGTGCCCGACCGCCTCGCACATGCGCTTCACCTGGTGCTTCCGACCCTCGTGCAGGGTCAGCTCGAGCCGGCTGACCCGCGAGCCGCGACGGATGATCCGGACCTCCGCCGGCGCCGTCCTCCCGTCCTCCAACTCCACTCCGCGCCGGAGGGCGTCGAGCGCTGCGGGCGACGGCGAGCCCTCGACGTCGACGTCGTAGACCTTCGGCACCCCGTAGCGGGGATGCGCGAGCCGGTGCGCGAGGTTCCCGTCGTTCGTGAGCAGGAGCGCTCCGCTCGTGTCGGCGTCCAGCCGGCCCACGGGCACGACGCGCACCTCGCAGTCGACGAGGTCGACCACGGTCGGGCGACCCTGCGGGTCGCTGGCGGTCGTCACGACGCCGGCGGGCTTGTTCAGGAGGACGTACGCGAGCCGCTGGCGCTCCACCCTCTTCCCGTCCACCTCGACCACGTCCTTCGCTCCCACGACCGTGTTCAGCTGGCCCAGCTCGCCGTTCACCCGCACCCGTCCTTCACGTATCAGCTCGTCCGCGCGACGCCGGGAGGCGACTCCTGCGCGCGCAAGGAACGAATTCAGCCGCATGGGGCCATTCTCCTGCCCGGCGCCTCCCGGCGCGGGAGGAGCCCGACCGCTGTAGCCTGCCGCCGTGCCCGACGTCGAGACCTGGATGGACCGCCTCGCAGAGCTGGCGGTATGGGGAGCGAACGTCCAGCCCGGGCAGATCGTCGGCGTGTCGAGCGCCATCGGGAAGGAGGAGCTGACGCGGCGCCTTGCGCGGGCCGCGTACCGACGCGGCGCGAAGTACGTCGACGTCCTCTACTGGGACCAGTGGCTGAAGCGCGAGCGCGTCGCGCTCGCCGACGAGGAGTCGCTCACGTACGTCCCGCCGTGGCTCTCGCAGCGGCTCCTGTGGCTCGCCGACGAGCACGCGGCGCGCGTGACGCTCTCCGGGCCGCAGGCGCCGGACGCCCTGGCCGGGCTCGACCCCGCGCGGGCCGGCAAGGACCTCCTCCCGTACCTCGAGGAGACGGGCGAGGTCGTGAACCGGATGACGACGAGCTGGTGCATCGTCCCGGCGCCGACGCGTCCGTGGGCGCAGCTCGTGTACCCGGACCTCCCGGCCGAGGAGGCGTACGAGGCCCTCTGGGCGGCCGTCGCGCATATCTGCCGCCTCGACGCCGACGACCCGGCCGAGGCCTGGGCGAGGCGATCCGCGGAGCTGAAGGCGAACGCGCGGCGCCTCACGGACCGGCGCTTCGACGCCCTTCGCCTCCACGGCCCGGGCACCGACCTGAGGATCGGTCTCCTGCCCTCGGCGCACTGGGCCGGCGGCGACCTCGAGACGGTGGACGGGCGACGCCACTCCCCGAACATCCCGACCGAGGAGATCTTCACGACGCCGGACCCCGACCGCGTCGACGGTCACGTGAGCGCCACCATGCCGCTCGAGCTCACCGGCTCGATCATCACGGGGATCAGGGTCGAGTTCGAGGCCGGGCGAGCAGTGCGAATCGATGCCGAGCGGGGCGCGGACGCGCTGCGCGCCGTCGCGGCGAAGGACGAGGGCGCGGCCCGGCTGGGCGAGGTCGCCCTCGTGGACGGGATGGGACGGGTCGGTCCCCTCGACACGGTCTTCTTCGACACGCTCATCGACGAGAACGCGGCGACCCACATCGCGCTCGGGAACGGCTACGCCCACCCGGTCGAGGACGCCGCCGACAAGGCGAAGGTCAACAAGAGCGGCGTCCACGTCGACTTCATGATCGGGAGCCCGGAGCTCGCCGTCGACGGCATCACCCGCGACGGCGTCGCCGTGCCCGTGCTCCGCGACGGCGCCTGGCAGATCTGAGTCTGCGCCAGAGCGAGAGATCCCCGAAGGCGCCCGCTTCGCGGCCGCGGTGCCTGCGCTCCTTCGGCGCCGGCGTGCTCTCTAGGAGGCGCGGGCTTCGGCGACCTCGAGCAGCCGCTCGCGGATCTCCGCCTGATCCCCGCCCAGGTCGTCCAGGCGCGGGAGTGCCGCGAGGCTCTCCAGGCCGAAGACGCGCTCGAAGAGCGGGGTCGTCCGGTAGCGGATCGCGCCGCCGGGCGCGTCCTCGCGGCCGGCCTCGGTGATGAGCCCGCGCTCGACGAGGCTCGCGACGGCCGAGTCCGCCGAGACGCCGCGGATCCGGGCGATCTCCGGCCGCGAGCACGGGCCGGTGTACGCGACGATCGCGAGCGTCTCGAGCGCCGCCTGCGAGAGCCCGCGCTCGACGGGCCGCTCGAAGAGGCGCTCGCAGGCTTCCGCGGCCTCGCGGCTCGCCCTGAACGCGTACCCGCCCGCGACGCGCTCGAGCACGATCCCCGACCGCCCCTCCACGTAGCGCTCCCGCAGCAGCCCGATCGCGGTCTCGACGCGCTCGGGGTCGTCGCCGGCGGCCTCGGCGAGCTCCTCCGCCGACAGCGGCGAGGACGCGACGACGAGGAGCGCCTCGACGGTGCGCGCGAGCCGGTCGACGGGGTTGGCGGCGATCAGGCGGAGCGGGCTGTCCATGTGACGGTCCTTTCGCTGTCGGCCCTCGAAACCCTTATGGGCGCGAAGGGCGCTGCTTGATCGAGCGAGATCTCGCCCGCCTTGCGGAGCTCCAGGAGCGCGAGCAGGGCGACGGCCTGCTCGACGCGCGGGAGGTCTCCGACCTCCGCGTCGAAGTCGAACCGGCGGCGGCGGCCGAGGAGCGCGCGGAACCGCTCGAGGAAGAGCGAGACGGGCGGGAAGCGGAGCGCCATGTGCCCGAGCGACACCGTCGGCGGCGGAGTCGCGAGGACGCGGAGCGCAGCGCCGAGCGCGGCGGGGTCCTGCGGCGCGAGCCTCCGCTCCGGCCTCGGCGCGAGCGGCGCCGGCCCGAGGCGGAAGTAGCGGTCGCGCTCGCTCGCCAGCCGCTCGAGGAGCCAGGCCGCGGCCTCCTTCATGCGGCGGTACTCGGCGAGACGCCGCGCGAGCTCTTCGGCCGCCTCCTCGGGCTCGAGCTCGTCGAGCTCGGCGGCCTCGTCCGGGAAGAGCGCGCGCGCCTTGAGCTCGAGGAGCGCCGACACGAGGACGAGGAACTCGCCGCACGCCTCGAGGTCGAGCTCGTCGCGCTCGGCCAGGCGCTCGACGAAGGAGACCACGATCGCGGCGATGTCGATCTCCCGCGGCTCGAGCTCCTCCTTCAGGAGGAGCGTCAGGAGCAGGTCGAACGGGCCCTCGAACGCGTCGAGGTCGAGCGGGAGCTCGCGCACCGAGGTCGCTGGCACGCGCGGAGGCTAGCCGCGCGGCCGGACGCGGCCGGCGTCAGCGGCCCTTCGGGATCGCCATCGTCTCGAGCTTCGGCGGCGCGGCGCCGTCCCGCTTCCACGTCCGCTGCCACCAGACGAGGAAGGCGGTCGCGAGGACGATCGCGAGACCGGCGACCCAGACGTTCAGGCGGACGCCGGCCCACTCGTGCGAGGGGTCGATCCGGAGCGTCTCGATCCACAGGCGGCCGATCGAGTAGACGATGACGTAGAGCGCGAAGAGGCCGCCCGGGCGGATCCGGAAGCGCCGCTCGATCAGGAGCAGCAGCCCGGCCGCAGCGAAGCACCAGAGCGCCTCGTAGAGGAACGTCGGGTGGAACGTCTCCGACTCGATGTAGTCGATCGGACGGTTCTCGGGGGCGATCTCGAGGCCCCACGGCCGGTCGGTCGGCTTGCCGAAGAGCTCCTGGTTCCACCAGTTGCCGAACCGGCCGATGCCCTGGGCGACGAGGAGCCCGGGAGCGGCGCAGTCGGCGAGCTTCGCGACGCTCGCGCCCGACCGCCAGGCCACGATCCCGCCGACGACGGCGCCGAGGCCGATGCCGCCCCAGACGCCGAGGCCGCCCTTCCAGATCGCGAACGGCCCCCACCACTCGTCCGGGAGCTCGTTCCAGCTCGTGAGCACGTGGTAGAGCCGCGCGCCGACGATGCCGAACGCGACGCCCCACACGGCGACCCGGAAGATGAGGTCCCAGTCGCCGCCGCGCCGCGTCCAGCGGATCCCGGTGATCGCGACCGCGGCCGCGATGGCGACGAGGAGCGTCAGCCCGTAGAAGTGGATGGAGAGCGGGCCGATCTCGACGGTGCTCTGCCCCGGCGAGGGGATGGACGCGAGCAGGTGCATCGGCGGGCATTCTGCCCACATCGGCGCCCGTCCGCGCGCCGCGTGGGCTGTCGGGAGGCTAGAGGAGGATCTGGAGCGCGAGCTCGACCGAGCAGCCCCGCTCGAGGAGGCTCACGGCGGCGTGCAGGTCGACGTCGTGGCTCGCGGCCAGCACGATCGCAGCCTCGGGGTCGTACCCGGCGCGCTCGAGCGCCTCGTGGCGCCACTGCTCGATCCGGTCGATCTCCGTGACGTAGAAGGTCTCGACTTCCGCCGCAGACATTGCCGCCGCCTTGTGCTCGGGGACGATGTACTCGCCTATTCGTCGGGTGAGACGTCTCGGATCTCCCCTTTCTGGGGCAATTCGGTTGAGGGGCCGTAAGCATTCCGTGAACGCGCGGCCGCTAGGGAGGCGACGCCGATGTCCGCCTCGGCCCACAGGCCCGACGTGCGTACTAGGATCGGCGGGCCGTGCTCGGGAAGAACGCCAAGGTCGAGCTCCTGAAGAAGGTCCCGCTCTTCGCGGGCTGCACGAAGGCCGAGCTCCGCGAGCTCGCGCTCGTCGCGGACGAGGCGAGCCTCAGGGAGGGCGTCGTGCTCACGAAGGAAGGGAGCACGGGACGCGAGTTCTTCGTCCTCGTGGACGGCACGGTGCGCGTCTCGCGCAAGGGCAGGAAGCTGGCCGAGCTCGGCCCGGGCGACTGGTTCGGCGAGATCGCGCTCCTCACGAGCGTCCCGCGCACGGCGACGGTGACGGCGACGTCGCCCGTCCGGGTCCTCGTGATCGGCGACCGCCGGTTCCGGGGAACGGTCGAGACGATGCCCTCGATCGCGCTCAAGGTGCTCGCGAGCGTCGGCGAGCGCCTCGCGGCCGACGCGCGCGCGTAGCGGGAGGGGCGCGAGCGGCGGGCGCCGCTACGCGATCGCGGCTTCGCCGAGGAGGGCCTTCACCTCGGCGAGGAAGTCCGAGTCGGGCTTCACGCGGTACTCGGGGCCGAGGGCGAGCGTGCGCTCGCCGACCGAGGTCTCGAGCGCGACGTACACGGGCGCGTCGCCGGGGAAGTCCTTGACGAGCGCCGCGAGCTCCCGGATGAGCCCCGCCGGCGCCTCGCGGGCGTCGATCCGGAGCCGGACCTCGCGGCGCGGCTGGACGGCCTCGAACGCGCTCACCTCGAGCGCGACGAGCTTCGTCTCGCCCGCCTGCTTGTGGTCCACCCGTCCCTTCACGACGAGGATCCGGTCGGGCTCGAGCAGCTCACGGGCGGTCGCGTACGTCGAGTTGAACACGACGACCTCCGCGGCGCCGGTCGGGTCGTCGAGCGTGACGAAGACCATCGGGTCGCCGCGCTTCGTCGTCACCTGCTTGAGGCCCGAGACGATCCCGCCCACCGTCACCACGTCGCCGTCACGCCGCCGCTCGAGCTCGCTCAGCCCGCAGTCGGTCTTGCGCCTGAGCTCGGCCCGCACCTTCTCGAGGGGGTGGTCGGACACGTAGATGCCGAGCGTCTCCTTCTCCAGCCGGAGCAGCTCGCGCTCGTCGAACTCCGAGGCGGGCAGCGGCGGATGGTGCTTCCCGGTCGGCGCGGCGGTGTCGCCGGGGCCCTCGTCGAAGATCGACACCTGGCCCGCGAGCCGGTCGGCGGCGTGCTTCGACCCGTACGCGAGTACCTGGTCGAGGACGGCGAGCATCCCCATTCGCGTCGCGCCCGTCGAGTCGAAGGCACCGCACTTGACGAGCGACTCGAGCGCGCGCTTGTTGACGAGCTGCGGGTCGACCCGCTCGGTGAACTCCCAGATCGAGTCGAACGGCCCGCCCTCGGCCCGCGCGCGCACGATCGCCTCGGCCGCGGCCTCCCCCACGTTCTTCACCGCGTTCAGGCCGAAGTGGATGACCCCGCCGACGACCGCGAAGTCCTGCTGCGACGAGTTCACGTCGGGCGGTAGGACGTCGATGCCCATCTCGCGGCACGCGTTGACGTAGAACGGCACCCGGTCCTTCGTGTTCATGACCGAGGAGATGAGCGCGGCCATGTACTCCCTCGGGTGGTTCGCCTTGAGCCAGGCCGTGCGGTACGCGATGAGCGCGTAGCAGGCGGCGTGCGCCTTGTTGAAGGAGTAGTCCTGCGAGGACTCCATGTCCTTCCAGAGCTGCTGCGCGACCGAGGGGGCGACGCCGTTCGCCGCACAGCCCTCGAGGAACTTGTCCTTGAGGGAGGCCATGAGCGAGTGGATCTTCTTGCCGATCGCCTTCCGGAGCGTCTCGGCCTCGGCCGGCGAGAACCCGGCGAGGAGCTTCGCGATCTGCATGTACTGCTCCTGGTAGATGCAGATCGCGTACGTCCCTCCCGTGATCTCCTCGAGCCGGGGGTCGGGGAACGTCACGGGCTCGCGGCCGTGCTTCCGGGCGGCGTACGTCGGGATGTACGCCATCGGCCCCGGCCGGTAGAGGGCGACGAGGGCGATGAGGTCCTCGAACTCGGTCGGCCTCACCTGCCGCAGCGCGTCGCGCATCCCCGAGGACTCGAACTGGAACACGCCGGTGGACTCGCCGCGCGCGAGCATCTCGTAGGTCGTCGGGTCGTCGAGCGGGAGCGAGCCGATGTCGATCCCGCCCACGAGCTCGACCGCCTTGTCGATGACGTCGAGGTTGCGGAGGCCGAGGAAGTCCATCTTCAGGAGCCCGAGCTCGACGACATCGCCCATGTTCAACTGGGTGACGACCTCCTGGTCGGGGCCCTTCTGCTGGAGCGGGACGACCTCGATCAGCGGCTGCGCGCCGATCACGACG
>CAZODN010000022.1:0-27172 GCA_964578545.1 uncultured Gaiellales bacterium
AGGTACCCGCGCGCGATCGCCGCCTTCTCGTCGCTCGTGTACCCGTCGAACCGGATCACCTCCATGCGATCCAGCAGCGGGCCCGGGATGGTGTCCGCGACGTTTGCGGTGGCGATGAAGAACACCTGCGACAGATCGAGCTCGACGTCGAGGTAGTGGTCGCGGAAGGAGTGGTTCTGCGCCGGATCGAGCACCTCGAGCAGCGCTGCAGACGGGTCGCCGCGCCAGTCGGCGCCGACCTTGTCGACCTCGTCGAGCAGGATCACCGGGTTCATCGTCCCGGCGTCGCGCAGCGCGCGAACCAGGCGCCCCGGCATGGCACCGATGTACGTACGCCGGTGACCACGGATCTCCGCTTCGTCCCGTACGCCGCCGAGCGACATGCGCACGAACTTCCGGTTCAGCGCCCGTGCGACCGACTCGCCGATCGACGTCTTGCCGGTGCCCGGCGGCCCGACGAGCGTGAGGATCGCTCCTGAGCGCCGGTCGGGCTCGATCCCGCGCTCCTGCCGCAGCTTGGCGACCGCGATGTACTCGACGATGCGGTCCTTCACGTCCTCGAGCCCCGCGTGGTCGGCGTCGAGCACCTCGCGCGTGTGCTGCGGGTCGAGCCGCTCCTCCGAGCGCACGTTCCACGGGACGGCGAGCAGCCAATCGAGGTAGTTGCGGATGACCGTCGCCTCGGGCGTCTGCTCGCCCATGCGCTCGAGCCGGGAGAGCTCGCGGTTCGCCTGCTCGAGGACGTTCTCCGGCATCCCGGCCTCGGCGATCTTCGCCCGGTACTCCTCGACGACGGACGCCTCGTCCTCGCCGAGCTCCTTCCGGATCGAGTCGAGCTGGCGGCGGAGGATGTACTCGCGCTGTTGCTTCTCGACGCCGGACTCGACGTCCTCCTGGATCCGCTTGCGCACCTGGAGGAGCGCGAGGCGCTCCCGCTGGAGGTCGAGCGCGAGCTCCAGCCGCTCCCGGACGTCGAGCGTCTCGAGCAGCCGGACCTTCTGCTCGAAGGTGAGGTCGGGCGAGTAGCCCGAGGTGTCGGCGAGCGCGCCGGGCTCCGTGATCGAGCGCACGAACGCGGCGATGCGCCCGTCGTCGCCGCGCAGCTCGAGGATCTCCTCGACGACGGCGCGGTACTCGCGCTCGAGCTCGCGCGTCCTGCCGTCCGCAGGCTCCTCGTCGGGGTGCTCCTCGACCTCGACGAACAGGCGACCGCGGTCGTCCGTGATCGCGGCGCCGGCGACCGCGCGGTGGAGGCCGGCGAGCGCGACGGCGCGACCGCCACCGGGGAGCCGGATGCGGTCGGTCACGTCGGCGACGGTGCCGACCTTCGCGAACTCGCCCTCGTCGCTCTTGGGGACGAGCAGCACGCGCTCCTCGTCGCCCACGTCGACGGTCAGGGTGACGTTCATGTTGGGGAAGACGACGAGGTCCTCCAGGGGGACGAGCAGGAGACGTGCTGGGCTCTCGGTCACGATTCTCGGTTACCTCCGATTGCTGTAGGTAGTACGAGAATTGTAGCGATCGGTCAGCGGGCGCGGCGGTCGGCGCGCGCGGCCGGCAGCCCGCCCCTCGAGCTTCGCGACGCGGTGGCACGAGGTCTCGGGCAGGCACGCGGCCACTCGACCTCGTGACACGGCGTCACGAGCGGTTCCTGTGGGCGGCGCGCGACCCGGAGCAGCTCGCAGCGCGCCGACGTGATGTGCCTCTCTCGCCGCCTCCGCGGGTGCGCGGATGCTCTCGTGCTCAGCCTTCGATGCGAGCGAGGCGCGCGAGCGTCGTCGCGGCGACCCGGCCGGCGAGTGCGTCGGCCGAGACGCCGAGCCCGGACGAGCCGTACGTCATGACGCCTGCCACGAAGACGCCCCCCGGCCAGAACACGAGCCCGGCGTCGTGCCGGGCGACCGACACCCACCCTGCCTTGTGCGCGACGAGCACTCCCCTGTTGCCCCTCTCCACCCGGTCGAGCTTCGGCAGGTCGTGGACGCGGGCGAGGACCCACAGGAGGTGCCGCCCGTCGTTGGCGGTGAAGCCGGGCTGCGTCTTCGCGAGCGGGCCGAGCCCGGCCGACGCGAGCCAGATCGCGCGCAGGAGCGTCGCCAGGTCCCTGGCGGTCGTGTGCTTGCCGTAGCCCCACGACGGCTGCTGCTCCACCTCCACCGGAATCTGCCGTGCGTAGGTGTTGAGCTCGTACCCGCCGTACATCTCCGAGGCCTTCATCCCGATCGAGCGCATGAGCGCGTTCACGCGGTACGAGCCGCCGCTCGTCGACCCGCCGAGCCACGTCTCGAGCGCGTTCGCCGCCGCGTTGTCGGAGCGTGTGAGCATCGAGACGAGCAGGTCACCGACGTACGAGCCGGGCGCGGGGACGCCGCGGTGGCGCGCGAGGACGGCCGTCGCGATCGCGAGCTTGAGCGTAGACGCGGCGGGATATCGCGCCCCGGCGTTCCACGCTGCGCCCCCGCCGCCGGTGAGGCTCTGGACGTAGACGCCCGAGGAGCCTCGGAAGCCTCGCGTCAGCGCTCGAACCCTCCGCGCGAGGACGGCGTCCTCGCGGCCGCGGCGGAACCGCGGCGCGGACGCCTGCGGGAGCCCGAGCACGTCGTCGACGACCGTCGAGGACGTGCGGCCGTCGGCCGCTGCGGTCGTGACGCGCACGCGGACGTCTCCCGTGGGCAGCGGCACCCGGATCGAGAACGCCCGCCTGCGGATCGGAGTCGTCGTCCGCACCCGCCCGTTCACGCTCACGACGACCCAGCGCGTGCCCGCCGCGGCGCGACCGCGGACGAGGCCGTAGGAGGCCTGGCGGGGCGCGGGCTGGACGATCGCCGGCGGAGGGAGCGGAGGCGGGAGCTGGCTGGGGGCTGCCGGGGTCGCGACGACCACGCCCCAACCATAGACCCGCGGATGGACCCGCCCATAGACCGGGTCATAGACCCGTCCATAGACCCGTCGCGCCGGACGAGGAGACGCGCACGTTACAACTTGTCACTTGCGCTCCCGACGCCGCATGGAGAAACGCTTCCCGGCGAATAAACCGTTCGGCAGCGCGCCGGGCGAGCAAGTGACAACTTGTAACTTGTGATCGTTCCGCGCAGGGTGAGGGGCGTCGCCGGCCGAGTCTAGCCTTGCGCTCGTGGCAGCCCCGCGGACGCACGCGCCCCACGCGAGGAAGATCGGCCCGCCGATCCTCGCCCACCTCGACCTCGACGCGTTCTTCGCCGCAGTCGAAGAGCTCGAGCACCCGGAGCTCCACGAGCGTCCGCTCGTCGTCGGCGGCGACCCGCACGGCAGAGGCGTCGTCTCGACCGCGAACTACGTCGCCCGCCGGTTCGGCATCCACTCGGCGATGAGCGCGGCCGAGGCGCTCCGACGATGCCCGGAGGCCGTCTTCGTCCGTCCGCGGCACGCGCTCTACAAGCAGTACTCGCGCGTCGTCTGGGACGTCGTCTCCGAGATCGTCCCCCGGGTCGAGCGCACCGGGATCGATGAGGGCTACCTCGACCTCGGCACCGTCGCGGCCGACTTCACGCGAGCGCGCGCCGTCGCGTCGGCGGTGCAGACGGCAGTCCGCGCGACGACGAGCCTCACGTGCTCGCTCGGCGTGGGGACGTCGAAGGTCGTCTGCAAGATCGCGTCCGACCGGCGGAAGCCCGGCGGGATCACCGTCGTCCCGCCGGGCTCGGAGGCGCGCTTCCTGGCCCCCCTCGCAGTGCGGCTGCTCCCCGGCGTGGGGCCGAAGACGGAGGAGCGACTGCGCGCACAGGGGATCGAGACGATCGGCGCGCTCGCCGCCCTCCGCGACACCGAGCTCGCGGCGCTCGTCCCGGGGTCGCTGGGGCCGCTGCTCCGCGACCGCGCGAGAGGCGTCGACCCGCGCGACCTCGAGCTGGACGTGGAGCCGGTCTCCGTGTCGTCCGAGGACACGTTCGAGCGGGACGTGAGCGACCGGGAGCAGCTGCACGCGGAGGTGCGACGGCTCGCGAGCCAGGTGTCCGAGCGCCTGCGGAGCTCGGGCCTGTCCGGACGTACCGTCACGACGAAGCTCAGGTACGCCGACTTCTCCATCCGCACGCGCTCGACGACGCTGCCCGCGGCGGTGGACGAGGCCGAGGTGATCGGCGAGGTGGCGTGCTCGCTCCTCGACCGCGGCCTCCGCGACCGGCCGGGCACGCTCCGGCTCGTCGGGGTCGGCGTCTCGGGCCTCTCTCCGTATCGCCAGCTCACGCTCGAGGGCGCGTAGAGTCAGGCGGTGCTCGAGGCGGCGCTCTGGGGGCTCGTCACCGCCGGCTCGCTCTGGCTCGGCGCCGCGCTCGCCGTCTACGCGCGGCCGGGGGCCCGCTGGATCGGCGCTGCGCTCGCGTTCGGCTCGGGCGCCCTGATCGCCGCCGTCGCGTACGAGCTCGTGCTCGAGGCGTTCGAGACGGATCTCCGGTTGGCCGTCGCCGGCTTCGCAGGCGGCGCCCTCACGTTCTACGCGGGCGACTGGGCGATCGACCGCCGCGGTGGGCACGGTCGCAAGAGCATGCACGGCGAGCACCAGCTCGCAGGCACGGCCTCGGCGATCGTCCTCGGGACGGTGCTCGACGGGATCCCGGAGTCCTTCGTGCTCGGGGCGTCGCTCCACGAGGGCTCCGTCGCGACCGCCGTCGTCGTCGGCGTGTTCGTCTCCAACGTGCCCGAGTCGCTCTCCGCGACGACTGGCCTGCTTCAGGCGGGGTGGTCACGCAGGCGCATCTTCGGGATGTGGAGCGCGGTCGTGGCGGTGTCCGTGCTCGCGGCGGCGCTCGGCTGGTACGCAATCGGGGCGATGCCCGTGGCGACGGGTGCCTTCGTTCTCGCCTTCGCCGGAGGAGCGCTCCTCGTGATGCTCGCCGACACGCTCATGCCGGAGGCGTTCGCGCTCGGCGGGCGCGAGGCGGGCCTCTTCACGGCGCTCGGCTTCGCGCTCGGGTTCGGGCTCTCCTAGGCCTCTCGGCGGAGGAGCGGGCGGGTCAGGCAGGTCGGCCCGCCGTCGCCCTTGCGCGAGATCTCGTCACCCCGGTAGACGACGACGTCCACCCCTGCGCGCTCCAGGCGACGTCTCGTCTCGGGGCTGCCGTCCAGGGCGAGAGCGCGCCGCGGCCCGAGCGCGAGGACGTTGCAGCCCTGCGTCTCGAACTCCTCGTCGGGCACCTCGACGACCCCGATCCCGCGCTCGGCGAGCAGCTCGAGCAGGCGCACCGGGGCGATCCGCGGGTACACGAGCGCGAGGTCCCGGTCGAGCGGGGAGAGGAAGGACATGAGGTGCAGGACCTCGTCGCGGCCGTTCCAGTGCGGGAGGTCGAACGGCAGCACCTCGACCCCGGGGAAGGCGGCGCGAAGCGCCTCGACGGCCGCGGCGTTCGTGCGGTAGCCGATACCCACGAGGATCGTCTCGCCGTCGAGCCAGACCGTGTCGCCCCCCTCCACGAGGGCGGGCGCCGCGATCTCGCCCGCGATCCGGACGCCTGCGTCCTCGAGCACGGGCGCGAGCGCAGCGGGCTCGCCTCGCCGCGCCTCCTTCCCGGGTCGGAGCAGCACGGCTCCCTGCCTCCCGACGAGGACGGGGTCGTAGACGTAGATCGCGTCCGGATTGCCGGGATCGTGCCGCGAGACGACCACCGACGCGCCCGCCTCCTCGAGGAGCCCGCAGAGGACCTCGTGCTCCAGCGCCGCGGCGGGGTGGTCGGGCGCGGCCCGCCAGCCGTACCGCCGCCAGTGCTCGACGTCCTCCGCCAGGGGCGGCCGGACGAGGACGCGCTCGAGCGTCCCGGTCATCGACGCGGCGCCGAAGTCGCCCATGCCCGGACGCTACACGCGTCACGAACAGGCCACATCGCGGGCGCGGGCGAGCACCGATGGCGGGCGCCGGGAATGAAGGAGATCGACGAAGAAGGAGGCACGCATGACCACGACGACATCCCGCTTCACGGTGGAGGAGGCCCGCCGGATCGGCGAGTCGATCGGCATCGACTGGGCGACGTCACCCTTCCCCGTCGAGGAGTTCCACACGGGCCTCGGCGTCGAGCTCGCGCACGGCGCACACGACCCGGAGACCGACGTCACCGGCGACGACCCGCTCCTGACCGGCAAGATCGCCTGGGCGCACCTGAAGGAGCTGCCCGCCTACGACACGCGGCTCGCCGCGATGGAGGCCGAGGCAGAGGCGCAGGCCTAGTCGAGAGCCCGGGGGCGGTGCGAGGCCGAGTAGACGTCCTTGCGCAGGATCAGGCCGTTCTCGAAGGGGAACACGTCGATCCCGTCCCACTCGACGCGCGTCCCGTCCGCCCGTGTCGCGGTCGCCGTCCACTCGCTCACGACGAGCCCGTCGCGGGCATAGAGGCGGCGGCTGCGGAAGCGGAGGTCGGGAGCGTTCTCGAAGATCCGCGCGATGTGAGGGCCGACCGCGTCGCCCTCGACCCGCTCGCCGGCCGTGTGGTTCTCGAACACCATCCCGGGAGCGTGGAAGGCGAGGATCGCCTGCACGTCGTGCGCGTTCCACGCCTCGTTGTAGCGCTCGATCACCTTCTCGAGCTCGGCTGCCGAGTCCCGCCCGGTCACGTGCGGGAGTATGGCAAGAGCGGCTCTAAATACATTGATTGACGTCGATGAATGTGCTAGGGTCTTGCATCGACTACCATCGATGAAGGAGGACGTCATGAGCACGGACATCCGGGAGCACGTTCGGGAGACGTACGCGGAGGCGGCACGCGCAGCGACGGAGGGAGCCGGCGCCGACTGCGGTTGTGGTTGCGGCTGCGGCGACGAGCGCTCGAGCGCGACCGTCCTCTTCGGCGAGGGTCTCTACGGAGCGGCCGAGCGGAGCGAGATCCCCGAGACCGCAGCTCGGGCGAGCCTCGGCTGCGGCAACCCGGTTGCCGTCGCCGACCTGCACCCGGGTGAGACCGTTCTGGATCTCGGCTCGGGCGGCGGCATCGACGTCCTCCTCTCCGCACGCCGCGTCGGCCCGACGGGCACCGTGTACGGGCTCGACATGACGGACGAGATGCTCGCGCTCGCGCAAGAGAACGCGAGGAAGGCCGGCGTCGAGAACGTCCACTTCCTCAAGGGCTACCTGGAGGCGATCCCGCTCCCCGCCGGGAGCGTCGACGTCGTGATCTCCAACTGCGTCGTCAACCTCTCCCCCGACAAGCCCACGGTCCTGGCGGAGATCGCCCGCGTGCTCAGGCCGGGCGGGCGGGTCGGGATCTCCGACATCGTCGCCGAGGACCGGCTGACGCCCGCGGAGCGCGCGGAGCGCGGGAGCTACGCGGGCTGCATCGCCGGCGCGCTCTCGGTCGGCGAGTTCCGGGACGGGCTCGCCGCGGCCGGGCTCGTGGACGTCGAGGTCGAGCTCACCCACGCGGTCGCCGACGGCATGCACGGCGCGATCGTCCGGGCGCGGAAGCCCGCCTGAGCCGCCTGAGCCCGACGGCTCAGGCGAGCAGGGCGCGGTTCGCGGCGAGCGCGGCGAGGATCCGGTCGACGTCCTCCTCGGCGTTATAGAGGTGGAGGGCGATCCGAAGATTCCGGTCGCGGGTCGACGTGACGATCCGCTCGCGCGCGAGAGCCGCGACGAGGGCGTTCGGGTCGGTCGAGACGACGCAGACGAGCGGGCCGTGCTCGCCCTCGGCGCGAGGCGTCGCCACGGTCGCCCCGAGCTCGTCGAGACCAGCGAACAGCCGGTCGACGAGCGCCGAGACGTGCTTCTCGATCGCCGGGACTCCCGCTTCGGCGATCAGCTCCATCCCGGCGACGCCCGGGTAGAGCGACGGCACGGGCGGCGTCCCGCTGTCGAAGCGGCGGGCGGAGGCGTGCGGCGAGTAGTCGGCGATCGACATGGCGAAGATGTCCTCGTCCGCGAACCAGCCGGTCTGGGTCGGCAGGAGCGACAGGAGCAGCGAGCCGCGGAGCCACATGAAGCCGAGGCCGGCAGTGCCGAGGAGGTACTTCACCGTCCCGCCCGTGACGACGTCCGCGCCGAGCGTCCTCACGTCGAGCTCGAGCGCGCCGATCGCCTGGTACGAGTCCGCGAGCACCAGCGCGCCCCGCGCGTGCGCCAGCTCCGCGATCGCCGTCACGTCGTGGCGGTGCCCGGAGCGGAACGACACGGCCGTGCAGCAGACGAGCGCGGCCCGCTCGTCGATCGCCTCCTCCCAGCGCTCGAGCGGGATACGCCCGTCCGCCTCCGGGCGGACGTGGACGACCTCGGCGCCGCGGAGCTCCTGCGCGTGGGCGATCTGGCCGACCGTCGGGAACTCGTACTCGCTGATCACGATCCGGTTCCGCTCGCCGGAGAGGTCGAGGGCGGAGACGAGCGCGCTGACGCCCTGCGAGACCGACGTCGTGACGGCGACCTCGTCCGGCTCCGCGTGCAGGAGCCCGGCGAACGCCGCGCGCGCAGCCTCGTTCCGCTCGACCCAGAACTCCCACTCAGCGCCGTTCGCGTCCCACCCCGCGAGCCACTCCTCCGCGGCCGCGCGGACGCGGTTCGCGAGCGCCCCCTGCGAGCACGAGTTGGCGTACGCCGTGTGCTCGAAGATCGGAAACTCGCTGCGGAACGGGGTCAGGTCTTGCATTCCGACACCTCGGTGTGTGAATGCAAGACCTGACCCCTCCTAGCGCCCGAGGTAGGCCTTGCGGAGCTCCTCGTGCTCGCGGAGCTCTGAGGCCTTCCCCTCGAGCACGACGCGGCCGGTCGAGAGCACGTACCCGCGGTCGGCGATGGAGAGCGAGACGTTCGCGTTCTGCTCGACGACGAGCATCGCGACCCCGGAGCGGTGCACCTGCTCGATGATCTCGAAGCTGCGCTCCACGAGGACGGGCGCGAGCCCCATCGAGGGCTCGTCCATGAGCAGGAGGCGCGGCCGGGACATGAGAGCCCTCCCCATGGCGACCATCTGCTGCTCCCCACCCGAGAGCGTGCCGGCAAGCTGCGAGCGGCGCTCGTAGAGGAGCGGGAAGAGCGTGTAGACGCGCTCGAACTCCTCTTTCAGGTCGGCCTTCGGGCGCAGGTAGGACCCCATCTCGAGGTTCTCGAGCACGGTCATCGGGCCGAAGAGCCGGCGGTTCTCGGGGACGATGGCGAGGCCTCGCTTGATGCGATGCGAGGTCGGGACGTTCGTGATGTCCTCGCCCGCGAACGTGATCGTCCCCGTGCGCGGGCGCACGAGGCCGAGGATCGTCTTGAGGGTCGTCGACTTGCCCGACGCGTTGCCGCCGAGAAGACAGACGAGCTCACCCTCGCCGACGTGCAGGTTCGAGTCGGTGAGGATGTGGATCGAGCCGTAGTACGTGTTGATGCCCTCGAGCCTCAGGAGGGGCTCGACCCCGTTGCCCGCGCTCACTTCCGCTCCACTCCGGACGTACCGAGGTAGGCCTCGACGACGCGCGGGTCGGTCGCAACCTGCTCGAACGTGCCCTCGGCGATCTTTACGCCGTGGTCGAGCGCGACGACTCGGTCGGAGATCCCTTCGACCACGTGCATGTCGTGCTCGATCACCAGAATTGTGTACCCGCCTTCCTCGCGAAGCTGGGAGATGAGCTCCGTGATCTCGTGCGTCTCCTTCGGGTTCATTCCCGCCGCCGGCTCGTCGAGGAGCAGCAGCCGCGGGTTCGTCGCGGTTGCACGAGCGATCTCGAGCCGACGACGGTTCGCGTACGACAAGCTGTACGCAGGCTGGTCCCAGCGATACCCCATCAGCCGCTCCCCGAAGAAGGCCAGGCGTCGCTCGGCGAGCTCGCGGATCTCGCGCTCCTCGCGGCGCATCCCCGGCGTCCGCAGCATCGAGCGGAAGACGCCCGCCTTCGTGTGGCCGTAGGCGGCCGCCATCACGTTCTCGCGGACCGACATGTTCAGGAACAGGCGGAGCGTCTGGAACGTCCGCGCGATCCCGCGCTGCGTGATGCGGTGCGGCGCGAGGCCCTTGATCGACTCGCCCTCGAAGAGGATGTCGCCGTCCGTCGGCTCGTACACCCCGGTGATGAGGTTGAAGAGCGTCGTCTTGCCGGCGCCGTTCGGCCCGATGACGCTCACGATCTCGCCCTCGTCGACGTGGAGATCGAGGTCGTCGATGCACCTGAGGCCACCGAAGGCCATGGAGACGCCCTCGAGCGCGAGCAGCGCAGCCACTAGACGATCTCCACCCTGCGCTCGCCGAGAATCCCGGACGGCCGAACCACCATGACGGTGACGAGCGCCGCGCCGAGGAGCACGAAGCGCGTGACGTCCGGCTGCGGCGAGAGGACGTTCTCCCAGACGAACGCGGCCAGATAGAGCGTGGGGACGAGGGCCGCCCAGCGCCACACGCCCTTGAGCGTCGTCACGAGGAGCAGGAGCGCGACGAGCCCGACGTAGGCGACCGTCTTCGACGTCGTCGGCTGGGTGGGAATGAGGACCCAGCCGTCCAGGAAGCGCGACAACGCGTCCGAGTCCGCTGGCGCGCCGGCGGTCCACGAGTCGTCGACGGCACGCGCGACCGCATGGACGGCGAACCCGAAGGCGACCGTCGCAGCGAGCACGACGGCGGCGATCCAGCGCGGATGCGCGATCGTCACGACGACGAGTGCGATGGCAACGTAGAACACCCAGCCCGACACGTCCGGATCGCGCAGCGCCTCGAGGAAGACCCACACGAGCACGGCTCCCAACACCGCTCCCGTCTGGCTCCCGACGCCACCGAGGATGAGCATCGCGTACACCGTGATCAACAGCGTCAGCGAGAAGGTCTCGGGGAACACGCCGACCTTCAGCGACGCGAAGAGCCCGCCCGTCAGCGCGGCGACAGCCGAGCCGAACGAGAACGCGAGCAGCTTCAACCAGTCCGTCGGCATGCCCATGAGCTCCGCCGCGAGCGCGTCCTCGCGCAACGCGCGCCAGGCGCGGCCGATGCGCGAGTGGTTCACGAGGTAGAGGGCGACGAAGACGGCCGAGAAGATCGTGAGCGCGAGGTAGACGTAGTTCGAGTTGAAGACCCCGAGATTGCTGACGGGGATCTCACGGCCGAAGAGGTCGAACGGATCGAGGTTCGCGATGCCGTTCACGCCGCCGGTGAGATCGAACCCGAACAGGTCGTTCCCGTTCGTGACGATGCTGATGAATATCTGGTAGACGAACAGCGTCACGATCGCGAGGTAGTCGCCCGTGAGGCGCCACGACGGGAGCCCGACGAGCAGACCGACGAGCGCCCCGAGCACGAGGCAGATGAGCAGCACCAGCGGGGTCGTGAGGTGAAGGTCGAACTGGTCCGAGCTGAGGATCGCGTACGTGTACGCGCCGATGCCGAAGAGCGCGATGTACCCCAGGTCGAGGAGCCCGCCCCAGCCGACCGCGACGTTCAAGCCGACGGCCAGGAGGCAGAAGATGAGCGTGTCGAACACGACGGCGTTGACGTAGCCGTCGTCCGTGATCAGCGGAACGAGAGCGACCGCGAGCACGAAAGCGAGGAGCCGCGTCCAGCCCGGCACGCGATCCCAGAGCCGAAGGAGCCGATGGCGCTCGATGTTCTCGCCCGAGCGGGCGACCCACTCGTCCTGTCCGATGCGCGGGCCGTCGGTCACTCCGTCACACCTTCTTGATGTCCGGACGCCCGAGGATGCCCTGGGGGCGGATGAGCATGAAGACGATCAGGAGCCCGAAGATGACGAGGTTGGAGAGCCCGACCGGGATCCCGATCCAGTCGGTGATGTACGTGACGGTCAGCGCCTCGACGGTGCCGAGCAGAAAGCCGCCGAGCATCGCTCCTGGGATCGACCCGATGCCGCCGATGACGGCCGCCGTGAACGCGTACAGGCCCGGCGTGAAGCCCATCTGCGGGAACAGGTCGGTGCGGAGCGCGAAGAGGACGCCGGCAGCCCCGGCGAGGCCCCCGGCCAGGACGAACGCGAACATGATCACGCGGTCGACGTCGATACCCATCATCGCGGCCGCGTCCCGGTCGATCGACGTCGCCCGCATCGCCTTGCCGATGCGCGTCCGGTCGACGAGCAGCCAGAGAACGACCATCAGCAGGACGGCCGCGACGATCCCGATGACGCGGAGCCACGAGATCGTGAACGACCCGATCGTCACGACCGGCTCGTAGAGCTTGCCCCCGGCCATGTTGAAGGTGTCGTACGTGCGGTGCTGCGCCCCGAAGAGGAGCTGCACGCTGTACGAGAGGAAGAACGAGACGCCGAGAGCGCTGATGAGCGGCGCGATGCGCGGGGCGTCACGAAGGGGGCGGTACGCGAACCGCTCGATCGCGACCCCGAGAACGGCACACGCCGCCATCGCAGCGATCACCATCAGGAGCAGCACGAGCCAGATGGAGATCGACGGGTCGATGGCGCCGCCGAACAGCGTGAGGATCCCGAAGCCGACGTACGCGCCGACCATGAACACGTCGCCGTGCGCGAAGTTCAGGAGCTTCAGGATCCCGTAGACCATCGTGTACCCGAGAGCGATGAGCGCGTAGGTGCTCCCGAGCGTCGAGGCGTTGACGATGGTCTGGAAGAGCTTGTCGTAGTCCACAGGGGGCGGAGCCTACTTCCCTCGCGACCGTCAGGTAACGGGCCTTCCCGGGTGGAAGGGTGTGGCCCCGGCCGAGCCGGGGCCACACCGTTCGGGCTAGAGCCTGCCGATCTGCTTCAGGGAGCCGTCGGCCTGGATCTGGTACAGCCAGAAGCCGCCGTTCAGCGGATCGTTCGTCTTCGACGAGAACCGGAACGTCCCGCCGAGGATCCAGTTCGGCACCGGGCCGGCCTTCATCTTCCGCTTGATGTTCGCGCGGGTGATGGAGGACTTGCCGGCACACGCCCGCTTGGCCGCCCACAGGATGGCCTGAACCGCCCCGTACGCAGGAGGCCCGAACACGTCGGGCGTCTTGCCCGGGTTGTCCTTCTTCCACGCCTCGACCGCCTGCTTGCCGCCCGGGATCAGGGAGATGTCCGGAGCGAAGTTCGACACGTAGGACCCCGGCACCTTGAACGCCGGGTCGACCGTTCCGTCACCGCCGAACACCACGGCCCGCTTCCCCTGCTCCTTCAGCAGGACGGCGATCTGGTTCGCGTTCGCCGCGACCTGGAAGGGAGTGAAGACGACGTCCGTGTCACTGGGGATGCGCGTGACGTAGCTCGAGAAGTCCGTCGTGTTGTTCGTCACGGACAGCCGCTGCACGCTGACGTTCCGTCGCTTCATGTACGCCTCGATGGTCTCGGCGAGCCCGAGCGAGTACGGCTCCTGGGCGTCGAAGATCGTGACCTTGTCGGCGTTGAGCTTCTGGACCGCGTACTTCGCCTGACCCGTTCCCTGAACCGAGTCGTCGGCGACGACGCGGTAGAACCAGGGAGTGGCGGTGGGCGACGAGCCCTTCGTGAGGCTCGCGTTGGTCGCCGAAGGCGACACGTGCACGACCTGCGCCTCGGCGAGCGTCGCGCTCGCCGACCGCACGCCGCCGGACGTCGCGGGACCGATTGCCGCGATCACGTTCTTGTTCCCGGCAAGCTTCTGCGCCGCAGTGAGGGCAATCGCAGGATCGAGTTGCGTGTCATACCCGACGATCTTGGCCTTGAGCCCCAGCTTCGGTGCGACCTGCTTCGCGCCCAAGACGGCCCAGCTGAGCTGGGACTGGCCGAGGAACGCCGCTGGGCCGGACAGCACCGTGAGGATCCCGATCTGGAGCGTCCCTTTGCAGCTGACGGCCGCAGCCCCCGGGCCCGCGCCTGCCTGCGTGTCCGCACCGGCGGACGCCGCAAGCGAAGCCGCGACCAGCGTCACCAGAGCCGCGGCGGTGAGTGCGCGTCTCTTCATACAGATGCCCTCCTTCGTCGTTTCACGATGAGACGTCCCTCCGCTCCCGAGGTTGACCCGGGAGAGGGAGAACTGTGGCACCCGCTCCCTGACATGTCAACGGATGGCGCCCAGGTGGTGAACGCTGCCGAGCCACGCGCCAGTAGCCTGAGCAGATCGAGACCGGACTTGCAGGCAAGGGGGTGCTCGTCACCGGCGCGTCCGGAGGGATCGGCGCCGCGTGCGTGCGTGCGTTCGCAGCCGAGGGCGCGCGCGTCGTCGTCCACTACCACCGCGGAGAGGACCGGGCGCGGGCGCTCGCGGACGAGGTCGGCGCGGCCGCGGTCGTGCAGGCCGACGTCACCTCCGAGGGCGACGTCGACCGCCTCTTTTCCGAGGCGCGGGGGGCGCTGGGGCAGGTGGACGCGTGCGCGGCCGTCCACGGCGTCTGGCCGCGCGAGGACGTCCCCGTCTGGGAGCTCCCGCTCGAGCGCTGGGAGGAGACGCTGCGCCAAGACCTCACGTCCGTCTTCCTCGTCGCGCGCGGGTTCCTGCGCGAGGTCGAGCGAACCGGGCACGGGTCGCTCGTCCTCGTCGGCTCGACGGCGGGCGTGTTCGGGGAGGCCGGGCACGCCGACTACGCGGCCGCGAAGTCGGGCGTCCTCGGCGGCCTGCTCTCGTCCCTGAAGAACGAGATCACCCGGATCGCGCCGCTCGGACGAGTGAACGCCGTCGCGCCCGGCTGGACGGAGTCGCCGATGACCCGCGGCCTCGTCGACCCCGAGACCGTGCGCTCGGTCTCGCGCACGATGGCGCTGAGGAAGGTCGCCCGGCCCGAGGACGTCGCCGCCCAGATCGTCGCGCTCGCCTCCGACCGGGTCTCGGGCCACGTGACCGGGCAGGTCGTCGTCGTCGCGGGCGGCATGGAAGGCCGCACCGTCCACCCAGACTGAGGAGGTCCCATGAACGAGACGAGCAAGCCCGTCGTCGTCAACGCGCACACGACGCCGTTCCTCGAGTACGACCTCGAGGGCCCCGTCCAGCCGGAGATGAGCTGGCTGCCGGTGAGCTTCGACCGCGAGACGCAGTGCGGCACCTACCTGATGCGCATGCAGCCCGGCGCGGTGACGATCGAGCACGAGCACCCGGGCATGGAGGAGTTCCTCGTCCTCGAGGGCGACCTCGTGGACTCGGACGGAGCGGTCTTCGGCCCGGGGGACTTCGTGAGCTACGAGCCCGGCACGCGACACAACTCGTGGACCGAAGGCGGCTGCCTGCTCGCCGTCTTCGAGTGGCGCCGACCGGACGCGTAGCTCCCGTCCCTCCCCCGCCCGCGCTCAAGGCCGCGCAGGCGCCTGCCGATAGCGGAGGCGACTCCACGGTTGGGACTGACGGCAATCAGCCAGGCCTGGAGCTCTCGAGAAGGGGCGGCGGACGACGCCGCCCTTCTCATTCGGAGGCTCGCACCGCGGCTCGCCGGATCGCCAAGGCGTGAGAAGGGGACGGAGCGGGGTTGCCGCCACGCTCCCGCTCACGTCCCCGGCAGGCCCCTCCGAGCGAGAGACCGCACCTCATCCCCTCGTGTGCCGCATCACCCGGGTGGCCGCCGCATCGCTGCCCGTGGTGAGTGACAAGCACTCTCGTCGAATCCCCCGCGGCGGGCGTCACCCGGGAGCGGTTGACCGATCCCTCGGACGGGGTTGACCTTCGTGCTTGACCCCAGGGACTGCACCTGCGCCCGGCTCGCTCCGCGGGACGTGCTGGAATGCGCCGGTGAGCCGATTCCTCGAGCGTCTCGCCTCCGGGCCGCCGATCGTGGGCGACGGCGGCATGGGCGCGCTCGTGTCCGCCGCGGTCGGGCGGCTGCGCTGCCCGGAGGAGGCGAACCTCCGCGCGCCCGAGAGCGTCCTCTCCATCCACCTCGGCTTCATCCGGGCCGGCGCCGACCTCATCGAGACGAACACGTTCGGCGCGAACCGCCGCAAGCTCTCCGACCACTACCTCGAGGACGAGGTCGCGGCGATCAACGAGGCCGCGGTGAAGATCGCCCGCGACGCGCGCGAGGTGTCCGGGAAGGACGTCTTCGTCGCCGGCTCGATCGGCCCGCTCGGAGGCCCGGCGAAGGACCGGGAGGCGATCTTCGCCGAGCAGGCCCGGCTGCTCGAGGGCCGCGGCGTCGACCTCTTCATGGTCGAGACCTTCTACGAGCTCGACGAGCTGCTCACCGCGGTCGGGGCGGTCCGGAGCGTCTCCTCGCTCCCGATCGTCGCGCTCCTCACCTTCGACGAGGACGCGCAGACGCTGGGAGGCGTGTCGGCGGAGGACGCGGCCGCCGCGCTCGACGAGCTCGACGTCGCCGCGATCGGGGCGAATCACGGCGTCGGCCTCCAGGCAGCGCTCCGCGCGATCGAGAAGATGGGCCAAGCCGGCAAGCCGCTCGCCGCGCTCCCGAACGTCGGGCTCGCGAGCCTCGCCGGCGACCGGGTCGTGTTCCCCCACGCCACGCCCGAGTACTTCGCGGAGTTCGCGGCGCACGCCCGCGAGCTCGGCGCTCGCATCATCGGCGGCTGCTGCGGGACGACGCCGACCGAGATCGCGGCGATCCGCCGGGCGGTGGACGAGGAGCGGAGCCCGAGCGCGCCGCTCGTCGTGCGCGAGCGGGAGCTGCACGTCGCCCGTGCGGAGCCCGAGCCGGAGACGCTCTTGCAACGGAAGCTCCGCACGGGCGAGTTCGTCGTGTCCGTGGAGATCGACCCGCCACGCGGAGGGAGCGCCCAGGCGATGCTGGAGCTCGCGAAGGCGCTCAAGGAGTCGGAGCGCGTGGACGTCGTGGACGTGAACGACAACCCGCGCGCGCGCGCGCGGATGAGCGGGCTGATCGCCTCGGCGACGATCGAGCGCGCGGTAGGGCTGGAGACGATTCCCCACCTGACGCCTCGCGATTCCTCCATCGCGGGCCTCGAGTCGCTGCTCCTGGGCGCGCACGCGGAGGGCATCCGCAACGTGCTCGCGGTGACGGGCGACCCGCCCGAGGCCGGCGACTACCCGGGAGCGCGGGGCGTGTACGAGATCGACTCCATCGGCCTCACGCAGATGCTCACCCGCATGAACGCCGGCGAGGACTACAACGGCCGCGAGATCGACGCGCCGACGTCGTTCTTCGTCGGCGTCGCGGTCAACCCCGCCGCCGACGACCTCGACTACGAGCTCGAGCGCTTCGAGCAGAAGCTCGAGGCGGGAGCCAGGTTCGCGATGACCCAGGTCCTGTTCGACCTCGGCTACCTCGACCGCTTCCTCGAGCGGCTCGGTGGGTCCTCCCCGATCCCGCTCCTCGTCGGCGTGTTCTACGTCCGGAGCTTCCAGCTCGCCGCGCGGCTGCACAACGAGGTGCCCGGCATCGTCGTCCCCGAGCACGTGCAGCAGCGCCTGCGGGACGCAGGAGCGGACGCCCCCGCGGTGGGGCTCGCGCTCGCGCGTGAGCTGATCGAGGCCTCGCGCGAGCGGGCGGCGGGCGTCTACGTCATCCCGCCGTTCCGCCAGCCGCACGCGGCGCTCGACCTCTTCGACTGATCCCTAGCCGGTGCAGCGTGTCTTCGCGACCGGCCGCGAGCCCGCCTCGCGCAGCGCATCGCGCACGAGGCGCGCGGGGATCCCGTAGCCGCCGCGCTCGGTCGCCCGGCGCGCGAAGACGGTCGTCCGCACCCGGCCCTTCCCGTCGATCCCCGGCCCGCCGGAGGAGCCGGGCCGGACGAGCCCGCGGATCGTCGTCACCTCGCGCCGGAGGGGCCCTTCGTCGTACGCGTCCCGGCTCAGGATCGCCTGCGTGCCGCCCAGCCGCCCCGGAACTCGCGTGAGCGGCCCGTTCTCCGGGTAGCCGACGAGCGCGACCGCGGTGCCGCGGTCGGGATCGGCGAGCGCGAGCGGACGAGCTCGGAGCCCGGGGACGCGCAGGATCGCGAGGTCGTTCGTCCGGTCGAAGACGACGACGGTCGAGAAGAACGCAGCGCCGCTCGGAAGGTCCACGCGCGGGCGGGACACGCCCGCGACGACGTGCGCGTTCGTCACGACGAGCCCCGGCGCCGCAACCCATCCCGACCCCTCGACGCCGAGGCCGCAGGCGATCCCGGTGACGCGGGCGACGCTCTTCGACGCGCGGACGACGTCGGGGTCGCCCGGCAGTGAGGGATCCGGCCGCGGCACGATCGCCGGCGGCCCGAGGAAGACGCCGAGCGGGTCGACGCGCTCGAGCTGCTCGAGCAGCCGCTCCGGCGGGAACTGGTCGTTGAGGTGACCGAGGATCGTCGAGCGCTGCACCGACCGGCGGAGGTCGGACTGCCCAGGGAGGTAGAGCAGCACGGCGCCGACGGCCCAGCAGAGGAGCACGCCCGCGCCAAAGCCGAAGACGAGGCCCGCGAAGGAGTCGAGGAGCCGCATCCCGGGGATGACGCCGATGCTCGTCCGCAGGACGCGCGCGACGAGCTCGGCGACGCCGCGCATGAGCGCGCCGCCGAGGATCGCGCCGGCGAGCGTGACGAGCGGGACGTACGCCGAGGCGTCTCCGAGCACCTGCGGCGCCGCGCGCGCGCCCAGGTACGCGCCGAGCGCGAACCCCGCGAGCGAGAGCGCGCCGCGGAGGAAGCCGGTCGCGAGCCCGTACAGCGCGCAGACCCCGACGACGCCGAGGACGACCCAGTCGGCTCTGGACATGCCGTCAGGCTACGTGCCGGGCGCTCCGATCCCTGCCGCGCGGCTACACTTGACCGCGCTCGGGGGCGTAGTTCAGTTGGTTAGAACGCCGGCCTGTCACGCCGGAGGTCGCGGGTTCGAGTCCCGTCGCTCCCGTCTCTGAAACCCGCTCGTGGAGCGGGTCTTCTGGGCCGTACGGACGTTGTTGTTCGTCCGGATGTTGCCCGTGGTGGTGTGCTTGCACCTGAGCGGCGTCGTACGATCGGCCGATCGCGGGCGGCGTGGGGCCGCCTCTCGACCAGGAGAGGTACAGGATGAAGAGACGTATGTCGGGTCCGCTGGGGCTACTCGTCGCCGCCGGGCTCGTCCTGGCAGCCGTGGCGGCGACGATCGCCGTCGCGGCCTCGGGTGGCGGGTCAGCTCAGACAGCAGGGTCGATGCAGATGTCGCTGAGCGGCGTGCCGGCGTTCCAGATCAGGTCCTACGAGTTTGAATTCGACGCCGATTCGAGCTGGCTCAGAGGTGGTGGCGCTTCGGTCGGGAAGCCGCAGACAGCGCCGTTCATCTTCACGAAGGCGGTGGACGGGAGCATCGACGACCTGATCAGCACCATGACGAGGGGAAAGCGGTTCGAGAAGGGCGAGCTGACCGTGACCTGGGGCACGGGGGAGAGGCTGACGTACTCGATGACCGAGATGCTCGTCACGAAGGTGGCGGAGGAAGCCGATGGCGGACGGCCCGTGGACACCGTCGAGCTCGCCTACAAGACGCTTGCGTGGAAGCTCGGGCCCGCGTCCGGGAGCTACGACGTCCCGGCCAACAAGACGACATGACGCTCCAGAGAGGAGAGTGCCCCGCTCGGGGCCTCTCCTCTCACCGCGCCGCCCGACGCGAGCCAGGAGCGCTACTGCTACGAAGGGGGGCTCGTAGCGCTCTGCTCGTACACAGGAAGCACGTTGATCGTCTCCCCTCTCTGGAAACCCGCTCCTGGAGCGGGTACCTGTGGAGGTGATTGCGCGTCTATCACCACGAGATCTTTGTCGGTGTAGGTGACCTGGGGAATCAGCCCCGCGGCTTCGAGCCAGGCGATGTTCTCGTCGAGCGTGCTCGGGTGGTCGACCTCCGGATCGATGGGCGTCACGACGTACGAGGGATCGACCGGCTCGACGACGTCGGCTAGAACGAAGTGCCCGCCCGGAGCGAGGACCGCGGCCACCCTCCGGAAGAGATCCGCCTTGTGTTCGCCTTCGAGATGGTGAACGGCAAGGGCCGACACGACGAGGTCGAACGGCCCCCGCGGCAGAGGGTCCTCGAGCCTTCCCAGGATCACGTCGGCGCGGTCCGCGGGAAGGTTCTCCCGGGCCACCCTCACCATCCCGGGGCTTGCATCGACGCACGTGATGTGCGCGTCCGGGTGCCTACGGAGGACGCCACGGGCGGTCTCACCCGTGCCGGTCCCCAGCTCAAGGATCGTGGTGGCATCGGTACCGGTCGCCGCCACCGTCGCCTCCTCGAACCGGTCGTAGCCGGGCACCGCCTCGCGCATCATCGACAGGTAGCTGTCCGGTGTGAAGTCGTAGTCCTGCAAGGGAGCGTGAGCGTATCCAGGAGACGCGCGTAGGCAGTCCTGTCACGCCGGAGGTCGCGGGTTCGAGTCCCGTCGCTCCCGTTTCGGAACCGCCTGGGAACGTGCTCCATTCCACGGGCCCGTGGAGACCGCGGTCATCGGAGCGTTGGAGAGCCGGTGTTGACCCGCTTGTGTGACTGTGGTTGCCTCTGCGCTCACTGGCCAGGTCTGGCTGCAGATCGGGCAATACGCGACGAAGTGGGGAGGCCCGAAATGGAGAACGGGTTGCTGGCGAAGTCGCTCTTCGGCCTCGGCTTCTTTACGGGCATCGCCTACATCATCGTCGGCATCGCCGGCGCGATCTGGCCGGGGCACTGGGACGACGCGGCGGCGAGCGATCAGGTCATCTGGGCGCTGTTCCTCATTGCAGGCGGAGTCATGGTTCTTGGTGGGCTTCGACTCGTGCGACGCTCGCCCTTCGCCGGGGCAACGCTTGTATCGCTTGGTGCAGTGCTCGGGGCGCTCCCGATCTTCTGGGCGCTCGTGCCGCTGCTCCTCGCGGTCACGCTCATCGTTCTCAGCGTCGTCTACGCCCGACGAGCGTCAGTACTCCGCCGCGCCGAGGCCTAGCTGCGAAGCCAGACCGCACACTGCCGAGAAGCAGGTTTCACCGGCACCGCCGCACACACGACGCAGAGCCGACTCGCGCGTCTCGACATCGCCATCGCTGCGCTCTCCCGCAGTCGCCCCGGCGAGAGCCCATGCCGCTACAGGTCCACGGAGGCCATCCCAGCTTCGTCGTAGCGCTCGCCAGCGGGTGCGGGAAGCTCCGCGTCGATGCGCGCCAGGTCGTCAGCTGTCAGCTCGACGTCGATCGACCCAGCGTTTTCCTCGAGGTACGTGCGTCGCTTCGTCCCGGGGATCGGAACCAAGTCGTCGCCCCGCGCCAGCACCCATGCGATCGCCAGCTGCGCAGGCGTGACGCCCTTTTCCTCGGCGATCTCCTTGACCTTCGCGGCCAGCTCGAGGTTCGCCTCGAGGTTCTCACCCGTGAACCGAGGACTGCGACGCCGGAAGTCGTTCTCATCGAGCTCCTCGGGAGAGCTGAACCGACCCACGAGAAACCCACGCCCGAGCGGGCAGTAGGGGACGAATCCGATTCCGAGCTCGCGGCACGTGGGCAGGATCTCCGCCTCCGGGTCCCGGCTCCAGAGCGAGTACTCGGTCTGGACGGCGGTGATCGGGTGAACCGCGTTTGCCCGCCGGATCGTCTCGGGTGCCGCCTCGCTCAGGCCGATGTGGCGGACCTTGCCCTCGCCGACGAGCTCGCCCATCGCGCCGACCGTCTCCTCGATCGGAACGTTCGGATCGACCCGATGCTGGTAGTAGAGGTCGACGTAGTCCGTGCCGAGCCGCGTGAGTGAGCCCTCGATCGTTCGGCGCACGTTCTCGGCGGAGCCGTCCCGGGGCCCGACGCTGCTCATGTCGCCCGGGATGGCGTTGTCCAGCCGGCTACTGAACTTCGTGGCGATCACGTACTCGTCGCGGTGGCCCTTGATGGCGCGGCCGACCAGGATCTCGTTCGTCAGGGGACCGTAGAGCTGTGCGGTGTCGAGGAAGTCGATTCCGAGCTCGCGAGCACGCTGGATCGTCCTGACGCCTTCCTCCTCGTCCGAGGAACCGTAGAAGGCGGACATGCCCATGCACCCGAGCCCGACGGCGGATACCTCCAGGTCTCGCAGCTTTCGCCTGATCATGCCCGTCCCAGCCTTTCCTTGTAGAAGCGGATCTTCCACTCGACGAGCTCGAGGTTGCGAGCCGTCGTCTCGAGCCCGGCGAGTACGCTCATTCGGTGCGCCTCCAGGAGCGCGAGACGCTCCTCGTTCGTCGCCTCACCGGCCTTCATGAGCTCCGCATACCGGCGAACCTCGCGGATCGGCATACCGGTGGCGCGAAGCCTCGTCAGGAACGTGATGCGCTCCAGGTCGGCCGCTCGGTAGCGGCGGTGGCCACTCCCGTTGCGGCGCACGGGCTCGAGCAACCCCGCCCGCTCGTAGTAGCGAAGCGTATGCACGCTGAGCCCGGAGGCTTCGGCCGCCTCGGCGATGCTCAGTGCCGGCTCCCTGGCTGCGGTGACCGCGGTCATGCCGTCACGATAGGACTTCGAGTGCACTCGAGGTCAAGCTCGCCGAGCGGACCTGTGACTCAGTCCCGGGGTGACGCATCCCACCTCATCGAGCGTGGCCGCCAGACGAACGACCCCGCCGCGTGGGGCAGTTACTCGCCACGGACGGGAGACACAAGGGTCGGGAGTCCACCCGGTGCACTCCGCGGCAACCGTGGTTGCGTCTGCTCCTCAGGCCGTTCTTCACCAGTCGTTCGCCACTCGAGACATTGCTGCTCGCAATACGTAGTTCGACGCAGCGCGGACCGTGGGCGCCCCGATCCTCGTCGACTCGGGTCGTTGGGAAGATGGACTCCGAACCTTAAGGAGGTCCTGATGAATCCACTGCTGGCTGCAGGTGCCGGTGCTTTTCTCGTGTCGGACCGCGGGCGCCAACTGGTTCGCCGTGGCATGATCTTCGGCCTCGCACAGCTCATCGCCGCAGGTGAAACGGCGGCGAAAGCGGCAGCGGAGGCAACCGCCACCGCCGGCAATGTCGCGACCGACGCAGCGGGAACCGCGCAGCACGGCGCGGGCTCAGTGGTCTCCGCCTTCACCGGCATCGTGGACGAAGCGAAGGCACACGCCCACGAGGGGAACGGCGCGGAGCAGAAGAAGCCGGCGCCGACGAAGAGGACGACGACGCGCAAGCGACGCACGCCTGCCAAGTGAACGAGGAGCAGCACGTAGACCCGGCCGACACGGCACTCGGCCGCGCGGAGGCGATTGCGGAGGAGTTGGAGCGGCGTGCAGCCGACTACCTCTCCGTGCTCGTCGTGCGCGCGGTCGAAGAGGCCCAGGACATCTGGGCCGAGGCGCAGTCCGTTCGCCGTCAGCAGCGCGCGGAGTGACGACGGCGGGGCGCTCCTGTGGAGACGGCAGCGCTCCACGTCGTCCACCTCGGAACCGAGCGTGTCCGCGTCCACTGGCCGCGTTGGTTCGCCTCGACCGAGACCTCGGTTGACCTCCTGCTGACGGAGATCCCGGGGGCCACCGGGATCAGCGGGAATTCGGTCACGAGGAATCTCCTCGTCGTCTTCGACTCCGCCCGCACCAGTGCCGCGGACGTGCTCGAGGCGCTGCGAGCCCTCGACGAGAAGCTCGAGCACACCGTCGTGCCTGCAGACCGGGCGCCCGTCCTCGATGACGACGACCGAGCGGCCATCACCCAGGGCACCGTGCTCGTTGCTGCGGCGGGACTCGGGCTGGCGACGATGGCCTTCAGGCAGCTGACGGGAGGCGGACGACCCGGACCGACGCGGAGCGTTGCAGCGGGCGTCGTGCTCGGCCTCCTCGACGACCTCCACGTCGTCGCCGTCGAGGCCCGCCGCACAGAGCCCGGACCTGCGCCGGGCGACTTCGGGCTCAAGCTGGCGTCCGCGGTCGCGCTCGGCTTCTCCCGAAGCCCCGTCGGCCTTGCCCTGCTCGCCGTGACGAGCCTGCGCGCGCTCACCGCGGGGCGCGCCCGCGAGCGCGCACGACAGGAGTACGCGCGAGCGTCGCCCGCACGCGTTTCGATCGAGGAGGGCGAGGAGGTCGAGATCCTCCCCGGCACGAGGACGCCTCTTCCCGGCCGCGTCACGTCGGGCTCGGGCACCTTCCTCGACCGGTCGGGCGCGCTCGTCCCCGTGCGCCCGGGCAGCCGGGTCGACGCGGGGGCCCGCCTGTTCGGAGACACGTTCAGGCTCGAGATCCTGCGCCCCGAACAAGTGGACGTCCCCTCACGGCCCGTGCCGCAACCGCACTCGCCGGCCGCGCGGTACGAGCTCCTCGTGACCCCGTTCGCGGCGGCCGCTGCCGTCGCTGCGCTGGTGGTGACCCGCTCGCGCTCCGCAGCGCTGACGACACTCCTCGCCCTCGACCCGCATCCTGCCGTCGTCGGGGCGGAGGTCGCCGCCGAGAGCGCCTCTGCCCACCTGGCGGGCTCGGGGCTCGTCGTTCGGAGCCCGCGCTCCTGGTTCCTGCGCACGCCGAACGTCATCCTGGTCGACGGCGTGCGCGTGCTCCTCGATCCACGTCGACCCGAGGCGCCGCCGGCGCTCAGCGCGGCGGCGAGAGCGCTCGCCGCCACGTGCGCGAAAGAGAGCGTCGAGCTCCTCGTCGCACTGCCTCCGGATGCGACCGATCCGCTCGTCGAGCCCCTGCTCGGCGAGCTCGGAATCGGCGTCGTGCGCATCACGAGCCTGAGCGACGAGGTTCGCGCGCGGCAGGAGCACGGTCAGCTCGTCGGCGTCTTGGCGGACTCCTTCGAAGCCGCCCCGAGCCTTGCGGTGGCCGACCTGGGCATCGCCGTCCTCGACGGCCTCCAGGGCCAGTTCCCAGCGGGGCCGGATCTGCTCGCCCCCGATCTCGCGGCCGTGCGGACGGTGCTGAACGTCGCGCGCGCACGCGAGCGGGCCGAGCGGGACGGGATCGGTCTGTCCGTCGTCACGAGCCTCGTCGGCCTCGCCTGGGAACTCCTCGGACGGCCGGGCCTACGCCGCGTCGCTTTCGAGGTCGGGCTGGCGAGCCTCGGCGCGGCCGTGCTCTCGTGGTGGCGCCTCCACGGGAGCTCGGGCGCCCCGCGTCAGCGCGCCGCACGACTCGCCGACCCCCAGCCGGAACGCTGGGGATCCCAGAGCGTCGAGGCGGTCGTCGCCACCCTCCGCACGAGCGAGGCGGGCCTCACCGCGGCGGAGGCGGCGGCTCGCATCCGTCCCCGCCCCGTGCCGCGGGATCGCAGCCCGTTCGCTGCTGCCCTTCTGGAGCAGCTTCGCTCGCCGTTGACGGCGGCGCTCGGGCTGGGCGCGGCGCTCTCGCTCTTCATGCGCTCCGTCGCCGACGTGGGCCTGATCGGCGCGGTTCTCGGAGCCAACGCGACCATCGGCGCCGTGGAGGAGTCCCGGGTCGGCAGGGCCGTCGAGGCCTTGCGCCAGATGGGCTCGACGACGGCGAGCGTCATCCGTGACGGGGTTCGCACCCGCATTCCGGCCGACCAGGTCGTTCCGGGAGACATCCTTCTCCTCTCCACGGGCGACCGCGTGCCGGCCGACGCGCGCCTGATCAAGACCCGCGGCCTGCACGTCGACGAGGCCGCGCTGACCGGTGAGTCGCTGCCCGTTCGGAAGAGCGCGACCGGCGAGACCGATGCCAGCCGAATAGTCCTCGAGGGAAGCGACGTGACCGTGGGGCACGGACGTGCGGTCGCCGTCGCTGTCGGCGCCGACACGCGGCTCGGCGCGACCGCGGCCGCACTCGGTCTCGAGCCGACGCCGGAGAGCCCGCTCAACCGCCGCTTGAGCAGGATGGTGCGTGAGGTGATGCCGGGCGCCGTCGCCGGTGCGGCGCTCGTCGTGGCCATCGGTCTCGTGCGCCGTCGCCCACTCGTCGGGCAACTCGCGATCGGCGCCAGCACTGCCATCGCAGCAGTCCCGGAAGGGCTCCCGCTCCTCGCCCGGATCGGCCAGACGGGAGTCGGCCGTCGCCTCGCCGAACGCAACGCGCTCGTGCGCAGGCTGGCGGCCGTCGAGGCGCTCGGCCGCGTGGACGTCGCCTGCGTCGACAAGACGGGAACACTCACGACGGGTCGCCTGTCCCTCCAGCTCGTCACCGACGGCATCGACGAAGCTCCTCCCGGGGCCGGGCTCACCGCGTCACTCCGGGACGTCCTGCACGTGGCCGCGATCGCGAGCCCGAGGGCGGACTCGTCGTCGGCGGGTGCACATCCGACGGACGTCGCCGTGCTCGAGGCTGCCCGGGCGTGCGGGCTCGAGGAGGGGGCGCTCCATGAGCGTGACCGCGAGGCGCCATTCGACCCCGCCCGTGCCTTCCACGCTGCAGTCCTGAGCGGCCGGCTGTGCGTCAAGGGGTCGCCGGAGGCCGTCGTGCGCCGCTGCGTGGCCGAGCGCCGGCGGGGTGTGGACCTCCCGCTCACACCGGAGCGCAGTGCCGCTCTCCTCGCGCGGGCGGAGCGCCTCGCCGCGCGCGGATATCGGGTGCTCCTGGTCGCCGAGGGGCGCGAAGGCGACGACGTCTACCACCCCCAAGAGCTCGTGGCGCTGGGGCTTCTCGGCATCGCCGACACGCTCCGGCCCGGGGCGGCCGAGGCCGTCGAGCGCTGCGGCACGGCCGGTGTCCGGATGATCATGCTCACGGGCGACCATCCCGAGACGGCACGCGAGATCGCCCGGCAGGTCGGTCTGGACGACCGGGTGAGTCGCGTCCTCACAGGAGAGGACGTCGCCGCGCTGTCGGACGACGAGCTCGACGCGCGTCTGGACGCGACCTCCGTCATCGCGCGAATCGCCCCGCTCGAGAAGGTCCGCGTGGTGACGAGCCTGCAGCGTCGCGGCCACGTGGTCGCGATGACGGGCGACGGCGTGAACGACGCGCCGGCTCTTCGACTCGCGGACGTCGGCGTCGCGATGGGGCTCGGCGGCACGGAGGTCGCACGCCAAGCGGCGGACGTCGTGCTCGCGGACGACGACGTCTCGACCCTCGTCGACGCGCTGATCGAGGGGCGCACGTTCTGGTCGAACGTCCGCCGCTCGCTCGGATACCTGCTCGGCGGCAACCTCGGAGAGATGGGATTCCTCGTCGGCGCCGGGCTTCTCGGGCCGGCCACGCCGATCACCGCCCGCCAGATCCTGGCGGTGAACCTCGGCTCGGACGTTCTCCCGGCGCTCGCGCTCGTCTCCCAGGAGCCGCGCACGCGAGACCTCTCGCTCCTCGCCCGCGAGGGCGAAGCCGCGCTCGAGGGCCCGCTGCGGCGCGAGATCGTCCGGCGTGGAACCTCGATCGCAGTGCCCTCGCTCCTCGCCTACGCGCTCGCGCTCGGGCGGGGCGCGCAGGCGCAGAGCGTCGCCTACGGCTCGATGGTGGGCTGCCAGCTCGCGCACGCGCTCCAGGCGAGCGTGGGAGAAGGGGGTGCCGGAGCCAGTGGGATGCGGGTCGTCGGAGCGTCCGTTGCGATCCTGGCGGCGACCCTCCT
>CAZODN010000023.1:0-3659 GCA_964578545.1 uncultured Gaiellales bacterium
CCGCCGGCTCGGCACGACCGCGATGGTCAGCTCCGGCGTCTCCTCGTCGACGAACCCGTACCCCGGCTGGTCGCGCCGGAAGAGGCGGTACCAGCCCGCTCCGACGGGGAAGCCGTCCTCGACGGCGATGAGCGCAGTGTCGCCGGGCCTCCCCCAGCCCTTGACGTAGCGCGAGACCGGCCCGGGCTCCTCGTCCGGGCTCCGCTCGCGCCAGTAGTAGGCGTGGTGGAGCATGTCGCGGAGGAACCGCACGTCCTGCCGTCCGCCCCGACGCATGACCATGGTGGAAGCCTAGGCTCTCAGAGCGCGAGCGCGGGCGACTCGACGAGCTGCTTGACGGTCTGCAGGAACTCCGCGCCCTCGGAGCCGTCGATCGCGCGGTGGTCGCAGGTGAGCGTCATCGTCATCGTCGGCGCGACGACGAGCTCGCCGTCCTGCGCCTTCGGGCGGTCCTCGATCGAGCCGACCGCGAGAATCGCGACCTGCGGCGGGTTGAGCACCGCGACGAACTGCTCGATCCCGTACATGCCGAGGTTCGAGATCGTGAACGTGCCGTCCTCGAGGTCGCTCAGCTGGAGCTTCCCCTCCCGCGCCCGCGTGACGAGGTCCGCCCGCGCGGCGGCGATCTCCTGCACGGAGAGGTGGTTCGCGCCGCCGATGACGGGGACGACGAGCCCGCCGGGCGCCGCGACCGCGAGCCCGACGTTCGCCTGCGGGAAGCGGAGGATCCTGCCGTCGACGAAGTGCGCGTTGACCGGCCGATGTCGCATGAGCGCCGAGGCGACGACCCGCGTCAGGACGTCGGACACGGTCGGCTTCACCTCGCCCTCCCGGAGGAGCTCGACCATGCGCTCGCGCGTGGCCACGAGCTCCGTGGCGTCGGCGGTGACGACGAGCTGGAAGACGGGCGCCTGCCAGGCCTCCGTGAGGCGGCGCGCGATCGTCTTCCGCGTGGTCGTCAGCTCGACCACCTCGATCTCGCCTGCGGGGACCGCGGCCGGGGCGATCGAGACGGCCGGGGCGCCAGCCGACTCGACGTCCACCGCGATGATCCGGCCCTCCGGCCCGGTCCCGGCGACGGTCGCGAGGTCGAGCCCGCGCTCCCGGGCGATGCGCCGCGCGAGCGGGCTCGCCTTCACGCGCTCGCCCGGCACGCGGGTCGCCACCGGGGCAGGGACTGGCTCCTCGCGCGGCGCCTTCGGCTCGGAGGGCGCCGAGCCAGCGGGCGGGGTGGCCTCGACGGCCGGGGCGCCGCCGTTTCCGCTTGGCGCCGCCTCGAGCAGCGCCGCGACGTCCTCGTCCGGCGCGCCGATGAGCGCCACCGTCGTCCCGACGTCCACCTCGCCGTCGACGACGACGATCTTGAGGAGCGTCCCGGAGGCCTCCGCCTCGACCTCCTGCGTCACCTTGTCGGTGTCGAGCTCGTAGAGCGGCTCGCCCTTCGCGACCTCGTCGCCCTCCGCCTTGAGCCAGCGGACGATCGTCCCCGACTCCATGCCCTGGCCGAGACGCGGGAGCTTGACCTCGAAAGCCACGCCGCCCCCTACGCCCGCGCGACGGTGCGCTTGATCGCCTCGAGGACGTCGTCCGCGTGCGGAACGACCCACTGCTCCATGACGGGCGCGAACGGGAGCGGAGCGAACTTCGCGCCGACGCGCTCGATCGGGGCGTCGAGCCAGTCGAACGCCCCGTGCTGGATCACCGCCGCGAGCTCGGCGCCGAAGCCGCCCCGCGTCACCGCCTCGTGCGCCGTGACGCAGCGCGTCGTCTTGCGGACGGAGCCGACGATCGTCTCCTCGTCGAGCGGGAGCAGCGTCCGGGGGTCGACGACCTCCACGGAGATGCCGTCGCGCTCGGCCTCCTCGGCCGCCCTCAGCGCCTCGTGCACGAGCCGGCCGGTCGCGACGACAGTCACGTCCGTGCCCTCCCGGTGCACCCGCGCCTTGCCGAGCGGGATCGGCTCCAGCTCCTCGGGCACCTCGCCCTTGATCGGGTACAGCGTCCGGTGCTCGAAGAAGACGACCGGGTTGTCGTCGTAGATCGACGACCAGAGCAGCCCGCGGACGTCCTCCGGCGTGGACGCGAACACGACCTTGAGCCCGGGCACGTGGACGAACCACGCCTCGAGCTGCTGGGCGTGCTGCGCGCCCGGAGACCAGCCCGCGCCCCCCTGCGTCCGGATCGTGAGCGGCACCTTCAGCTGGCCGCCCGACATCGTCCGGTGCTTCGCCGCCTGGTTGACGAGCTGCTCCATCGAGAGCGTGAGGAAGTCCTCGTACATGATCTCCACCACTGGGCGCATCCCCTGCATGGCGGCGCCGATCCCGGCGCCGGTGATCGCCATCTCCGAGATCGGCGTGTTGCGGATGCGCGTCGGCCCGAACTCCTCGAGCAGGCCGTGCGTCACGCCCATCGACCCGCCCATCTCGGCGATGTCCTCGCCCATGACGAAGACGCGGTCGTCGGCCCGCAGCGCCTGCGCGAGCGCGTCCCGCACCGCCTCGCGATAGGTCAGCTCAGGCATAGACGAACTTCAGAGCGTCCTCCGGGCGGGGGTCGGTGCCCGCCTTCGCGAACGTCACGGACTCCTCGACCTCGGCCGTGACCTCGGCGTCGACCGCGGCCCGCTCCTCGTCCGGGAGCTCGAGCCGGGCGGCGAGGAGCTCGATCGGGTCCTTCGCCTCGCGCTCGCGCTTGAGCTCCTCTCTGTCGCGGTAGACCTGCGGGTCGCCGATGTAGTGCCCGGTGAGCCGGTGCGTGCGGAGATGGAGGAGGACGGGGCCCTTCCCCGACACGGCGTGCTTGCGTGCCGCGAGCGCAGCGAGGTAGACCGCCTCGACGTCCTGCCCGTCGGCCTCGATGAGCTTCGTCCCGTACGCGACCGCGCGCTTCCCGAGCTCGTCCACGGGGAGCGGGAGGTGCTGCGTCGCAGGCGTCGACTCCGCCCAGCCGTTGTTCTCGAGCACGAAGATGGCCGGCACCTTCCAGAGCTGGGCGAGGTTCATCGACTCGTGGAACGCGCCGGTGTTCGTCGCGCCGTCGCCGAAGAACGCGACCGCGACGCGCTTCTCCCCGCGCATCTGGAACGCGAGCGCGGCGCCGACGATCCCCGGGAGGCCACCGCCGACGACGGCGTTGGCGCCGAGGTTGCCGACCTCGACGTCGTAGAGGTGCATCGAGCCGCCGTAGCCGCCGCTGCAGCCCTCGACCTTCCCGTAGAGCTCGGCCATGATCCTCGCCACCGACGTGCCCTTCGCGATCGCGTGGCCGTGCGCGCGGTGCGTGGAGGCGATGACGTCCTCGCGCGCGAGCGCCGCGCAGACGCCGGTCGCCGTCGCCTCCTGGCCGATCGCGACGTGGAGGAACCCGGGCAGCTCGCCGGCGCGGAAGCGCTCCTCGACCTTCTCCTCGAACCTGCGGATGAGGAGCATCTCGCGGAAGAACTCGCGCAGGAGCTCGTCGGAGACGCGCCTCTTCCCGGGCTGGGCCTTCTCCTCGACAGCCGTCATGAACCGGCCATTATGCTGATCGGCCGATGCGAGCCGTCGACCAGTGGGCCGAGATCCTGGCAGCCCTTCCCGAGAGCTGGTCGGAGGCCCACGTGGCGATCGTGCCCGAGGGCGACAGCTCGATCTCGTAGGCCTCGTCGGCGGCGAGCG
>CAZODN010000023.1:3669-26585 GCA_964578545.1 uncultured Gaiellales bacterium
CTCGCCCCGCTGGGGCCGGGCAGGGTCGGAGACGAGCTCCGGATCCACGTCACGCGGGCGGGAAGCGGTGCGGAGCGTCTGCGGAACGTCCTCGGCCGCCTGGACGAGCGACGACTCTGGGGCACGCTCGCGCTCCTCGACGTCGCCGCCGAGACGCGCCCGGAGCCGGGCGCCGCGCGTGCGGAGACGCCCTCGACGCTCGCGGAGCGCTGGGACAAGCTGGTCGCGGCGCTCCCGCCCGACTGGAGCGACGCCCTCTGCGAGCTCGCCGTCGACTCGAGCGACCACATCCCGCGCGCCGCCCTGCTCGGAGCGCCGCTGAACCCCTCGCGCGTGCCCGGGAAGGTCTCCCTCCGGTTCCGCGCCTCGGGCACGGGGGGCTACGGGACGCCGGCCGGGATGGTGCGGCGCTGCCTGGAGCGCATGGACGCCGAGGGAATCACCGGGGACGTGTCGGTGATCACCGCCCTCTCCGCCGCGGACCGAGCCGTCACCCAGGGCCCGGTCTGGCGCGTCGCGGGCCGCTCGGTGTAGCGAACGCGCGCTAGCGGACGATCTTCGCCGACCCGCGCATGCTCGAGGCGTGCGGGTCACAGAGGAACCGCAGCGTCCCCGGCTTCGCAAGCCTGACCTTCCACGTCTGCGTGCCGACGAAGGGCACGGTCGTCTTCCGCTCGTAGCCGGGGGCGACGACGTGCGCGTTGTGCATCGTCGAGCGGTCGCGCACGGTCATCGTGTACGTCCCCGTCCTCATCGTCTTGACCGCCTTCCCCGCGGAGGTCTTGAGCGTGATCGTGAAGCCTGGTCCGGAGGTGAGCACGAGCTTCGTCTTCGCCGTGATCGCGGCGCTCCCGCCCGTCGAGCCCTGCGAACCGCTTCCGACGGTGAAGGACCCTCTCATCGTGCTCGAGTGCGGGTCGCAGACGTACGTGTACGTCCCGTCCTTGAACGTGACCGTCCACGTCTCCTTGCCTTCGCCCGCGACGGTCGTGGAGCGGTCGACGCCGGGGCCGAAGAGGTGGAAGTTGTGCGCCGAGGACTCGTCCTCGACCTCGATCGTGTACGTCCCGGGGTCGAGCTTCGTGATGGGCGCGCCGGCATCGGTCGTGAACGAGATGGTGAATCCCGGGCCGACCCTGGCCTGGAGCTCTCCGGTGGCCGGTGTTGCGCCGCCGCCCGTCGCGAGCAGGAGGGTCACGGCGCCGAGGACAGGTGTGAGAGTGAGAAGGCGTGTCATGGCAGGACGTACGCGCGCGCGCGCGAATCGGATTGCTACGCGCGGAGCTCGGCGCCGAACCGCTCGCCGAGCGCCGCCACGATCCTCATCCGGAGCTCCGTCGCCTCGTCCTCGGTGAGCGTTCGCTCGGGGGACTGGAACGCGAGGTGGATCGCGACCGACTTCCGGCCCTCCCCGACCTGCTCGCCCCGGTAGACGTCGAACACGCGCGCGTCGCGGAGCAGCGGCCCGGCGGCCTCGCGGGCCGCATCGAGGAGCGCGCCGACCTCGACGTCCTCGTCGACCGCGACGGCGACGTCCTGCAACGCCGCCGGGAACGTCAGCACGTCCTCGTAGACGAGGCGCTCGGGCACCGCCTGCGCGAGCGCCTCGAGGTCGAGCTCGAACGCGCCCCACGCGCCCTCGAGGAGCGTCGGGTGCAGCTCGCCGAGCCAGCCGGCCTCGGTCGCGGCCGCCTTCCCGGGGTGGAGGAGGGCGTGCGTCGCCCGCTCGACGCGGAGCTCGCCGTGGAAGGAGCCGTAGAGCGCCTCGACGACGCCCTTCGCGTGCGCGAACCCGCCTCTCACGAGCGCGCCGACGTGCCAGCGCTCGTCGGGGAGCGGCTCGCCCGAGGGGAGGTAGACCCGGGCGATCTCGAACAGCCGCACGTCGGCCGCACCAGCGTCGAGCGCCGTCTTCGCCGCCTCGACGAGCCCCGGGACGATCGTCGTGCGGAGGAACGCCTGGTCTGCGGTCATCGGGTCCGGGAGCCTGATCGCGCCCGGGTGAGGATCGCTCGCGACGAGGCTCCAGGTGTACGCCTCGGAGAGCCCCACGCCGACCAGCACGTCCTCGACCTGACGGCGGACGCGCTGCTCCTTCGTGAGGCGCCCGCGGACGTGACGCCGCAGAGGCATCGTGTACGGGACGCGGTCGAGGACTGCGCGCGCGACCTCCTCGATCAGGTCGGCCTCGCGGGTGAGGTCGCGCGCGCGCCAGCTCGGGACGGTCACGTCCCAGCCGGGCGACACGTCCATGCCGAAGCCCTCGAGGATCGCGCGCTGCTCGGCGGGCGGCACCTCGAGGCCGATGAGCGCGCTCGCCCGCTCGGGGCGCAGGCGGACGACCGGGCGCTCCGGAAGCCCGGAGTGGACGTCCACGTGGCCGGTCATCCGTGCCCCCGCGAGGTCGACGACGAGACGGCTCGCGAGGACGGCGGCCGGCTCCGCCAGGTACGGGTCGACGCCCTTCTCCCAGCGGTTCGAGCCCTCGGTGCGCAGCGCGAGCCGTTCGGACGTGCGGAGGATCCCGATCGGCTCGAAGTTCGCGGCCTCGAGCAGGACCTCGCTCGTCGCCTCCGTGACCTCGCTCTCCTCGCCGCCCATGATCGCCGCGAGCGCGACCGACCGCTCCCCGTCCGTGATCATGAGGTCGTCCGGGGTCAGGCGCCGGAGCGTCCCGTCGAGCGTGCGGAGCTCCTCCCCCGGCCGCGCGCGCCGGACGACGATGCGCCCGCCCACGAGCCGCGCGCGGTCGAACGCATGGAGCGGGCTCCCGTAGACGTGCATGACGTAGTTCGTCACGTCGACGACGTTCGAGATCGACCGCATGCCCGCGAGGTGGAGCCGCGAGCGCAGCCACTGCGGCGACGGGCCGACCGTGACGTCCCGGAACACGCGACCGATGTAGCGGGGGCAGCCGAACGGGTCCTCGACCGTGACATCGACGAGCTCCTCGTCCACGAGCACGGGGTCGTCCGGCGCCGGCGGGTGGAGCTCGCCGTCGAGGAGCGCCGCGACCTCGCGGGCGAGCCCGACCATCGAGAGGAGGTCGACGCGGTTGATGGTCGGCGTCACGTCGAGGACCTGCTCGCGGATCGGGAGCACGTCGGCGAGCGGGGACCCGGGCTCGAGCCCGTCCGGCAGCAGCATGATCCCCGCGTGGTCGGAGCCGAGGCCGACCTCGTCCTCGGCGAGGATCATCCCGCGCGAGGCCTGGCCGCGGAGCTCGCGCTCGTCGAGGGGGACGTCGAGGATCGGGAGCAGGGCGCCCGGGAGCGCCACCGCGACCGTCGCGCCGGCCTCGAAGTTCCACGCTCCGCACACGATCTGGCGCGCGTCGCCCTCCCCCACGTCCACCTGGCAGACGCGCAGCCGGTCGGCGTTCGGGTGCGGCCCGACCTCGAGCACCCTCCCGACGACGAATCGGCCCACGTTCCCGTCGACGTCCGCGACGCCCGCGTCGATGACCCGGTCGACCTCGAGCGCCGAGATCGCGAGCCGCCGCGCGATCTCGTCGGCGGTCGCGTCCACGGTCACGTACTCGCGCAGCCAGGAGAGCGGCGCGCGCATCAGAACTGCTCCAGGAGCCGCGGGTCGTTGCGCCAGAGCTCGCGCAGGTCCGGGATCCCGTGGCGAAGGACGGCGATCCGCTCGAGCCCCCAGCCGAAGGCGAAGCCCGAGTAGCGCTCCTTGTCGTACCCGACGAAGTCGAACAGGTTCGGGTCGACCATCCCCGACCCTCCGACCTCGATCCACCCGGAGTGGCGGCAGACCGTGCAGCCGGAGCCGTCGCAGACGTGGCAGGAGACGTACGCCTCGACGGATGGCTCCGTGAAGGGGAAGAAGTGCGTCCGGAAGTCCGTCTTCCGATCCTCGCCGAAGAGCGCCTTGAGGAGGTAGTCGAGCGTCCCGAGCAGGTCGCCGAGCGTGATCCCCTCGTCGACGACGAGGCCCTCCACCTGGTGGAAGGTGGGCGTGTGCGTCGCGTCCGGGGTGTCGCGCCGGTACACGCGGCCCAGGGAGACGACGTACACCGGCGGCTCCTGCGCCTCCATCGTGCGGATCTGGGACGGCGACGTCTCCGTCCGGAGGACGGTCCCGTCGTCGAGGAACAGCGTGTGCAGGGGGGAGCGCGTGGGGTGGCCCTGCGGGAAGTTGAGGCCGTCGAAGTTGTAGCGGGTGGTCTCGACCTCCCTCCCGTCGACGACCGAGTAGCCGAGCCCCAGGAAGATGTCCTCGACCTCGCGCCGGATCTGCGTGATCAGGTGGAGGTGCCCGCGCGCCACGGGCGTCCCCGGCATGGTCACGTCGACCCGCTCCTCCTGGAGGCGCCGGTCGAGCTCGGCGCGGCGGAGCTCCTCCTCGCGCGCGTCGATCGCGGCCTCGAGCCGCTCGCGGAGCGCGTTCAGGGTCATCCCCGTCTCGCGATCCCGGACCTCGCGGAGCGCGAGCTTGAGCTCGCTCTTGCGGCCGAGGAACTCGACGCGGACGTGCTCGATCTCGTCCTCGCTCGCCGCCGCCGCAACCGCAGCGAGCGCCGCCTCCTCGAGTGCCCTGGGATCCATGGGGACGGCGAGGTTAGCAACCGCCCTCCGCCCAAGTTACAAGTTGTCACGTGCCTCGAGCTTCCCCTGCTCGCGCGGTGCTTCGCGATCCCCGATCCGCGCGTGCGCCGCTCGTGACAACTTGTAACTTGCGCGTGATGCGTGACGCTTCGGCTTCGCACTCGTCACTGTGCTCGAGCTCGCCTTCGTGGTCGCGATCGCCGTCGTACGCGTCCCCGCCCGCGTGCTCGTGCTCGTCTCCGCACCCGCCCTCGTGCCCGCCCTCGCGTCTGCCCTCGTCCCTGCCCTCGTGCCCGCGGCCGGCCCCGCGCGGGCGCTCGGGACGGCTGATCGCGTAGCGGCTCGCGATGTCGCTCTACGACCGGATCGCCGGCTTCTACGACCCGTGGAGCCGCTCGGTCACCGAGGACGTCGACTTCTACGTCGAGCACGCGCTCGCCTCCGGAGGGCCGGTCGTCGAGCTCGCGGTCGGCACGGGGCGGATCGCGATCCCGATCGCCCGGGCGGGGGTCGCGGTGATCGGCGTCGACTCGTCCCCGGGGATGCTCGAGGTCGCGAGAGCGGCTGCAGCCGAGGCCGGCGTCTCAGAGCTCGTGGACCTCCGCCTCGGCGACCTGCGCGAGCCGCCCGTCTCCGAGCGCGTCCCCCTCGTGATCTGCCCGTTCCGCTCGCTGCTCCACATGGAGACCGAGGAGGAGAAGCTGCGCGCGCTCCGCGCGGCGCACGCGCTGCTCCAGCCCGGAGGGCACTTCGTGTTCGACGTCTTCACGCCCAGCCGCGAGGACATCGAGGAGACCCACGGACGCTGGCTCGAGCGCGAGCCCGGGATCTTCGAGCGCGCCGACTGGGACGAGGCCTCGCGCACGCTCTCGCTCTCCGTGCGCTCGGGCGACGTCGTCGAGACGTTCGGCCTGCACTGGCTCGCGCTGCCCGAGTGGCTGCGGATCCTCGCCGAGGCGAAGCTCGAGGTGGAGGCGGTGTACGGCTGGTTCGACCTCCGCCCGTACGAGGACGAGGAGGACATGATCTTCGTGACCCGTCGTCACAGCGACGGAGGGCAGGTGCCTGTCTGAGGCCAGCCGCACGAGACGAGCCGCTTCGGCGGCTCGCCGGCCGTTCACCCGCGACGAATGCTCAGACGAGCTCGATCGTATCGCCGAGCGCGATCTCCCCGCCCTCGACGACGCGTGCCAGCATCCCGCGCCTGCCCTCGAGCTCCGCGCGGAGCCCGGGCCGCAGCTCGTCCATCCGGTGGCACGGGTCGCAGACCATCGTGACCTCGAACACTGCCCCGCCCGCCCGCACGCGCTGCCCCACCGGCCACGCCTGGACGTCGGAGCCGTCCACCGTGACGTTCTCGCGGATCGCGCCCGGCTCGACGCCGACCGCGTCGAGATGCTCTTTCGAGACGAACAGGACCTCCCGCCACGGCGGCTGGGCGTGCGCGCAGCCCTCGAGCCCGTGACCCTCGACCGCACGCGCGCGGTCGAGCGGCCGCGACTGCCCGCTCCCGCGGCCCGGCGAGATGAAGAGCCCCAGGACGGTTGCCATCGTCGGAGCCTATCCGTAGAGTCGTGCCCGACGTGACCTGGCTGATCGTCCTCCTCGTTGTCGTCCTCGTGCTCCTCGTCGGGCTCGTCGTGCTCTACAACCGGTTCGTCCGACTGCGGAACCGCGTCGACAACGCGTGGGCGCAGGTCGAGGTACAGCTCAAGCGGCGCTGGGACCTCATCCCCAACCTCGTCGAGACGGTGAAGGGCTACGCGGCGCACGAGCGCGAGACGTTCGAGGCCGTGACGAACGCACGTGCCGCCGCGCAGCAGGCGAAGACCCCCGGTGAGGCCGCGCAGGCCGAGGGCATCCTCGGGCAGGCGCTCGGTCGCCTCTTCGCCGTCGCCGAGGCGTACCCCGAGCTCCAGGCCGACGAGAACTTCCGCCAGCTCCAGACCGAGGTGGCGGAGACCGAGAACCGCGTCGCCGTCAGCAGACAGGTCTACAACGACACGGTGTTGACCTTCAACAACGCGATCCAGACGTTCCCCGGCGTCGTCCTCGCTGGCCCCTTCGGCTTCAGCGCGCGCGAGTTCTTCGAGGTCGGCGAGGAGGCGCAACGGGAGGCGCCGGAAGTTCGGTTTTGAGCGCGATCGGCCGGAAGCCCGCTCGCGCGGAGCTTCCGGCCGCGCCGAGACCTCTGAAGGCCGCCGCGTCGCCACCGCTGCCGCTTCGACGGCTCGCGTTCGTCCTCGCCGTCGCGCTCTGCGCGGCGCTCGCGACCCCCGGCGCCGCCCGCGCCGACAGCTTCACCCTGCTCTCCGCCGACGTCGGGATCGACGTCCAGCGGGACGGGTCGCTGGGCGTGAGCGAGCGAATCGAGGTCGCATTCTCCGGGGACTTCCACTTCGGCTACCGCGACATCCCCCTGCGCGAGGGCGAGTCGCTCGGGAACGTGTCCGTGGCCGAGAACGGGGCGGCGTTCGCCCAGGGATCGCGGACGGACCTCTCCCCCGGTCAGCCGCGGACCTTCGGCGTCACCCGGCGCGGCGATACCGTGCGCATCGTCTGGTACTTCGACGCGGCGAACCAGACGCGCGCGTTCACGGTCTCGTACACGCTCACCGGCGTCGCGGTCGCGTACGACGACGTCGTCGACGTCAACCTCAAGGTCTGGGGCGACCAGTGGGCGGAGCCGCTCTACCGGCTCGTGGCCGTCGAGCGCGCCCCGGGGAAGATCGCTCGGGGCTGGGGCAAGCCGGTGTGGGTGCGCGGCGACGTCGAGCTCGCCGGCAAGCAGGCGACGCTCCGCGCCGTCAACGTCCCCGCGCGCCAGTACGTCGAGCTCCGGACGCTGATCCCGCGCTCGGCGTTCTCCTCGACCCGGGGCATGAAGGTCGCGCGTGGGAACGGTCTCGAGGCAATCCTCGCCGAGGAGCGCGAGGACGCCGCGCGCTACGAGCGCGACCGCGAGCGCATCGATGACCTCGCGGCGCACCCGCTCCGCACGGGCCTCGCGGGGCTCGGCCTCGCGACGATCCCCGCGCTCCTCGTCCTGCTCGCCGTCTACTGGTTCCTCGGCCGCGAGCGCCGGACGAGCTACGACCGGGAGTACGAGCAAGAGCCACCGACCGACACGGCGCCGGCGCTCGTCCCGACACTGCTGCGACAGGGCGGTGAGGCGGGCTCGTACGAGTTCACGGCGACGCTCTTCGACCTGATCCGCAGGGGCGTCTACGCCTCGCAGCCGACCACGACCGAGCGCTCGATCTGGGGCGGTCTGCGGCACGAGACGGTCTCCGACCTCGAGTTGTCGCCGGGCACGGAACAGCCGCTGACGCCCTGGGAGGAGCAGGTCGCACGGGTCGTCGACGACGTGCTCGACGGCGGGAGCGAGCGTCTCTCCCGTTTCCGCGAGCGGATCGAGGACGCGCGCGAGACGATGCACCCCCGGTTCGCGGCGTTCAAGGAGACCGTCGCCCAGGAAGCTGCCGGGCGGGGCTGGTTCAGGTCGCGTGGCGCGATCCCTCTGGTTCTCGCCATCGTGCTCTTCGCGGGTTTGGGCGGGCTCGCGATCTTCGCGGCCGTGGACGGATGGAGGAGCGTCTTCCCGCGGTACGGCGACGTGCTGCTGCTCATCGCGGGCGCGTGCCTGATCGCGAGCGCCGCGCTCGTGCTCGGTGCGCTCGTCTTCACCCGCAAGCTCTGGCGCCGGCGCTCGCGGGCCGCGCAGGAGGAGGCGGAGCGCTGGGACGCGTTCCGCCGCTACCTCGCCGACTTCCCCCGCCTGCAGGAGGCGCCGCCCGCGACCCTCGACCTCTGGGAGCGCTTCCTCGTCTACGGCATCGCATTCGGGATCGCCGAGCGGGTCCTGCAGGGAGCGCAGCTGCACATGCCGGAGGCGCTACACGAAGCGAGCACCATCTACTGGATCTCGCCCTCCGGCGACCTCGGCTCCGGCGCCACGAGCCTCTCCATCGGCGACCTCGCGTCCGGCTTCGGAAGCGCGCTCGCCCCGCCGAACTCGGGCTCGAGCGGCTTCGGCGGCGGCTTCTCCGGCGGGGGCGGGGGCGGCGGAGGCGGGGGCGGGGGCGGATTCGGCTAGCTCGATGGCTCGATCGGTGTCAGACACCGATCTCTGTCAAGGGGCTTTCGCACCAAGACGGCGACAATTCGTCCCCAACGGATTCCGCCCGAGATCGCCGCGGATGGCCCACGGACATGTCCGCACCACCGTGGCAGGGGCGGAGGTCGCCGAACCGGTGTCTGACACCGACGTCACACCGACGTCAACGACGTCACGTCCACACCGACGGCGGCGAACGTCAGCGAGCGCGGCGCGAGAGCTCGTAGAGCGCGATGGCGCCCGCGGCGGCAACGTTCAGCGACTCCGCGCAGCCCGGAAGCGGGATGGTGACCTCGTGACAGCGTGTCACGAGGCTCTGGGGGAGCCCCTCGCGCTCGGCGCCGAGGTAGAGCGTTAGCGGCGGGTCGAGCGGCACCTCCGGGAGCGGCGTCCCCCCGTGCGCGACGAGTGCGACCCCCCGCGCGGGCACGTCGTCACAGGGCAGGAGCGGGACGCGGAAGACCGCACCGGCGCTCGCACGGAGCGCGCGCGGCCCGAGCGGGTCGGCGCAGCCGCGAGAGAGCGCCACGGCGGCCCCGAACGCATCGGCGGTCCGGACGAGCGTCCCGACGTTCCCCGGGTCGGCGACCCGCCAGAGCCCCAGCACGACCTCGCGCCGGCCGGCCGGCAGGTCGGCGCGGCGGTACACGCCGACGACGCGCGGCGCGTGGCCGAGCGTCGAGACCTCCGCGAGGAGCTTCGGCTCGACGTCCTCACCCGCGACGAGCAGCTCGACCGGCTCGATCCCCGCCCCCCGCGCCGCCTCGACGAGGTCCTCGGACTCGACCGCGAAGAGCCCGGTCTCCGTGCGGTGCTTCCGGGCAGAGAGAAGCTTCCGGACGAGCCGGAGCCTCTCGTTCTGTCGCGAGGTGATCAGGCGACCTGCGAGGACGAGTCGCCCGCGTCGGTCTCGAGCGCCGCCTTCGCGCGCTCGGCGACCGCGGCGAATGCCTGCGGGTCGCTGACCGCGATGTCCGCGAGGGACTTGCGGTCGAGCGTGATCCCGGCCTTCTTCACGCCGTCCATGAACCGGTTGTAGGAGAGGCCGTTGGCGCGCGCGGCGGCGTTGATGCGCACGATCCAGAGCTGCCGGAACGTCCGCTTGCGCGCCTTGCGGTCGCGGTAGGCGTAGACGAGGGAGTGCTCGACCTGCTCCTTCGCGAAGCGGTAGCTCGACTTCTTGCGGCCGTAGTACCCCTTCGCCTGCTCCAGCACCTTCGCCCGCTTCTTGCGGGCGTGGACGGCACGCTTGACCCGCGGCATCAGCGCACCCCCTGGTGACGATCTCGCGCCGAGGCCGCGCGAGCGCCGAGCGATGCCGGCAGGCAGGAAGCGTCCGCAGCAGACGATACGAGTGCGACCGAGGACGGCGCGGCGCGCCGGAGATCGCGCGGCGGCAGGGCAGTCATTGGTGCCTGGAGGTGCACTCAGCCTCCCCTCAAGAGCTTCTTCACGGACTTCGCGTCGCTCTCGGCGACGCCCTCCATCTTCCGAAAGCCGCGCCTACGCTTCGACGACTTCTTCTCGAGGTTGTGGCTCCTCATCCCGTGCCGGCGGAGGAGCTTCCCCGCTCCGCTCACCTTGAAGCGCTTCTTCGCGCCCTTGGACGTCTTCATCTTTGGCATCGGCCTTCACTCCCACGTTCTTCAGCGGTGCGAGAACCATGACCATGTTGCGACCGTCGAGGAGGGGCTGTTGCTCGATCGAGCCGAGCTCCTTGACGTCCTCGGCGAGCCGCATGAGCAGGTCACGCCCCCGCTCCGGGTGGAGCGTCTCGCGCCCCCGGAACATGATGGTGACCTTCACCTTGGCCTTCTGACCGAGGAAGCGGACGACATGCCCCTTCTTGGTCTCGTAGTCGTGGATCCCGATCTTGGGTCTGAGCTTGATCTCCTTGACGTTGATCTGAAGCTGGTGCTTCCGGGCCTGCTTGGCGCGCTGCTCCTGCTCGTAGCGGTACTTCGAGTAGTCCATGACCCGCGCGACGGGCGGGTCGGCGCCGGCCGCGACCTCGACGAGGTCGAGACCCCTCTGGTACGCGAAGTCGAGCGCCTCCTTCGTCGGGATGATCCCGACCTGCCCGCCGTTCTCGTCCACGAGACGGACGCGCGGGACGCGGATCTCCTCGTTGATGCGCTCGTCACGCTTGCGCGGGACGTTGCGCTCCAGCTCCGGGCGCCGGCGGCGCGGTCTCAAAGGCCCTTCATCAAGCTGTCAGCTTCCTCCTTGTAAACGAAACGAACCGCTGCAGGCAGCGGCTCATTCTCCCGTCCAACCCCGGCAACGAGCACCGGCTCGGTTGAACCTCCGCGAGTCACGCCCGGGAGGTGAGGAAGCGATGAGCTCCTGCTTGCAGGCGTCGAATGGTACCACCTACGCAGGGTCGGCCTCCGCCTCGAGCTCACGAAACCGTGCCAGGAGCTCGTCGAGAGAGCGCGTCGTCTGCCCGCCCCCACGCTCGCGCACGGCGAGCGCATCCTCGGACTCGCGGTCCCCGTAGACGATCACGAACGGGACCTTCTCCACCTCCGCGTCGCGGATCCGCTTGCCGAGCGTCTCGTCGCGCTCGTCCACGTCGGCCCGGAATCCCTCGCTCGCGAGCCGCTCGCGGAGGGCGGCGGCCGCGGGGCGATGCGCGTCGCCGACGGGGAGGACCCGCGCCTGCACCGGGGAGAGCCAGAACGGGAACGCGCCCGCGTAATGCTCGACGAGGATGCCGATGAAGCGCTCGAAGGAGCCGTAGAGCGCGCGGTGGATCACGATCGGCATGTGCTCGGCGTTGTCCGGGCCCATGTACGTGAGCCCGAAGCGCGCCGGCATCTGCATGTCGTACTGGATCGTCCCCATCTGCCAGCTCCGCCCGAGGACGTCCGTCATGTGCAGGTCGATCTTCGGCCCGTAGAACGTCCCCTCGCCCGGCGAGACGACGTACTCCATCCCGTGCGTCTTCAGGGCGTCCTCGAGCGCCGCCTCGGCGCGGTCCCACTGCTCGTCGGTGCCGAGCCGGTTCTCCGGCCGCGTGGACAGCTCCGCGTGCGGCTCCATGCCGAAGAGCCCGTAGAGGTAGGTGACGTAGGCGATGACGCCGTCGATCTCCTCCGGCACCTGCTCCTCCGTGCAGAAGATGTGCGAGTCGTCCTGCGTCACGTAGCGCACGCGGGTCAGCCCGTGCAGCGTCCCGGCGAGCTCGTTGCGGTGGAGCGGCGCCGCCTCCGCGTAGCGCATCGGGAGGTCGCGGTAGCTCCGGAGCTGGCTCCCGAAGAGGAGCATGTGCCCCGGGCAGTTCATCGGCTTGATCCCGTACGTCTGCTCCTCCGTGTCGCCCGGGATGAGGAACATGTTCTCGCGGAACTTCTCCCAGTGGCCCGAGGTCACCCAGAGCGCCTTGTCGTAGATGAGCGGCGTCTTCACCTCGAGGTAGCCGCGGCGGGCGTTCTCGCGGCGGCGGATCGCCTCGAGCTGGTTGTAGACGACCATCCCCTTCGGGTGCCAGAGCGGCGAGCCCGGCGAGTGCTCGTCGAAGTGGAAGAGGTCGAGCTGGAGCCCGAGGCGCCGGTGGTCGCGCGCGCGGGCCTGCTCGATCCGCTCGAGGTGGGCGTCGAGGTCGGCCTGCGAGTAGAACGCCGTCCCGTAGATCCGCGTGAGCTGGGTGTTCCGCTCGTCGCCGCGCCAGTACGCCCCCGCGAGGCTGGTGAGCTTGACCGCCTTGATCGGCTTCGCGTCCTGCAGGTGCGGGCCCCTGCAGAGGTCGGTGAAGTCGCCCTGCGTGTAGAGCGAGATCGTCCCCTCCGCGTCCCGCGCGAGCTCGACCTTGTACGGCTGCGACTCCGCCTCGAAGCGCGCGATCGCGTCGTCGAGCGTGAGCTCCTCGCGCGTCCACGTGCGCCCTTCGGCGATCTCCCGCCGGATCTCCTCTTCGATCGCCTCGAGGTCCGCCTCCGAGATCGGCTCGGGGAACTCGAAGTCGTAGTAGAAGCCGTCCTCGATCGGCGGACCGATCGCGATCTTCACACCCGGGTGCAGCCGCATGACGGCCTCGGCGAGGAGGTGCGCGGTCGAGTGCCGGAGCACGTACAGCGCGTCCGCGTCCTGCGCGTCGCGCGTGGTCAGGATCTGGATGCGCTCGCCGTCCGCGAGCGGGAGCCGCAGGTCGCGCACCTCGCCGTCGACGCGCACGAGCACGGCCGACTCCGCGAGCTTCGGGCCGATGGCGCGCGCGGCGTCGAGGCCCGTGGCGCCGTCGGGCAGCTCGAGCTCGGAGGAGTCGGGGAGAACGACCTTCATCGCGAGTGAGGATAGTCGGCGGTCGCGTCCCGTCCCGAGAGAGCGGAGCAGCCGGACGCTCTCCGTAGACTCAGGACGATGACGGAGGCCCCAGCCCCCGAGCACGGACGGCTCGCCCGCATCGCCCGCGCGCCGCTCGACCGGCTCGGAGCGGTCGCGCGGGGCATCGCCCGCGCGCTGCCGACCGCGATCGAGGACATGTTCAAGGACCGGTGCACGCAGTACGCGGCGGCGATCTCGTACCGCGTCCTCTTCTCCCTCTTCCCGCTGACGATCGCGCTCGTCTCGATCTTCGGCCTCGTCCTCCAGGACGACGAGCTCCGCCAGAAGGTCATCGACGAGCTCGTGGACATCCTCCCCGTCTCGGAGTCCGGACAGGCAGACGTCCAGTCCTCGATCGAGGGCATCGCCTCGCCCTTCTCGGCGATCGGGCTCGTCTCCCTCGTCGCGCTGCTGTGGGGCGCCTCCGGGATGATGGCGTCGATTCGCATCGGCCTCGAGGCGGCGATGAAGGTGGAGCGGGGTCGGCCGGCGGCGCACGCGAAGCTCGTGGACTTCGTCCTCATCGCCGCGGCCGGAGTGCTCGTGATCGTCATCGTCGGGCTCTCGGCGTTCGGCGCGTTCTTCAGCCGGGTCGTGGACGAGGCCTTCGCACGGGCGAGCATCGACGCGACGCCCTCGGGCGTCCTCCTGCGCGACGGCGTCCAGCTCGTCGCGATCGCCGTCACCGTGCTCCTCCTCTACCGCTTCGTTCCCGCGCGGAAGATCCGGAAGTCGGGAGCGCTCGCCGGCGCCGTCCTGACCGCAGGTGGCATCTGGGGCTCGACGAAGGTGCTCGCGGTCGTCTTCTCCGACTTCTCCCGCTACAACCTCATCTACGGGTCGCTCGCGGGCGTGATGACGTTCCTCTTCTTCGTGTACGTCGTCGCGTGGATCCTGCTCCTCGGCGCGGAGTTCGCGTACGCTTGGTCGCAGCCGCCTGGGCCGCCCGGGCCGCCGGTTCGGACCCAGGTGTGGCACGCGGTGCGAGGCCTGTTCGTGCACCACGGCGACGAGCCGGCGCTCAGCGAAGAGCGGGCTCGTCGACCGTGAGGGTACGAGCGTCTGCGTCCAGCGTGCAGGTCACGCCGAGCGGCAGCGCGGCGAGGTGCTTCGCGTGCCCGAGCGGGAGGCCGTAGAGGACGGGGACGCCGAGCGAGCCGAGTCGCTCCTCCAGCACGTCCTCGAGCGAGCGCGAGCGGGCCCAGTCCGACACCGGGCGCAGGTCACCCCAGTCGGACTTCTCCATCTGCCCGACGACGACGCCGACGACGCCGTCGAGCTTGCCCGCGTGCGCGAGCTGGACGAGCTGGCCGTCCACGTAGTACGGCGGCGTGTGGGTGTCCTCGAAGAAGAGGATCGCGCCCTCGAGCTCGACCTCCCACGGCGTCCCCATCGTCTGCATGAGGAGCCAGAGGCAGCCGCCCACGAGCGGCGCCGTCACTCTCCCGCCGTGGATCGACCGCACCCAGGGGTCGTCGGGGTCGTGCGGGACCTCCCCCACGCCGCCCGTACGCAGGACCTCGAGCAGCCGGTCCTTCGTGAACGTCGTCGTCTCCGGGCTCCCGACGCCCATGAGCCCGTTGCCGTAGATCGTCGCCAGCCCCGAGCGCTGGCGGAGCGCGACGTGGAGCGCCGTGAGGTCGGAGAAGCCGACGAGCGGCTTCGGGTTGTCGGCGATGAGGTCGAAGTCGAGGTGCGGGATCAGCTGGGCCGAGCCGAAGCCGCCCTGGAGCGCCTGGACGACGTCCACCTCGGGGTCGGCGTAGAGCGCGTTCAGGTCGTCCGCCCGCGTCCGCGCGTCCCCGGCGACGTAGTCGTCGCGCTCCCAGACGCCGGCGCCGAGCTTGATCCGGTACCCGCGCGCCTCCCACCACTCGATGCCGCGCAGCACCTGCGAGCGGCTGTCGTACGGGCTCGCGGCCGCGGCGACGCCGATCGTCCCTCCGTCGGGCAGCGGCCTTCCGAAGCGGGTCGCCCGGATCACGGCTCCCCCTACCCGCAGATCTTGACCGTACGGCTGGAGGAGGCCTCCCGGCCGCGGATGTCCGAGGCGGTCGCGGTGAGGACGTGCGTCCCCTTCCGCTTCCCGCTCGTCGACCACGTCAGCTCGTAGATCCCGGAGACGTCCTTCCGCACGCGGCCGATCTGCCGGTTCCCGTCGAAGAAGCCGACCGACGAGATGCGCACGTTGTCGTTCGCCACGACCGAGAGCTTCTGCTTCGGGGCGAGGCACCTGCCGACGCTCGGAGTGATCCACGTCACCGTCGGGCGGGCGACGGCCTGGACGCGCGCGCCGAAGATCCTCGTATTCGGCCTCGGGCTGTCGCCCTCGGTGTCGATGTTCTTCGCCTCCTGGTAGTCCGAGGCGATGATGCGCATGAACTGTGTGCCCGGCTCCAGCGCGAGCGCCTCCCGCGGGATGGCGAAGGTCGCGATCCCGGTCACGTCGTCGTACGTCGCGGCACCCACCTCCTCGACCCGCTTCGCCGGCCCGAAGCGCAGCTGGAGCGAGAACGGGTCCACGCCGGCCTTCGCGTCGGTGACCCTCGCGACGATGGTGGGCCGGCCGCTCGAGATCACCTTCGTGAGGAGCTCGACCTTCGGCGGCTTGACGTCGTTCACCCAGGAGCGGAGGATGTACGGCCCGTGCAGCGGCCGGCCCGTGAACGGGTCGCGCCCGGAGTCGACCGAGACGTAGTAGCGACCCGCGGGCAGGAAGACGCCGCCCGAGGCGCCGATCGAGAAGAGGAAGTCCGGCATCGAGCCGTTCACGTTCACCGGGATGCCCGCGTACCCGGTCACGTCGTTCTCGTCGAGCGAGTTCAGGAACCAGGGGTGGATCGGCTGGTTCGAGCTCAGGAGCGCGGTGATGTTGGCGTCGAGCTTCGGCTTCGGCCGGACGACGACGACCCCGGCGTTGACGGCCTGCTTGGGGAGGTCGAGCGCGTACACCTTCTCCTTCCCGTCGTCCGAGACGGACGGATCGACGCCGAAGATCCCGAGGATGGAGAAGGGCGACGTCGGCCAGCGGTAGGCGCGCGCCCGGTCCTCGCCGCTCCGCGTGTCGCCGGACTGCGTCGTCTTCAGCGGGGTCACGGTCGTGCCGATCAGGGACGAGCTCGTCACCGAGAACGCGTACGGGATCCGGCGTAGGTCGCTCCCGCGCCGGAGCAGGACGAAGCCGAAGTTGTCGCCGGCAGCGGCGCCGCCGGCCGCCCGGGCGACGACCTGGACGATCGCCTGCCCGCCGGGGGCGAGCGTCACCGGCGCCGCCTCGACGGAGGCGCCCGGCGAGGCCACCTGCGGCCGGACCTCGGCCGTCCACGTTCCCGCCCCGTCGCCCGCGTCGGACACGGTGACCGGGATCGCCTTCGAGTTCGCGGCCGCGCCCGCGGCGAGGTAGCCGAAGGAGAGCGACTGGGGATCGGTGAAGATCAGCGGGCGATCGGCGACCGAGATCCGCGGCTGGCCGGCGCCCTCGAGGAGAACCGACGCCTCCTCCGTGAGCGACGTGTCCGCGAAGGCTGGCCCTGCCGTCGACATGAGTGCCGACTTCACCTGTTGCGGCGTCCAGCCCGGGTGCCGCTGCAGGAGGAGGGCGGCGAGCCCGGCGACGTGCGGCGCGGAGAAGCTCGTCCCGTCGAGCACGGCGTAGTCGTCGCCGGCGAACTCCGGCAGCGTCGAGGAGAGCACCTGCGAGCCCGGTGCCGTGATGTCCGGCTTCAGCTGGTGGCCGAAGGCGGTCAGCCCGCCCGCGGAGAAGCTCGACGGGACGCCGGCCCAGGTCGTGGGCACCTCGAGCGTGTCGCGGCTGAAGCGCACCTGCACGGAGCCCCCCGCACCGGCGGCCGCCGCGCGCAGCCGCGCGCCGTCGAGGTCGGAGATCGCGCCGCCCGAAATCCCGGAGACGTACGCCCACGTCGGGTCGCCGGGGCGGTTCTCGGCGACGACGACCCCGACGGCGCCGGCCGCCGACGCCCGGGCCACCTTCGCCGAGTGCGGGCAGCCGCCCCGGCTCACGAGCGCGATCGCGCCGCGCAACGAGCCCGACGGGAGTGCAGGCTGGTCGCTGCACAGCCGCCGGTCGACGCCGTTCACCGTCCCCACGTCCACGAGCCGCTGGTCGCTCGCGACCCACGAGGGCGGGATCGTGTCGGCGGGGACGAACGGGATGCGGCCGAGGCCCGCCGGCGACGTCACGGTGAACGAGGGCCCGAACGTGTGGGCGTTCGTCGTGGAGCCGACCGCGATCGACTCCGGCGCCGTCGCGGGCGAGCCGGTCGTCCCGAGCCCGAAGAAGTCCCGGTCGTTGCCGGCGGAGATGACCACGGGGACGCCGGCCTTCACGGCGTTCGCGACCGCGGGCACGAGCCCGTCCGTCCGGGGATCGGCCTGCGGCCCGCCGCCGGAGAAGTTGATGACGTCCATGCCGTCCCGCACCGCAGCCTCGAACGCGGCGACGATCTCCGGCGTGTTCGCCGAGCAGCAGCCGCCGAGCGGGTCGGGGACGTTGAACACGCGGTAGTTGCCGATGTGCGCGCGGGGGGCGACCCCGGACAGTCCCTTCACCGCGGGGTGGCACCCGCCCTGCGCCTCGACGCAGTAGCCCGGACGCCCGGCTTCGACATCGGTCGGGACGCCGGCGATGATGCCGGCCACGTGCGTCCCGTGGAACGAGTTGTCACGGTCGAGCGGCGTGCTGTTCGCGCCCGGCCCGGGGAAGCCGCGGGCGACGATCACCTTCGGCGTCGTTCCTCCGCTCGTTCCCTTGGGGAATCCCGGCGGGTACGAGAACCCCGTCGGGTCGAGGAAGGGGTGCTCGGAGTCCACGCCGTCGTCGACGACGGCCACCTTGACGCCCTCCCCGCGCGCTCCCGTGGCCGACGAGAACTGCGGGGCGCCGACGACCGCGGGGCCGGTGTTGAGCGAGAGCCGGTAGGAGAGGCTCGGGTACACGCGGTCGGCGACGTCGAGCGCGAGCAGCTTCGGAAGCTGCTCGTAGGGCACGCTGACGGCGAACCCGTTCAGGAGGAGCTCGTAGCGGCGCGACACGACCGCCTCCGGGATCGCGCGCTCGACACTCGCGATCGCGCGCGCCTGCGAGGCCTCGAGCCGCGCCAGGTACGACCGCGCGAACGGCGTCGCGAGGCTCAGCTTCCGGTTCGTGCCCGGGCCGGCGAGCCGCCGTCCGTACGCCGCCGCGGCGAGCGGGGGCTCCGCGAGCGCCACGATCACGCGGACGCGGTTGTCCTTCGTCGGGCGGAACGCCGAGTGGTCAGGAGCCGGGCGGACCTTCAGGAGCGCCGCCTCGACGACGCTCCGCGGCGTCCGGTCGACGGAGCCGGCGGCCGAGCCGGCGAAGGCGACGACGGCGACGAGGGAAGCGAGGAGCGCGAGGCGTCGCACGGGCGGCGCGCTAGCGGATCTTGCTCGCGTAGCTCTGCGAGGTCTTGAGGCCCTCGAAGGAGATCGTCACCGTGCCGCGGAAGGTCTTCCCGGACGCCGAGGCGGGGATGTTCCACGTGCAGGTCGCGGCGCCGCCGACCACCCGCGCGACCTGCGGCTTCAGCCGGACGTTGCCGGCCTTCGCGACGCAGGTGACGCGGCCGTTCTGGATCGTCGCCCCGGTATCCGAGCGCGCCGCGACGAGGCGGAGCGTGAAGGGCTTGCCGGCCTTCGGCTTCGCCGGCGAGGCGGTCAGCTTCTTCGCGACGAGCGTCGGCTTCGCGATCTTCACCTCGTACGGGTAGAGGCCCGCGCCGCCGCCGGGCGCCGCGTCGCCGACCGCGCTCGTGCCGTCGATCTCACCCGTGACGGGATCGACGACGAGCCCGGAGATCGCGATCACGAAGAACCGGAAGGCCTTCGTGTTCCCGAGCTCGCTGGCCGAGATCCTGACCGTGAGGCCAGCCTGGTACGACTGGGAGAGCGTCACCGCCGACGGGTCGCCGAAGCGGCGCGTGAAGTCGCTCCCGTCCCACTTGTAGAGGTTGATCTCGCCACGCACGAGCTGCATCACGTAGTCCACGCCCGCGAGCTCGGGGTCGCCGGTCGCGGCGTTCGAGTCCGAGTCGACCCAGATCTCGAAGAGCATGTCCTGGTCGAGCGTCGGCCGGCTCGGGACGTTGATCCGGAACGTGATCAGCCCCGTGTCGTCGTTCGAGACGGTGATCGTCGTGATGTCGGGCGCGCCCGGCGTCTCCCCGGTCGAGTCCTGGAAGGTCACGCTGTTCGCGGCCGGCGCCGACAGCGCGCCCGAGGCGAGCGTGGGCAGCGCAAAGGCGGCGATTGCGATCGCGAGGACGAGGCCGGGGCGGGTCACGAGTCGCAACGTGCGCGTCAGGGTAGATGCAGGCCGCGCGTACCGCAACACGTGCGCACAGCTCCCGTGGAGCTCTCCGCCGCGCGGAGAACGAGAAGAGGCCCCGCGGGCCTCTTCGAAGATGATCACCGAGTGGGCGGTACTGGGCTCGAACCAGTGACCCCCAGCTTGTCGAGCTGGTGCTCTCCCAACTGAGCTAACCGCCCCGAGTGGCTCAGGGTAGCGAAGTCGCGCAGATCACGACGCGCAACTGCGACGACCGGCACTTCCCCGAGCCCGCGCGCGTGCTCGACCTCCACGGCGCGCAGCTCACGTTCAACCCCTCGACGACGATCGAGAGCCTCTCGCGCTACCTGTGGCAGCGCGAGCAGCCGGCGCACGCGGTCGCGAACAGCGACCTCGTCGGCGCGATCAACCGCGCCGGCGAGGAGCTCGTCCCCGGCGCGCGCTTCTGCGGCTCGAGCTACTTCTGCGACCCGCGGGGCCAGATCGTCGCGCAAGCCTCCGACACCGAGGACGAGGTGCTCGTCGCCGGCCTCGACCTGGGGATGATCGACGAGGTGCGAACGACCTGACCATTCTACCGCGACCGCCGGCCCGAGACGTACCACGAGCTGACCGAGCTGCTCCCGTAGCCGTGTCGCCGGCGACGGTCGAGCTCACCCGGAGGCGATCCGGAAGGCTCGACGGCGGAGCCCGGGAGGCCACCGGGCTCCCGCCGTCTCGAGAGCGCGCGTCGAGGCCGGCGCGACGATCGGCCCCGGCGGTTGTCAGCTCGGGAGCGACCAAGACGCGTCGCACGGCCCCGCGTGCGCGGGTCACAGCACCGGGCAGTTGACGACGATCGGCGCCGCCTTGACGGTCACCTCGCCGGCACGCTGGGCCGCGCGCACCGCGGCCGCCGAGCGAAGGACGCGCGGCGTCTCACTCGCCCGCCAGGTGACGAGGTTCACGGCCCACAGGGGCGTGTAGTCCTTGCGTCCGGGGACGGTGTCGATGACGTTCCGCTGCCCCTCGTCGCCGTTCGTGAACGCCCAGATCGGTGCGACCTTGTTTCCGGGCCGGAGCTTCACCGGGCCGAGGTCGAGGTACGAGACGACCTGGCCCCGATAGAAGCCGAGCGTCACGTCCTGCGAGAACGTCTTCACGGGGCCGTCGGCGGCGAGCGCCGGGAGGGCGACGGCGGCTGCGCCGGCCAGCACTGCGACCATCAGTACGAATCGCTTCATCAGCGGGCTCCTCCTTGTCGATGACCCCGGCGACCGTAGGGCGCGGGCCTTTCGCTCGGCTCTCGCCCGGATGAACGATTCGTGAACTCAATGCCTGCTGACGCCCGCGTTACCCAGCCGCAACAAGGACGTAAGGACTTGGCAAGGATTCGATGCCACCCTCCGCTCTGACCGAGACCCACACACGGGAGGGCACATGAAGCATCCCCATCGCACAGCGCTCGCGGCCGTCGTGGCCGGAGTGCTCACACTCCTGGCTGCCCCGGCGGCCATGTCGCTCGCCGACGCGAATCCGAGACCGCCGGCAGTCAAGGTGAAGAACCCGACGTTCGGCAACATCCTCCAGAGCAAGAACAAGCTTCCGCTCTACTACTGGAACGTCGAGAAGCGCGCGGGCGGGAAGATCCTGTGCACGGGTGAGTGCGCTCGGGTGTGGCCGCCGCTCGTCGTCACGTCTCGTGCGGCGGTGCCGCCGACGATGCGCGGGGTGAAAGGGAAGTTCGGCGTCGTCAAGCGCCCCGACGGGCGGCTCCAGGTGACCTTCCGGGGCCTGCCGCTGTACGCGTACCACGACGATCCCCCCAACACCGTCCTCTGCGACAACGTCGACGGCTGGTTCGTGGTTCGTGTCTAGAGGGCCTGGAGGCACGACCCGAGGCACACTTCGACGATGAAGACCGTCCTCGTCGTCGACGACGAGCCCATCGTGCGGGAGGTCGTCGTCCGCTACCTCGAGCGCGAGGGGTACCGGACGGTCGAGGCCGACGACGGCAACGCCGCACGTGACGCGCTCGCGCGAACCCCACCGGATCTCGTGGTGCTCGACGTCATGCTCCCGGGAACGGACGGGCTCGAGCTCTGCCGGTGGATCCGCTCGACGTCGCAGCTTCCGGTGATCATGCTGACCGCCCGCGGCGAGGAGGCCGACCGGATCGTCGGCCTGGAGCTGGGCGCGGACGACTACGTGACGAAGCCGTTCTCCCCGCGCGAGCTCGCCGCGCGGGTGAAGAGCGTGCTGCGCCGGTCCGACCGTGCCGACGAGTCGGTGGAGCGCCTGCAGTTCGGCGACGTCGAGCTCGAGCAGGCCACGCGGGAGGTTCGCAAGGCCGGCATCGAGCTGCACCTGACGGCAAGGGAGTTCGACCTGCTCTGGTTCCTCGCCAGCCATCCGCGGCGGGTGTTCTCGCGGGATCAGCTGATGGCACGCGTGTGGGGGTACACCGCCGCCCTCGACACGGGAACGGTGACCGTCCACGTGCGGCGCCTGCGCGAGAAGATCGAGGACGACCCCTCGAAGCCGAAGCACCTGGAGACGGTCTGGGGCATCGGCTACAGGCTCACGGCATGATCGCGAACGGGCTCGTCGTCGCGCTCGCGACGCTCGGAGTCGGGCTCGCGCTGGCTGCCCTCCTCCGCCTGCTCCCGACCGTACGGCTGCAGCTCGCCGGCCTCGCCGTGCTCGCAGTCCTGCTCCCCCTGGGCGCGGTGCTCGCGTCGGGCTGGGTGATGTTCCACATGGGCGACGACGTCAAGATCCTCGCCGTCACCGCCGCGTCGGCGTTGACAGCTCTCGTCGCAGCGCTTCTGGTGGCGCGGTCGATCGCGGACTCGATCGACCGCGTGCGCACGGCCTCCGTCGAGCTCGCCCAGGGAAACCTCGACGCGCGGGCGCCGGAAGGAGGGCCGGCGGAGGTGGCCGAGCTCGCCGCGTCCTTCAACGAGATGGGCGCGAACCTCGGCCGTCTCTTCGACACGCGGCGCGAGCTCGTCGCGTGGGCGAGCCACGACCTGCGCACGCCGCTCGCCAACATGCAGGCGATGCTCGAGGCGCTCGAGGACGGGCTGGGCGAGCCCGGCGAGTACGTCCCCGTCCTCCGCGAGCAGGTGCGCGTGCTCTCGCGACTCGTCGACGACCTGTTCGAGCTCGCGCGCATCGACGCGGGCGCGCTCACGCTCGAGCTACGGAGTCTCCCGGTCGCCCCCGTCATCTCGAGCAGCCTCCGCGGCGTCGAGGCCGAGGCGCGGCTGCGGCACGTCACCCTCGCCGCCGAGGTCGACGACGACGTCACGGCGCGGTTCGCCCCCGAGAAGGTCGAGCGCGTGCTCATGAACCTGCTGACGAACGCGCTTCGACACACGCCGAGCGACGGCGTCGTCGCGGTTCGCGTCGAGCCGCGTGCGGCGGAGATCAGGGTCGCGGTCGAAGACACGGGCGAGGGTCTCGACGCGGAGGCGCGGGAGCGGATGTTCGAGCGCTTCTGGCGAGCGGATCGCTCGCGCACGTCTCGGGGCGCGGGCCTCGGCCTCGCGATCGCGCGCGGCCTCGTCGAGGCGCACGGCGGACGGATCTGGGCGGAGGA